>NZ_JCAQOZ010000051.1:0-335418 GCF_059567945.1 Paraburkholderia sp. BGA-UO-ETr-F12 | reverse complement strand
ATGCCGCCAGCGTTCAATCTGAGCCAGGATCAAACTCTTCAGTTCAAACCTGTTACTGTTTTTCGGTCTCTTTCGAAACCGGTCGCTCACTCAACGTACTGACGAATGATTAACCTGCCGGTGTGAATCCACACCAGCAGGAAAACCTTCCTTTAATACTCGTGTGAGACTTGATACTTTCGCTTCCGGCAGACTCCGGGGAGTCCACCGCGCGTCGCGCATCAAGCGCCCACACTTATCGGCTGTTAATTTTTAAAGATCGAGTCCGCATTCACTACCGAATCCGCACCGCGTTGCCCACCTGCGCAACCACCGGTACCGCTTCGTTCTGCGTCGCTGCATCAGCAGCAGAGAAACGAGATTATGGAGATCGACTGCCCCGCCGTCAACCCCCTTCTGCGAATTTTCTTTTGGGTAAGTACGAATCGACGCCAGAACTTGCATCCTTCCACGGCGCCCCTATATATAGCGAGGTAGCAAAATGTGTAGACACCATGTGAGGGCGCGCGACTTCATCTATAGTAGGAAGGCTGTCCGTCGGCGCGCCGCCTATGACGAGCATCCGCCCAGCGACCAATGGCACGCGAACAGGCCTGCGGCAAGAGCGCATGACAAAAGGTGTACGCACAATGAGCGCGAAGGCGCAAGGTCGTATATAATGCGAGCCGCGCGAATTTCGCACATTTCTATCGGCCCGCTTAGTGCGGGCTCATCTTTTTTGCTCCCCAGAGCACAGCCAAACAACCGCGTTGAGTCACTCAGGTGATGTTGAGCCATGCTCGAAACGCCTGACGGTAGCGTCTTGCGTCTCATAGCGAAGCCTCTAGAGGAGAATACGTGAACCCTTTTGATCGCGAAGATTCGCAACACGAAACTGCCGGATACACCCCAAAAGCGCCCGCTGGCCGTACAGCCAAGGGCAAAGGCGCTGGCAAAGCGATCCCCGTAGCGGCCGAACTGCCGCCGCAACAGGCTGAAGAGCGTCAGCGCCAGATGCGCGCACTGATCCAGCTGGGCAAGGAGCAAGGCTACCTGACCCACGCGCAGATCAACGACCACCTGCCCGACAACTTCGCGCAAACCGCAGCGATCGACAGCATCGTCAGCGCCTTCAACGACATGGGCGTGCAGGTCTACGAGCAGGCTCCGGATGCGGAAACGCTGCTGCTCAACTCGAACGCCCCCGCCGTGGTGTCGGACGATCAGGCAGATGAGGAAACCGAAGTCGCGTTGTCGACCGTCGATTCCGAGTTCGGCCGTACGACCGACCCCGTGCGCATGTATATGCGCGAAATGGGCGCAACCGAGCTGCTGACCCGCGCGGGCGAAATCGCGATTGCGAAGCGCATTGAAGACGGTCTGCACGAAATGGTGCAGGCGATTGCCGCTTGCCCGCTCGCGATCTCCGCCATTCTGGCGAGCGCCCAACAGGTCGCGGACGGCGAACTGCGGATCGACGAACTGGTCGACGGTCTGAATGAAGACACCGCCGCTGCGGAAGACACCACTGCGGACGCCGCAGCGGACGTCGACGCCGATGCGACCGACGATGTCGACAGCGATGACGAAGAAGACGACGACGCCGGCCCGGCCGACTCCTCGGCAGCAGACGAAGCACGTCTGAAGCAACTCACGAGCGATTGCCTCGAGATCTTCGCCCAGGTCGGCATCCTGTCCGATCAGATGAACGCCTCGCACACGCGCGGCGACGTCAGCTCGAAGGCTTACCTGCGCGCCCGCGAAGAGATCCAGCAGCACCTCGCGAAGATTCGCTTTACGGCTCGCACGATCGACCGCCTGTGCGGCGACGTGCAAAGCCAGGTCGCCCAGGTTCGCGCGATCGAACGCAACATCATGCAAATCGTCGTGACGAAGAGCGGCATGCCGCGCGAGCAGTTCATCGAATCGTTCAAGGGTCACGAAGCCGATCTCGGCTGGACCGAGCGTGCCGCACGCGGCTCGTCGTCGTTCGGCGCGGCGCTGGAGCGTCATCTGCCGGCCATCCAGTCGGAACAGCAGAAGCTGATCGACATCGAGGCAACCGTTTCGCTGCCGCTCAAGCATCTGAAAGAGATCAACCGTCAGATGGTTGCCGCCGAGTCGAAGATGCGCAAGGCCAAGAGCGAGATGATCGAGGCGAATCTGCGTCTCGTGATCTCGATCGCAAAGAAGTACGTCAACCGCGGCATGCTGTTCCTCGATCTGATCCAGGAAGGCAACATCGGTTTGATGAAGGCCGTGGACAAGTTCGAATACCGCCGTGGCTGGAAGTTCTCGACGTATGCCACCTGGTGGGTTCGTCAGGCCGTGACGCGTTCACTCGCCGATCAGGCTCGCACGATCCGCGTGCCGGTGCACATGATCGAAACGATCAACAAGCTCAACCGCATTTCGCGCGAGATCCTGCAACAGACCGGTCAGGAAGCCCATCCTTCGGTGCTGGCGGAGCGCATGGAACTGTCGGAAGAGAAAGTGCGCGGCATTCTGAAGATCGCCAAGCAGCCGGTGTCGATGGAAACGCCGGTGGGTGACGACGGCGACGCCACGCTCGGCGACATGATCGAAGATTCGGCAGCATCTTCGCCGGCTGATGCAGCGATGCAGGCCGACTTGCGCGCCGCCATCGACGACGCGCTCGACTCGCTGTCGCCGCGCGAAGCGAAGGTGCTACGCATGCGCTACGGCATCAACACGAAGTCGGACCACACGCTCGAAGAAGTCGGCAAGCAGTTCGACGTCACGCGCGAGCGGATTCGCCAGATCGAAAGCAAGGCCATGCGTAAGCTGATGCATCCGAGCCGCGCAGATCGCCTGAAGTCGTTCCTCGACCGTTAAGCAAGCGGTTGCGCTTGTCGTGCGCCATGCACGGCAAGCGCATGCCGTGCATATCGCCCAGCATTCGCCTAGGGCATCACAAACGTCTTCACGAGCGTCAGCTCGCCTGGCTTACGCATCGGCACCCGAATCGTTTCGCTCTTCTCATTGGGCGTATTCTCGTTCGTGATGATCGTCACCTGCGCGACGGTCATATCGCTGCCGCTATTCCCATTGCCGTAATAATTCACGTACACCAGATAGGTGCCCTTCAACGGCGCCGCCGACGAGTAGATCTCCGGCCCATAGCCGGTCGTCACGTCCACGTCGAGCGAGCCGCCATTCGGCGCAACACGGTCGCCGTACCAGGTGTGCACGCCGTCCGGGGAGACCACATGCAAGTCCAGGTCGGTGCCATCGGTGTCCCATGCGAGCACCACGCGCAATTTCGGTTGGGTTTTACCGCTGTACGCGTCGTAAAACTGCACGCGCTTGCGTGAACCATCCGGCGCTCGCAGCTCAACGCCATTGCTGCCGGACGGAAACGCGTAAGGCCGCGAGAACTTGCCGTCTTCCTCGATACGCTGCGGCAACGGCGTACCGTTCACCACCAGCGTGCCCACCGTGGTGCCCTTCTTCTTCGGCGTGTTACGGATCTGCCCTTCGATCAGCGCGAACTTCGACTGGCCTTCCGGCGTCGTCACCGTCACGGCCGGATAATGCACGTCCTGCGTATAACGCTCGGTGTCGCCGCTCGTGTTGCGCCAGCCGTTCAACGGCGCGCCGAAGTCGATATCGCTCGCGTGCGCTACCGTCGCAACCTGCAAACAGGCGACGACAAGCATCATCCAGCCAGCCTTCGCCCAACCCGTTGTCTTGACCTTCATCGTCACTGCTCCCATCCCGCCCTCAGAGTCGCTCGCTTTTCACGAGCTGCAGATCGCCGATCTTGCGCAGCGGCACGACCATTGTTTCACGCCGCTCGTTCGGCGTGTTTTCATTGAAAACCAGCGTCAACGTCGCGGTAATCACGTCGCGCTCGTGCGCGGCGGCGTCGAAGTTGTAGCCGGTCGAATCGAAATTGCCCCAGTAGTTCAGAAAGAACAGCCACGTACCATGCTCGGGCGCCGCCGATGAAAATATGCCTGGCCCCGCACCGTCCACCGAATCGACGTCGAAGCCGCTGCCGTCTTCGAGCGTGGGATTGGCGAAGAACGCATGCAGGCCGCCCGGCGTGATCACGTGCAAATCCACCTGCGCTTTCGGGTCGTCCCACGTGACGATCGCGCGCAATTTCGCCTGCGGCTTGCTGTGATCGGCTTCGTAGAACTGCATACGCTGGTGCTGTTTGCCGTCGGCGGAAATCAATTCGATGCTGTTCGAACCCGCCCCGAATGCCCACGGGCGCGCGAATGCGCCTTCGTCGTCGGTATAGAGCGGCGTCGGGTTGCCGTTGACGACCAATGTGGGCGGCTTGCGCGCGTGTTTGTCGATGTGCTTCAGGCGCCCTTCGATCAGCGTGCGGTAGCGTTGCGCACCACGGTCGACCGGCGGCCGGGGATAGGCCGCGACGAAGTGCTCGCCTTCGTTCGTCAATCCGCTGTGGCGCCAACCGCCGAATGCGCCGGTGAGATCGGCGAGCGCACCGCCATTACCGTCGGCGCCGGCAGCTTGCACATTGGTCGCCATACTCGCCGCCAGCACAGCCGAGACCAAGGCAACAGTCGCGGGAACTCGAACGTGGCGCATCACAGGAAGCGCGCGGAACTTAGCGGAAAGCGAGCGCGAGAGGGTATTCATTGAATGGGATTGTCCGTACGGATCAGCGTGCGAGCGGTACGTTCGACAAACGCTTCATCGAGGCCGCGCGGATGATGCTGGAACGCGAGGTGAATATATTCATGCGTCAGCGCGATACGGTCCTCTTCGGTCTGCAGACGATATACGTACACGCGATTGCGCTGCGCGTCCGCATAGGGCCGTCCTTCACGCACCTCGCACACCGCGGGCAGATCGGGGGTCTCGTAACCGGCTGCGCCGTCCATGCGCCGTGCCCACAACGGCGCGTTGCGCTGCAACCATTGCTGGGCCCCCGCCACCTGGATGCAATCACCGGACAGCGGACTCTCGAACGACGTCAAGGTTGCTTGCGGCCAGGTGCGCGACAGAATCGCGTCGAAAGTGAGACCGGTTTGCGCGGACGCCTTCGCGGCAAGCCAGCTCATCTGACCGGGGGCGGCCTTGTCGTGGTGATACTGAACCGGCACGCCGGTGAGCACCAGCGCGTCGGTCAGATCGGCTGCACGGCGCGCCGCAGCGGTCGGCACGCGCGGCAGGACGCGCTGCGTGCTGCTGCTGTCGTCGATACGGAAGCAGCCGTGGTCGTGATTGCCATGTTGCACGACGTAGGAGCGCGCCGCCACCGCCAAAGCCTTCGCCGCTTCCGGCTGGCTCGTGTCGCCTTCCCGCTCGACCACCCGCGCGACGTAGTCGTTCATGCCGAAGCGGCCCACTATCTGCGGCGCACCGGCAGCGTCGCGATCGAGCCGCAGTTCGCCCTGGCTTTCCACCCGCGCCCAGTTGCCGTTGACGAAGCCGACCCGGAAATCGCCGCGCAACGGACCCTCGGGCACCGCTGCCGGCCCTTTATCGCCGAGCACCTCACGAATCGGATAACGGCTGAAGAAGTCGACCAGCACGCACGCGTTGTCGTCGGGCACGGCGATTTGCGTGAACAACGGAGCGATGCGCGGCGCGGCGGCCGCCAGCGCCCGTGCGCTGCCGCCGGCGCCGCCCAGCCACACCGGCGTGCCATCGGCGAGCCAGCCTGCCGCACCACCGATCGAAGCACCGGGCCGCGCCGGGTCCGGCATGGTCCAGGTCTTGGCGCGCAACACGCTGCCGTAGAGCGACACGGTGCCCTCACCGCGTCCGCTGGTCAGCACCGACACCAGCGTGCTTGACGCCGCTTCGCGTGGCCGTGACGGCATCGCCTGCAATGCGGCGAGCAGCTCGGTCACCGGCACGCGACGGGTGGGTGTCATCGCGTGGAGGTCGCGCAGCCAGACGGGTGCATGCGCGGCCGTCCAGTACTTGCGCCAATCGGCCGGATCGAGTTGCAGGCGCGCGGGTTCGAAAAAACGTCCGCACGATTGCACCAGCGCATGTTCACGGTCGACGTGACCGCCTGTCATGCAGCAATACACTTCTTCAGGATCGCCGCCGTTGCAGACGTAGTCCGGCGTGGCGATATTGCGATCGACCAGATAACCATAGACGAACAGCTTCCACACGCTGCCAAGCGGCGTTTCCAGCGTCGCCGGCAACGGACGTGCGGACTGCGGCGTGAGACCGTCCGCGGCGGCAGTCGTGGCGGCAGCGGCGTTGAATTGCCAAAGCTGCGATTGACCGTCGCGCAACCAGGCAAAGCGCAGCATTTGCGCAGCGGAGGCGGTCGGCGACACGGACGGCAATGTACTCGCCGCAGCCGCGACCGCAGCCGCACTCGCACCACTAAAAACGCACCCCGCTCCCACCACGAGCGCAACCCGCAGCGTAACTGCCAGACGATCGCGCGAATGCCGAAGAGCGGAGAACATGGTGGTCTCGCTTACTGAATACGCAGGCTTGTCACGCGATCGCTCTTGCCGCCTTCGAACGCCTTGGCGTCCGGCTGATACATGCGGAAGTAGCGAGCCGGCGGCAACGCGAACGTGCCCGGCAACGCGAAGCGAACCAGTTGCCGCAGCGTCACCGGACGATCGAGCAAGGGCACCGGCTGGTGATAAGCCAGCTCACCCATCTCATACGACGCAGCACGCGCGAACGGCTGCGGACCGCTGGCGCCGTCCTTTGCGCCCGGCAATCCGTCGATCGACACGCCCCAGCTAGTCGCCTCGACATCGCCACCCGGCGGCAGCGGCACGTCGAGCAAACCGTAGTGGTACGCGTTGCCCGAGCGCGGCGTGAGCGTCACTTCGTCGACGTACAGCGCATTGCTGTCGATCGCATCGCCTGACTTCACCAGACGCGCGGTAAATGCCGAGCGGCCCATTTGACTCGCGGCGTCTCCCTTCTTCGGATCGACCTTCACTTCGAGCGGTTCGAGCTTGTAGAAACGGCGTTCGACCGTGATGTTCAGGCGACTGTCCTCGCTCGTATGGCTGCGGAACGAAACCAGTGCGTTCACATCGGTGCGCGCGCCGCCCACATCGAGCGTGGTGGGCAGTGCCGCGCCATTCCACTTCCAGAGGGGCGTGCCGGTCGACGTCACCGCGCGTGTCCAGCCCGCGCCTTGCAGCGACGGCAGTGAAGCCTGCGCCGTGTCGCCGCCGAGCGCTTTACGCACCCACAGCAAGGTCAACGCGCGATCGAGCGTCGGGTAATCGGCGCTGCTCTTCGCGAGCAAGGCCGACGCATCGATCGCCGCGCCGCCGTCGCCGCCGGTCATGTAAAGCAGGCTCTGCACGAGCGGCGCAGGATCGTTCGCGAGAGCCGTACGCGCGGCGCTCGCCGCGGCCTCGAAGCCATCGGGCAGCTGAGCATTCGAGCCGCGCGCCAGGTTGGCGATCAGCAACGTCGCCATCTGCTTGCCGCGCGGCGAATCGGCCTGGGCGAACACGATGCTGTCCGACGCGCCATAGGTGACGTTAGCCAACGGCGCTTTGCCGGTAGCCGCTGCATCGCTCGTCAAATCCGCCGCGACGCCCGAAACCGGCGTGGCGACCGGCAGGCCCATCTGCTGCATGAACCACAGCGCCAGCGCGCGATGCAACAGCGGCTCTTTGGCGCCGGCGTCGCGATAGACGTCCATTGCGTGCTGCCAGTTGTCGGCAGGCAGCGTAATGCCGAGGCTGCGGCTCGCGAGCCAGTCCGCGTAGTACGCGTAAGCGGTAATCAGCGCACTGCCGCCGGTCGTATCGCCCCACCAGCCGAACGTGCCGCCGACACCCGCCAGCATCGCCAGACGTTGACGCTGATTGCGCAAGAGCGCTTCGAGCCCCTGCGTCGAGCTTGCATTGTCGCCACGGCCAATCGCATCGTGAGCAAGCGCCAAAGGAATCAGGCGGCTCGAGGTCTGCTCGGCGCAACCGTACGGATAGTTGATCAGATCGTCGGCGACGCGCGCGAACTGGCTCGCTGCACTACCGATGAAACGCACGCTGACGTCCTGTGCATCCGGCGGCAAATTGAGTGGCTTGTTCGAACCGTCGAGCGCCACCGTGTTCTGATGCAGATCGAGCCAGCCGCTCGCGTCGAGCACGATAGTGGTCTGCAAGCGATCGACATCCTTACCCGCACGACGCAAGCTCGCGTCAACCAAACCGGCCTTCAACGCCCCTGTAGGCAGACGCAGATAGTTGGCGCCGCGCTTGAGCGTGACCTTCTGGTTCAACGAGAGTCCGCCGCCGTTGACCACCCACTCGGCGTCCACGTCCGCGTCGGTCTGATTGAAGGCGATCATGTCGATGGCCGGCTGATCGTTGACGCGGAAATGCGACGGTCCGCTCCACTTGAGATACAGCGCCTTATCCGAACGCACGTAAGCGGTGCGTTGGCCGACCATGCCGTCCGGCGCCGCCGCGCGCACGGTAACGCGCCAGCGGGCGAGCGAGTCCGGCATCCTGAACGTCATGGTCGCGTGACCGTTCGCGTCGGTCTTCAGCGTGCCTTCCCACGCTGCCGTGTCCTGATCGTCACGACGCGGCCGTTCGAGCACCTTCACGCCGCGCTCGTTGTAGTTCGCGCGCTGCGGGCCGCCCGGCGCGCCCTTCAACGGCGAGCGCGCCAGGTCGTACGTAATGAACGACAGGCTCGACGAGGTCCGCACGTTGTTACGGCGCGGATGATAGAAAAAGTCGACGATATTCGGCGCGATTTCCGGCTGCAATACGTAGACCATTTCATCGACCACGCTCACCGTCAGGTTCGCTGCTTCCGGTTTGCCGTTCAGCGTGCTGTCGAAATTGAGCGTGACCGTATCGCCCGGACCGTACACCGGCTTGTCGCTCTTCACGTTCAGTTCGATCTGCGGTTGCGCGACCACGATGCCCGCGTTCTGGAACACGTATTCGCCGGCATGCACGTACAGCACCGAGAACGTCATGTTCGGTGCGAATTCTTCGCCGACCTTGATACGCGCCTTCCATTGCGAGGGCGCCACGCGTTGCAGTTGCAACCAGTCGCCGCCCGCTGTCAGCAACGCACGGTGTTCGACGTTGTCGCGCTCGAGCGTCAGGAGTGCATCGTTGACCGGCATCGGGAAGGTAATCAGTGCTTCGGCGGTATCGCCGATCCTGTACTTATCGCGATCGAACACGATCTCGACGCTGCCCGGAATCGCCTTCAGACCATCACCCGCCACCCAATGGCTCGTGGCCGCGAGCAGATTGCCCGTGTCGTCCTTGACGGACAGCGTGTACGAGCCCGGTTCATCGAATTGCACCGGGAACGACAACTTGCCGCCTGCCGTCGCGCCTTTGAGTACGCCTTCGCCGTGTGTCTGCGATTCGAGGCGCGTCCATTCCCATTTGGCCGGCGCATGCGACGCCGGATCGATCGTACCCAGCGCTTGCAGATCGAAATTGACCGCTTCCTTCGGCTGCGAGAAAGACTTGGCCGTCGACAGACGATAAGGCGTCGCGCCGCGCGCGATCAGCACTTCACGCGTGACACGCACCTTATAGGCAGCGCCGTCCTGCGCGAACAGCGTCAACGCATAACGGCTTGGTTCCTTGGCGGCGGGCAGCGTGAGGCTCGCATTGCCGTCGCTATCGGTCGTGAGTTCCTGCTGTTCCAGTTTGACCGGGAACAATCCGGCATAGCGCAGTTCACCGTCGACGATCGTCACTTTCTGCGCCCGCAGCGTGACGGACACCTTGCTGTCGCGCACGGGTTTGCCGTCCGGATAGCGCAACTGGATCTTGCCCTTCAGTTGCTCGCCCGTCGCATAGTCGGCTTTCTCCATCGACAGGTTGACGTCGAAATGCGGCTTCACATATTCGGCGACGCGAAATGCGCTGCCGTAGACATCGCCGTTGTAGTCGAAGCGCAGCGTATAGCCGCCCGCGGTGGCATCGGCGGGCAGCGTGAAGGACACATCCGCCCCCGTGTCGGAAGCAAAATGCGTCTTGCTGCTGGCCACCGGCGAACCGTTCGGGTCGAGCACGTCGAGCTTGATATCGGCCTCGGCAGGCGCGGTGGATTGCGTTGCGTTCTGGAACGTGCGGCCGATGAACTTCACATGCACCGCGTCGCCCGGCCGGTACATCGGGCGGTCGGTCACTGCGTAGATCTTGGTGTTGTAGATCTCGCTGTCGTAATAGAAATTCTCCGAGACGAACACGCCGCCTTGCGGATCGGTGCCGAGCACGTAGCTGCGCTCGGGGCTCACGTGTTGCAGCATTAGCGCGCCGTCGTTACCGGTCGCGCCGCTTTGCAGCACGCCGACGCCATCGGTCCAGCTCACGTCGGTGTTCGGCACCGGCTTGCCGTTATCTCGCCGTGCGGTCCAAACTAGCATGCCGCTCGACGCCGCTTTTACGACCGCGACCGTGTCCGACACGAACAGCAAGGTATGCGCGCGATAGTTGCCGATCACCGCCTCGACGATGTAAAGCCCAGGCGGCAGCTTGCCGACCGGAATCATTACGTTGCCCGAACTTGCTTCAATAAAGTTACTGCTGCTGCCCTCGAGATTGACGCCCTTCGGCGGCTCGATCACCTTCGCGTCCCAGATCGGATAGCGAAAGCGCGCGACCATGTCATAGCCTTTCAGCGGCGCGAACTGCGAGTTCTGACGGAATTGTGTCTGCTTGCCGGTCTCCTCACCGAGCTTGAATTGCGGCTCGGCCTGGGTCGCCTTGCTGCGTGTCGCGAACGAGAGCACGCGCTGCCAGGCGCGGCGTGCTTCGGTGAACCAGCGGTCCCACAGGTAAGCCAGCGTATTCGCCAGACCTTCGCCCTGATAATTCGGCGCGACGTTCAGACGATGCAGATTCTTCTGCGCCTTCAGAAAGTCCAACGGCTTCGGCACGCGATATACGACGATGTCCGCGCCGCCGTACGCCTGCAATGCGTCCTTAAACTCGCGGCCGGGCGCCTCAAGCCGCACCTGTGCCAACTGATCGCTGCCGAAGCTCGCATCCGAGAGCAGGAAGAACGGTTGTCCATCGACCTTCTGCGAAGCGAAGTTGCTTGGCGGCGCTGTTTGCAGCGTCGGATTCGCGGCGATATTGGTATCGGCGGCGGTGCTCGAAGCATCGTCGTCGGCATGGGCCGCCGGTGCGATGACAAGTGTCATGGCCGCAAAAAGCGCGACCAGCGCCACGCCCGCGCGACGTTGTAAGTTGCCGAGCCAGGCGCGCGACGCAGTGACGGATTGCATTCGGGTCATGGTGTCAGAAAGTCCAAACGAAACACGCCAACGAAATTCGGATTGCCGTCGAGCGGCTGCCAGCGGGAATCTTTCCATTGCATCAGGTCGGAGACGGCCACGGCGCGCAGACCGGTATCGGTCGGCGTAACGGTGCCTGTGTGATAAGCGATGTAGCGATCCAACCAGATCATCAGATGCTGGTCGTCGCCCTGGTCGAAAAACAGCAGGTCGCCGGGCAGCGCCTGATTCACGTCCTTCGAAACAAACCGGCTGTTGCGTTGAATCAGCGCGATCGCCGACGCGTACGCGCCGGTGGAACCGTCGACCCGGGTCCAGCGATTGGCGATTGTGCGTTGCGATGCGGACAGTTGCAGTTCGGGCGGCATGCTGCTGGCGTCCGCGAGACTGGTCATGCCGTTGGCGCGCAGCCATTTACTGTCATGCGGCTTGAGTGTTTCGCCGACGGCAAACCGCACCAGCCCCGCGCAATCGCGTTGAGTCCAGCGCGGCGTGGGACCGCGGCGCATTTGCTGGTCGACGATACGCGTGAACCAGGCGCGAAACGCGGCGGATTGCTGCGGCGAAAGCGCGTCGGGGTCGGGCGACGCGGTGCTGCTGGTGAGAGCGGTTGCATAGGGCGAAAGGCTCGCCATGACGAGCGCCGACGCCACGCGTGCGAGCCACGCACGGCGCGCGGCGGCCCGCGAGCCGTGCACGTGCGCGATTGCATGCGCGGCAGGCGCTTGCGCCACTACGCACGCATCCGTCGCGGATGCCACGTCACCGACGTGAAGGCGGCGCATTCAATCGCCCTCAGTGCCGGGTTGATCAGCAGGCGCATCAGCCGCACGGGCGTCCGCAGCACCACCCGCACCCGCCTGCGCTCGATCGAACCACCACTCAACCGGAACCCAGCCCGTCGAACCCGGCAGGTTCTGCGGCAGCGTCAACGAAACCGGCGGGTAGTGGGCGAGCGCATGCAGCTTCGGCACGAGATGCGTGCGCGATGCATTGCGGAACACCGCCTCCTGATCCGCCGGCAGCGCCGCGCCCGCTTCGCGCTCGATCAACGCGGCCGCGGACGAAGGCGTCAGCGTCAGAATCGTGCGCGGCAGACGTTGCGGCGCGAGCATGTCCGCGAGCGCCGGATAGCGCTTGTCGAGCACGGCGAGCGTGTCGTCGACCAGACGTGAATCGGGGGAGAAGATCAGGTAACCGTGCGCCAAAGCGAGTGTCACCGGGAAATAACGCTCCGCCGACAATTGCGATGCGAACGACGCCTTGCTGGACAAAGCCGTACCCGAGCGCGCACTGACCGGCCGTTGCCAGACCGTGACGCCCGCGCCCTGGTCGTGCTGCGTGACCGGCAGACGGCGATAGCCCGAACCGGCGTCACCGGATTGGGCAGCCTTCGCCTCGTACGCGCCGATCACATCGCCAAAGGTCTTGCCGAGCGACGCCTTCAGCGCTGCGCTGCTCGCCGCGTCCTGTGTCTTCACGCGCGCGACGAACACCGGTGCGACCAGCGCCGACTTCGCGTACCAGCAGACGGCCGCGGGACCGGTGAGCTGATCGCCGATCGCGGCAGCGCCCTGCGCGCCGACGTCGGCCACCTTGCCCAACAGGCCCGAAGCCTCTTTCCAGTCGGCCGGCAAGCTCGTGCACGCCGCCGGATTAGCCGGCAACGCGCGCCACAAGTCGGCGCTATTCCACTCCTGGGGCAACTTGCCCGGCTCGATCAGCGCGGAAGTCTGCCAGTTCGCCGCGGCATTGCCGTTGGTCGAGAAATCGAAACGCAGCGCGTCGATGCCGGAGAACAACGCCTGATAGCCAAACGACAAATAATTCGCCGACACCACCAGCCGGTGCCCCTTCGGCGCGTCGCCGGAGGCGTCGAGTCGATAGGTGCTCGCCGCATCGTCGCGGCCGGACGAAAGCATCTCTGACACAGCATCCGCCCGCTCGCCCAGCAAGCCGCCTTTCGGGTCGAGCAGCACGCCGGGGGCGGATATCACCACGAGGCGGTCGTCTTTCGTTGCGAAGAGAATCGTGCGGCCCACCGCCAGCTTCAACGCGTAGACCGGAACGTCACCGGAAAGCCTGGCCACCTGACTCAACTGCGAATCGCTCGCGGCAACATTGCCGAACCCTTGCACCAGCTTCGCCAGACCATTGCGGCGTATCGACATCACCCAGTAACCGAGGCGGCCGTCCGGCGAGCGCCATAGCAGCACGTGCGCCGGTTCGTCGAATACGCGGCGGATCAGTTCATCACGCCAGTCCAGTTGATGTTCGAATGCGAGCCGCCGCAGCGCGCCCTCCGTGGACAGCCGCGTGTCATTCGATTCGTAATAGTCGACGAAGTCCTGGGTCAGCACGTCGTGCAACAGCGGCACCCGCAGAATGTCGCGCGGCAAACGCGAGAGCGCTTCGCTGTCGATCACCGCATCCGGGTGATGAATATCGAGCACGATTTCGCTGTTCTCGGCGACTTTACGATGCGCGAATGGACGCCACACCGCCTGAATGACCACGCCGGCCACGACCAGAAGACCGGCTACCAGGATTGCAATCTTTTTACGCGACATCTTCATCTGATTTTTTCTGGTTCGATGCGACGGTATTAACGTGGACGCCGATGAATTAATTCATCGAAATCATTCGCCGAAGGCCAACGATGATAACCGATATTTATCGTTAAAAACCAGTGTCACGCTCCATTTAACAATCAGCCATGTTTCAGGAGTTTGACGGAAATACGGAGCCGGCGGGATTAACCCATTAGAAGACGCATCGCAATCGAAACAATCGTTTGAGTTAAAACGGCATGCAAAGAAGCTAACGGCGTACAACGGCCGCAGCACATCGACCTGCGGCCTTGAGCGGGGGCAGCGGGAGGCGTCCGGTCGCGCGTGACATAAGGCTGCTTTACCGGATCGACCGGTCTATGCTAAATCGCGAATATTTAGCGTCGACATAAAAAACCCGGCTGAGCATCGCGTGCTCGCCGGGTTATTTCAGGCATTGTGCTTACTGCTTTTCAACCAATACCGCGTTAGTCGCGTTAGTCGCCTTAGCCGTCATCAAACGAGTGCGAGCGCCTGCTTCATTCTCTGCACGCCGGTTTCGATTTCGGCGATGCCGGGCGCGGCAAATGACAGGCGCAGTGCCGCCAGATCGATATTGTCTTTATAGAAGGCAACACCCGGCACGAACATGACGTTGCGCTCGATACACGCCCGCAACGTGTCGGACGCATTCTGGCCACCCGTCAATCGCGCCCACACGAACATGCCGCCAGCGGGACGATGAAACGCGATCGCATCGCCTAGTTGCTGGTCGAGCGCATCGCACAGCGTGCGGCACTTCACGGCGTAGGCGTCGACGATCCGCGGCAAATGGCGCTCCAACGCGCCGCTGGCCAGGTATTCGGCGGCAATCGCCTGGGTCCACGGCGAGCTGCATAGATCGACGGTTTGCTTGGCGACCAGACAGCGGCGCAAGATTTCCGCATGCGCGACCATCCAGCCGACCCGCAAACCCGGTGCGACGATTTTGGAAAGACTCGAAAAATGCACAACCCAGTCGCGTGAACCCGGTACCTGATCGCTCAACGCCAGCAGCGACGGCAAAGCCGTGCCGCTGAAACGCAGGTCGCCATAGGGATCGTCTTCGACGATCAGGAAATGGTGACGCGCCGCCAGCTTCAACAACGCCATGCGACGCTCGAGCGACAACGTCGCGCCGGTTGGATTCGCAAAGGTCGGAACGGTGTAGAGCAGCTTCGGCGGCCGCGCCAATGTGCCCGCCTCGAGCACTTCGGCGAGCGCGGCGACATCGAGCCCGTCCTGATTGACCGGCACGGTTACCACGTCGGCCGCTTGCAGCTTCAACGCCTGCAAGGTCGCCGGATACGCCGGCTGTTCGACCAGCACCACGTCGCCCGGCGCCACCATCACGCGCAGCAACAGATCGAAGCCTTGCTGCGAACCGGTCGTGACGAGCAATTCCTGCGGGGTGCAAGGCGTACCGCGCCGCGTCATCAAATGGGCGAGTTGCTCCTTGAGGATGGCGAGGCCATCCGTCGGACCGTATTGCAGGCACAGCGCAGGCTGCTGCGACGCACGCGCCGCGGCCGCATCGAGACCTTCGCGGTCGAACAGATCGCTCGCCGGATAACCGCCGGCAAACGAAATCATGCCGGGCTGCGCCAGATACTTGAACAACTCGCGGATCGGCGAACCGGTTGGCGCTTCGAATGCGGGATTGAAGGTGAACATGGTGACGGGCCGTTTATCTTTTTGAAGGAAGATCGGCGTCGATTGTGGGCATCGTCCGGATGGGCGGCAAACGATATCTACGCACTACCTATTGCGTTTTTCGCATCACCTCGAACACCCTCGGCCCTGCCCTTTAAACCACGTTCTTCTCCACGATCGGGCGGTTTTCGAGCACGCGGGTGAAACTCAGCGAGCTCAGATCGAGCGTCGTGTAGCGGCCATGCAGAATCAATTCGCTAATGCCGCGGCCGGTTGCCGGGCCCTGCTGCAAGCCGTGCCCGCTAAAACCATTGGCAAAAATGCAGTTATCGACATCCGGATGGAAGCCGATGATCGCGTTCTGATCGAGTACGTTGTATTCGTAGTAGCCGGACCAGCAGTTCTGCACCCGCAGCGCTTCGAATTGCGGCACGCGATGCGCGAGCGTCGGCCAGATCACGTCGTCGAAGAGTGCGTGGTCGACCTCATCGAGCGGCAAATCGTCGGGATCGTTATCTGCCGACGGCGACGTGCCGCAAATAAACGACGTGCCCTCGGGCCGGAAATACACCCCGCTCGGATCGATCAGCAAAGGACAATGGTCGAGCCGCGCGGGGGATCGGACATTGAAAATACTGCGGCGCCGCGCGAACACCGGAAGGTCGATGCCCGCCATCTGCGCCACTTTGCGCGACCATGCGCCCGCGGCATTCACGACGAAGTCGCAGGGGTAGGCCTCGCCATTGGTGGTTTGAACCTGCGTGACATGCTGGCCGTCGCGATGCAGTGCGGCGACGTCGGCGGCGATATAGCGTGCACCGAGCGCCTGCGCTTTCTTGCGCAGCGCCTGGACGAGGCCATAACCGTCGAACCAGCCCTCACCGCTTTCGCCGTAACAGCCGGCAACGAGGTCTTCGGTGTTGAGCCAGGGAAAGCGCGCTTGCAACGCGTCTTTAGCGAGCAGGCTGATATCGGCGCCTAAACTCGTTTGCAGCGCGTGATTCTCTCGCAGCGTCGCTTCGCCGGCGGCCGTGGCGAGAAACAGATAGCCGCCTTCATGCAGATCGATCGACGGCTTCGCGCCGTCGATCTCGAGCCGCTCGCCGATCGAGCGCAGAAACTCGATGCCAAACAGCGACATCTGAATGGAAAGCGGCGTGGAGAACTGCTGGCGAATGGACGCCGCCGATAGTGCCGACGACGAACGCGCGTAAGTCGGATCGCGTTCGATCACCGTGACACTGACCGACGGATCGGCCAGCCGCAGAAAATACGCAATCGAACTGCCGATCACCCCACCGCCGACGATCACGACTTTGGAACTCACGTCTTACTCCACGAGTAGCGCAGCCGCGTTATCAGCCGATATTGAAATCGATGCCCTGAGCGAGCGGCAACGCCGACGAATAGTTGACCGTGTTGGTCGCGCGGCGCATATACGCCTTCCACGCGTCCGAACCCGACTCGCGACCGCCGCCCGTTTCCTTTTCGCCACCGAACGCGCCGCCGATTTCCGCACCGCTCGGGCCGATGTTCACGTTCGCGATACCGCAGTCGCTGCCCGAGTCGGACAGGAAGCGTTCGGCTTCGCGCAGATCGGTCGTGAACACGCACGACGACAATCCGTGCACCGCCGCATTGTTCGCTTCGACCGCATCGGCGAAATCCGAATAGCGCAGCACGTAGAGAATCGGGGCGAAGGTTTCCTTGAGCACCACCGCCGTTTGCGAGGGCATTTCGACGATGGCCGGACGCACGTAGTAACCGCCTTCATAGCCCTTCACCTCGACGCGCTCGCCGCCAAACACCTTGCCGCCTTCGGCCGTGGCCTGCTGCAGCGCTTCCTGCATGCGAGCGTACGATTGCTTGTCGATCAGCGGCCCCATCAGCGTGCCCTTTTCGAGCGGGTTGCCGATCGGCACCTTGCTGTACAACTGCTTCAGACGCTCGATGGTTTTGTCGTACACGCTCTCATGCACGAACAGGCGCCGCAGCGACGTGCAACGCTGCCCCGCCGTACCCACTGCCGAGAACAGGATGCCACGCATGGCGAGCTCGTGATCCGCCGTTTGCGTGACGATACCCGCGTTGTTGCCACCGAGTTCGAGCAGCGAGCGGCCAAAGCGCTTCGCCACTTCGACACCGACCGTGCGGCCCATTTCCGTGCTGCCCGTCGCGCTGACAATCGACGCACGCGGGTCCGCCACCAGCTTCGCGCCCACGTCGCGGCCACCGTTGATCAGCGCGGTCAGGCCGGCCGGCGCATCGCCGAATTCCTTCAGTGCTTCGCTGAGAATCTGGTTGACGGCGAGTGCGGTCAACGGCGTCTTTTCCGACGGCTTCCAGATCACTGCGTTGCCGCACACCAGCGCCAGCGCCGCATTCCACGACCATACCGCCGCCGGGAAGTTGAACGCCGAGATAACGACGCATGTGCCCATTGGATGCCACGTCTCGGCCATGCGATGGCCCGGGCGTTCCGAGGCGATCGTCAGACCGTACAACTGGCGCGACAGGCCGACCGCGAAGTCGCAGATGTCGATCATTTCCTGCACCTCGCCCAAGCCTTCCTGCAGGATCTTGCCGGTTTCGAGCGTGATGATGCTGCCGAGCGCCTGCTTCTTTTCACGCAGACGGTTGCCGAGCAGGCGCACCAGTTCACCGCGGCGCGGCGCCGGGACGTTGCGCCAGGCTGTGTAGGCCTCTTTCGCCTGGGCGAGGGCCGCGTCGACTTCCGCCACCGTATTGCTGGCCACACGGCCGATGAGTTCGCCGGTAATCGGCGAGTGAACCGCGATGTCGCCGGCTTGCGCCGCGTGGGCGATGCCTAGGTCGGCGAGGATGGTGGAAGCGTCCATGAGGATCCCTTTAATTTCCGATGCGAAACAAAAGTAAGTTCGGAAACTATACACGCGGGATTTTATGGCGGCAAGCGGATTTGCCCGGAGCGGCTTGTCCGGGCGTCTGAGCGGGCTTGAAATGGCTGATCTTGGCCTATGAAGGCTGGCGGGCGCAGGCCCGATGGGGCGTGGTTACTGGTCGGCCGGCGGTGTGCCGGCGCCCAGCGATTCGTTTCTTATTGGAAATATCCTCTACACATCCACCGCCGCCGTAGCACGCATGGCCAAATAGCCTTCATGGTCTTTGGCCCACAGGTCGACCGTCTTGCCGTCGGCAGAAGGTCGGCCGCATACGGCGAACGACTGGCCCGCGAAGAGAGGCCGCACCGCCTTGTACGCGAAGCTTTGCAGCGTTGCGCTCGGTAGTTCACGGCGCACCAGATCGACGAGGAGTGTCGCGATCAACGGACCGTGCACGATCAGCCCGGGATAGCCCTCCACCTCCGTTACATACGGATAGTCGTAGTGGATGCGATGGCTGTTGAAGGTCAGCGCGGAATAGCGGAACAGCATCACGGCGTCCGCGTCGACGGTGCGGCGCCACGTCTCGCCTTCCGGCGCCAGCGCCGCTTGCGGCGGGCGGGCGCCCTCTTGCGGCGCGTCGCGGTAGACGATGTCGTGCTCTTCTTCGAGCCTCAGTTCACCATCGACTTCGATCGTATGCTGCGCCGTCACGAACACGAGACGGCCCGAGCGGCCGGTCTTGTCTTCGATATTGGCGATGGTCGACGTGCGTTTCGCATGCTCGCCGACTTTGAGCGGCGCGTGGAACGTCACGCGTCCGCCGGCCCACATGCGGCGTGGCAGCGGCACCGGCGGCAGAAAACCGCCGCGTTTCGGATGACCGTCAGGACCAGCCTCGGACAGTGGTGAGACCGGCAAGAAGTACAGCCAGTGCCAGAGCGGTGGCACCGTATCGCCACGTTCTTCGCGCTCCAGGGTCGCGGCCATTGCCATCAGCGGAAACGCGGTGATGTCGTCTTCAGTCACCGACTCCTTGTCGAGCCAGTCGTCGAGCTTCTCTGGGGAGGCAGACATGGGCAAAGTCTCCGAATACGCGGGTGAGGTTAGATAGGGTTTTACTACGAACCTTGCGGCAAGTTCGTGAGGCACGCTCATAACGATACGGGAATTGGAGAGCAAGAGTCGGGGGGCGTTGCCTTAGGCATGCGCTTACACTCGGTTATCGCTGATGGATCGTCTTACGGAGAATGCCCATGAATACGGTCGCGAAGAACCCGCGCTCGCCGGCGTTAGAACTCGATTTTGAATTCGAGCCGAAACTGAAACACGCGGACGCGCCGGGGTCGGGCATCGCCACCGGCCCGCTTGCACAGCGTGTCGACGCGTTCGACTGGTTCGATCTCGAAGAAGAATTAAATGGTTATGGCTGCGCGATGCTGCCCAAGCTGCTCAGTGCAAAGGAATGCGACGCGCTGGCCGCGCTCTATCCACGCGACGACCTGTATCGCAGCCGTGTTGTGATGGCGCGGCATGGCTTCGGTCGTGGTGAATACAAGTACTTTGCTTACCCGCTGCCGCATCCGGTGGCGGAGCTGCGCGCCGCGCTCTATCCGCGCCTCGCGCCAGTTGCGAATCGTTGGAATGAGGTGATGGGTATCGATGTGCGCTATCCAGCCGCGCACGACGAATTCATCGAGCGCTGCCACGCGGCCGGCCAGATGCGTCCGACGCCGCTGATACTTCAATACGCTACCGACGACTATAACTGCCTGCATCAGGATCTCTACGGCGAGCATGTCTTCCCGCTTCAGGTCGCGATTCTGCTGTCCGAGCCAGGCAAGGATTTCACGGGTGGGGAATTCGTGATGACGGAGCAGCGTCCGCGGATGCAGTCGCGCACAGAGGTCGTACCGCTCGGCAAGGGCGACGCTGTGGTGTTTGCGGTTCATCACCGGCCGGTGCAGGGCACGCGTGGCGTCTACCGCGTGAATCTGCGGCACGGCGTGAGCCGTTTGCGCTCAGGTCATCGCCATACGCTTGGGGTGATTTTTCATGACGCGACTTGATTGGGTTGAACGTGGCGATGGGTTTGGGTTGCGTTTGTCTGCGGTGCTGGAGGATTGACTGTTGCTGTTGTGCACTTGTCCACAGAAATTGTTCGCAAGGCTGTGGATAACGCCTCCACAAATGCGCCAAAGTATTGATATGAATACCTTTCTGCAAGGTGCTCTTGTCAGCTCGCATGGCCCCCGGCGCCAGCCGAAGTTGTAAAGCGACCTGAACCGCGTTCAGGCCGGCCCGGCGCGCTGGTCTGGATTTTCGTAGAACGCGAAAGACTCCCTGGTAAATGTCATCACATCAGGCGGACCTGTCAGGAAACCCGTACCTCCACCCCATGCCCGATCTGCGCATATGAACCATTCACTCGAAACCGGCAAGACAACATACTGCTCCGAATAGAAACCGATCGCATCGGCTGGACTGTCTGCTGGGTCCTGCGCGAGTATTTCAAATAAGTCCTCGTCACTGTGGTATGCCTTAACGATGAATCCGGGATATTTCCCAAAATGGAAATGGAAGTAGCTGAACGGATCAGGATTCAAAACGATTACAGCGAATTCACCCGTTCCTTTGAAATTCGCGATACCTCGGATAAGGTCACGAAAAATCTGCGTGCCAATGTTTGACGAATCAAAGTGGAGCAAGTCCGAGGCTGGAATCACCGCGAGTTTTTCCGCGCACTCACGCGCCCGCTGCCAAAACAACGTGAAAGTTTCGCGGTCGTGGATAAAGTCAATGTTACTCATCGTGAAGCTAACAAAATCTGGAGACGTGCCGATGCGATCAGGCAAGGAAGTGGTTCGCACTGTGCCCATCGTGAATCAACTGCGTTGATTGCTGCTCACGGTGCGGCTGCGGCGATCCACACGCTGAAACAGAGCACTTGGCGGATAGACGGAAAGGACGCTGTCAGTTGCGCTCTTTCCGTATCGCTCGAAAACGTGTTTCAACTTTGCATGGCCAATAAACCTGACACTAAGGCTCAATCCGGAAGCCATTCGGAGGTGTGAGGAAGAATGGGTAAAAGCTCCTTGCGCATTCCATGATATCCGGCGGTCCGTACAGCACCCCCGTGCCCCATGACCTGTCACCAAAGACGATCCACTCACCCGGCACCGGCATCACAACATAGTGTTCAGAGTTGGTTCCTAGGGAATCGGCAAGGCTACCACCTGGGTCCTTCAACAAAAATTCGAAGAATTCGTCGTCCGTAT
Source organism: Paraburkholderia sp. BGA-UO-ETr-F12 (assembly GCF_059567945.1). Lineage (NCBI taxonomy): Bacteria > Pseudomonadati > Pseudomonadota > Betaproteobacteria > Burkholderiales > Burkholderiaceae > Paraburkholderia > Paraburkholderia sp. BGA-UO-ETr-F12. The sequence continues at coordinate 313,829 of NZ_JCAQOZ010000051.1, read as the reverse complement.
TCCCTGCCTGATGGATGAAGCCCGGATATTTTCCAAAATGAAAATTAAAATAATTGAACGGATCAGGCTTCAAGACCAAAGTAGCGAAGTCAGTTGCACCCTTGAAAACTAGCAGCGTTTGAATAAGTTCAAAGAACTTTTGAGTCTGGAGATCGATGGTATCGAAATAGAGCAGCTCCGTTGGCAATCTGTCACGAAGCATCCGGACGCCTGCGGTGGCACGTTCCCAAAGAGGCATGAACTCGCGCCGTTCGTGTATGAAGTCGATCATGCTCATGGTTTTCGGAAGTTTACTGTGCAGAGACAAGTCTTAAACGGCACGGACGTGCTAGCCGAACTTTAAAGTAACCTGAGCGGAGTTCTGGTCGACCCGGAACTCTGGTCTGGATTCTCGTAGAACGCGAAAGACTCCCTCGCGAACGTCATCACGTCAGGCGGATCTGTCAGGGCACCAGTGACCAGCTTAAGTTAGCTAACAATCTTGAAATTTTCTCCAGGATCGAGAAAAAATGGATAGAAGCTGGAGGCAAATGAAATAATATCCGGAGGGCCCGATAACACTCCCATCTCCCATTTTCTGTCGGCATATACGAACCAATCTCCTGGGATCGGCAAGACTGCATATCGTTCTGAGTTAGCCCAAAGGCAGTCCGCTGGACTGTCTCCCGGGTCCTTTTGCCAAGACGCAAAGAAGTCGTCATCGCTGTGTTCAGCACGATGTACAAACCCAGGATACTTTCCGAAATGATAATGAAAATAACTGAACGGGTCCGGCTTGAGAACTAGCGAGGCAAAGTCCCTTGCTCCCTTGAACGCCAGCATGGCTCGAATGAGATCGAAGAATTTTTGAGTCGATATATCAATCGAATCAAAATAAAGCAGATCCGCAGACGGAATATTGGCCAGTTCTTTCACACCTGCATTCACACGCTCCCAAAGCGGCAAGAAGGTCATGGAATCACGAATAAAATCTATTTCACTCATTTTGGAAGCCGTATCTTAATTGTGCCGCGTGGTGCGCCAGCGGGTACATACTCGGCGGTAGGATACCCTGCGTTTGAATCTTCTCTGACGGTGTAACGCGCTCCGTCCTTTGAAAAGATATCCGCTCTGCCGTCCTTGCTAAGAGACTGCACATAGCCGCTCTCTACTAGATTTGCCTCAAACTCCGCTTTGCCAACGTCGGTTCGGATGTTTCGAACACTCCCCCCCGTTGTGATATCAGTGTATTCGGATGTGATCCGCCCCGGCGGAATCCCATCGACCTCCGTCTCAGCAGCGGGCTTGCACATCTCCTTGATGCGCTCCCAGTTTTCAGCGACCTTCCTCGCCCCCTGGCCGATGCCATATCTAACGACCGGGTTCTGCAGAAGCCGATAGACAAGAACGCGTAGACCACCGTCAATCAGCCCTGCCGAGAAATGGCAGCCACTGCACACGGTCGACGTTCCGAGAAAGTTGTCCCCCAGCAGCCGACTCGCGCCTTGCAGATTGGCGGGTGGCCCTACCGGGGAGTCGCCGTAGTTGTAGTTATCGATCCACTGGTTGATTTCATCGCTGCTGATCGGAATATCCGTTCCGTCATTGAGATCAAGAACGTTGCCGTTCTTTGCAACGGTGCCGGTTCGTGACACGACGCGGCCGTCCGGTGAATAGCCGAACCTGACCTTGAACACGCGCCGGATGCCACCGTTCGCCGGGCTCTCATACTCATTGAATTTGAAACGCTCAATGCGGGCGCGTTGGTCGTAGCGAAGATAGAAGTCACCGGTCGGGTTATAGCCGTACAGAACACGATGAGCGGCATCTCGCGAGAGAATCTCCGTCACGTCCTGGTCACTTCCCAAGGTGATAATTGCAAACGCATTTCCCGTTGCGTCGCGCGTGACTCTCCACTGCCCTGTGACTTTCCCATTCGCCGTCTGCTGAACGAACGCGAGCCGGTTCATTGCGTCGTAGGTCATCCCGTATGCCGTCGTCACGCCGTCCGCTTTGCCTGCATCGAAGGCGCGGGCGCCCGTCGGATCGTCGGTCGGTGTCTCACTAACGCCGGTCGTATTGCCGTTCGCGTCGTATACGAAGGATTGCATCAGCTTCGGCGAGGCAATCATCGACGGACGCAGACTCGTTGTGTCGGCGTAGCGGATCGTGGAGATCGACGTGCCCGACGCGTTCTTCACCGTCGCCCGAACGGGCCGTCCGGTGTCGTCGTAGCTGTACTCCGTAGAGCCGCCATTCGCGTCGACATCCTTCAGCAGATTGCCCGACGCATCCCATGCGGAGTTGCTATTGCCCGCAGCGGATGTGGTTCCGGTTGGTCGCAGCACCCCACCAATCGACGACATGCTCAGCGTGGTCGCACCTTTTCTGCCGGTGATGACGGTGGAGCCCGTGTTATAGGCGAACTGCGCGTTTTGCGCGGCGTTGGGGTGGCTGACCGCCACGGCGCGACCCTGCGCGTCATAGCTCCACGTCGCAATGCGATTACCCGCCTCGTCAACCTCGCCCGTCAGCGAATTCTTGAAGCGTGCGTCGTCGTAGACATACCGGTGCGCATAGCCATCAGGCCAGGTGACCGAGACGAGATTGCCATTCGCGTCGTACCCGTACTGCGTCATGCGGCCCAACGGGTCGTTCAGCCGTGAAAGACGGTTCTTGTCGTCGTAGTCAAGGCGAAGCGTGACGTCATTGTTCGCGTCCGTGCCTGCGGCGTGCTGCGTGATCGTGGTCAGCAATCCTGAGCTGCCATAGGTCAGCGTTCGGACAAACCCTGTCTTCGTACTCTCCGAAAGCAATACGCCTTGAGCCGAGTACGATTCGACGGTGTCGGTCTTGAGATCAGTAAGCGTCCATCCGGAGCCATTCTGTGCCAGCGCAAGGCCGGTAAAACCCGCTGTGCGCCACGTGCCGGCTGACCAGTTGAACGTGACGGGTTCACCGTTCTCGCGATACGCAAGCACCTTGGACGCGCTGCCGTTGTTGGCGTTCGCGAGTCCCAGGTTGCGTTGCCAGCTATGGAACCAGACCGGGCCCATAGCTGTGGCGGAATTGCCCAGTGACCTGGATCGGTAGGTCCGCGTGAACAGCATCGGAATGTCGTCGCCACTGACAAAGTCCGCTTCAGTCAAGGTGACAGCGCCATTGCCTGGGTATACAGGGTCAGCGACGGGACAGCTCGCTTCCGGCTCTTCGGCAGTGGGTGTCGCGCACCACGCGTCGATAAGCGGCAAACTGATGCAGTTGTAGTACTGCATGCCGCCAGGCACGCCGGCGTATGCATCCCACCGGCAGGTGGGCGAGCCCGGTTTTGCGCCGGTTGCGGCCCACACCGCGTTGCAATCAGCCGCGTTGGCACCAAACGCGACCATAAGCAACATGAAGGCTGCCATCAGGCGAACCGCCACGCCCAACGGGCTATCCGTCACTCTTTTATTTTTCATCGTCATCCTTATTAGTTGTACTTGTTTGAAGCCCAAGCACCCTATAAGGAGCATCCCGTCCCCGCTATCCGACAATTCCTAAAAACACGTTTCCGCTATTCACATCCAATCGACGCCGTCAGACTCCCGGCGCAATGCGTAGGAAGCGGCGCAAGAGTCTGTCAGTCACTAGCGCGTTGCAGAGGAAAACATGGAACGTTAGACGCTGAATAAGTTATCCCCAGTTTTTGTTCGCAAGGCTGTGGATAACACCCCCACAACAGCGCCAAGTGCTTGATGCACTTCAGTTCCTGGACGCTGCGCACCAATCGACGATTCCCAGTCAGTCAGCCCGCCACGATCTCGAACCACGCGCCATGCGTGTGATCACGATCGAGCACCCGCGCCTTCGCATTGCCGTCACCACGCAGTGCAACCCCGAACACTCCTTCCCCACGCGTGGCGAGTTGCCGGCGCAAGGCCGCACCTTCGGCCGTAACGCTCGCGGCATCGGCGTGCACAGGGCTCAATAGCACCACCGAGGTATCGCCAATCGACACCGTCGCCGACACCGCCCCCAGTCCCGGCAAAGCCACCTGCCGCGCCCCCACCGCCTCAGAACCAAGCAACGCCTCATACCGCTGCACGCTCAGCTTCAGATCCTCCACCGCAACCGTCAAACTCGCCACTCCGCGCACGCCGTTTGCATGTTCACGCACCGCGCCTTCCGCCACGCGCAGAGCACGCGGCGTGATATCCCCACACAGGAACGGCAAGTCACTGGTCTGCGGCCGGCCAGTCTGCCACTCGAGCCGCGCGCCGTCCGGACGCACACGTCCCCCCGCCTGCGGGCCCTCATACTGCAACCCGCGTCCGTGAGCCGCGTCGATCACGGCGCCCACGCTCGACGGCAATAACGCGTAGTCGACAAAGCCATCGCCGTGACGCTGCCCCACATTCCACCAGCGACGCTGCGGCGCCGCCTGCAAGAACGCGATCAGCTCGATGTAACTGCCGTCGGCAAAGCCGATCAACGCGTTGTGGGTCACGCCATCGGCATGCGTGCCGCCTTGTTGCACGGTGAAACCGAGCGCCGTGAAATCTTCAATGGTCCGCGTCAGGTCGTGGACGCGAATCACAATGTGATCGAGTGAAAGGCTCATGACAAAAAAATTTCGTGAATGATCGGCTGGTTAGACAGACGGGGAGCACCTACTTCTGCGCAACCGTTGCCTTGCTCTCAAGCAACGCCCACTTGTCGTTCTTCACTACCACGTTGATATTTTTCACGCCGATCACGCGTCGCGTCGCCGGATCGAAATTGGCCTTGCCGAACACGACACTCGGAATGTCGTGCAGCTTCGGCAGCGCATCGCGTACCGCCTTGCGATCGGGGCCGCCGGCGCGCAGCGCGTAGGCGGCGATGATGACGGCGTCATACGCATAGGCGTTGAACGCGTCCGGCTCACGGTGGTATTTCGCTTCGAAACGTTTGACGAAACTTTGCACCTCGGGCCCGGATTCGCCGGGGAAAAAGCTGGTGTTGGTCGCTACCCCGTTAACCGCCTCGCCGCCAAGTTCGAGGAACTTCGGCGAATACACGGAACTGGCCGCGGCGATCGGCAAGTTGATGCCGCTCGTCCGCGCCTGACGGGCTATCTGCGCGCCGTCGGAGTAGTACGAGATCAGCACGATGCCATCCGGATTCGCAGCGCTCACCCTCACCAGGGTCGCCCGAAAATCTTTCTCGGTTGGCTGATAGCCTTCGGCCGCTACGATCTGCGCGCCGCGCTCATTGGCGGCTTTGACGAACACGTCTTTGCTCGTGCGCCCCCAGTCGGTGTTCAGATAGAGCACGGCGACACGTTTGAGGCCGAGCGTCTTAACGGCGAGATCGGCGAGCAACGGTTGCGCGTCAGCCTGACTGACCGACGGACTCCAGATGTAGTCGCCGCCTTTGGTGAAGTCAGGATGCGAGTTGGTAAAGCCGAGTTGCACCAGACCGGCATGCTGGTAAATCGGTGAAGCGGCCATCGACGCCGGACTGGAAAAGTCACCGAGTTCGATCAGGATGCGCGGATCGTTGACGAACTTCTGCGCAATCGTGATGGATTGGCGCGGGTCGCTCTGGCTGTCCTCGAATACATAGTTCAGCGGGCGGCCATTGATGCCGTTGTGGCTGTTGATTTCGTCGAGGGCAAGATCGAAGCCGGCCTTCCATTGCGCGCCGTACTGAGCGTTCTGGCCGGTCAACGGCCCGCTCACGCCTATCAGAATTGGATCGCCCGAGGGCGGCGCGGCCACGGCCGTCGTCGCCAGCGTGATTGCCGAGGCGGCGAGCAGCAGAAGTGTGGTGAAGTGAGTGGCCCATGATGGGCGCTGGTTTGACGTGTTCAACATGACTCCAAGCTCGGTTCGCGTGAGATTGGAGTGAGTGTCGGATGTGCCCCGGCTCCGGGCAACCAAGCGATTTGCATATCGTTATGCTGCCGGGGAACTTGTCCACAGAAATTGTTCGCAAGCCTGTGGATAACATTCTGGCAAGCGCGCCAAGTACTTGATGTATCTGGCTTCTCTTGCGCTGCACGTCGGCGAGACCGCTCCAGCGGTCCCGCCTTTCTACCTCAAAGGTAAGCGGACTTCGCCACGCCCCGGTTTGCGGGAGCCAGCAGTTTGCTTCGCTCAACCAACGCGCCGAACAGCAGCCCGATGGTCGTCCACATGATCACCTGCATGCCGATCGCCGCGACGCGGAATTTCCACAGCAGCACCGCCGGGAAGGCGGCCGGCACTTCGTCGATCACCGGCATCGACAGTTGCACGGCAGCAATGATCACGACAAACACCACACCCGCCACGATCGACCCATTCCACGCGCCCAGCTTCAGCGCCGCGCGGCGGCGTACCTTCAGCGAAAACACCAGTGCGGCGAGCGAAATCGCGATCATCAGGAAGAACAGGCCTGTCCGCATTCCGATCGTCTCAGGGTCGCCCACCGAGGGTGGATTCGCCGGGTACTTGATGTTCGGCACGATCACCAGCGCGATAAACGCACCAAGCGCAAGCCATGCGGACAAGGCGCGCGCACTCAACACGCCGACGCGGCCGTACGCAAACGCGAACACCAGCGAGAACAGCCCGCCAAACGCTGCGCCATACGTCACGACGCCCGTCAACAATCCGAGGCCGGCTTGTGTTTCGCGGCTTACCAGTTCGGGTTCGGGTGCTTCGCCTTTGGCGGCGTCGGCTTTTTCCTCAAAGGAGATCGCCTGATCGACCTGCGGCTCGCCCACAAGCCTGGCAAAGCCGAACGTGAGCAACCCTGCGGCGATGCCTGCAAGCATCCCGCGTACCAACAATTTACCAACCATGGTCGACTCCGTTAGTGGCAAGGAAAGCCGAGCAGATGGCGGCCATCGTGCACGAACTCATGCACGTACATGCCAGGGACCAGCGACGTAGCGCCCTGCTCAGCGCCCACGAAATAAATCGCGAGCAACAGCAGCAAGCCGCCGAACACGATCCAGGGCAGCAGTTCACGCAGCGGAATCGGCGTGGGTTGGGCGACCGGTTGCGTCGCGGAATCGAAAACAGCGTTGGACATAGTGAACATCTCCTTGGGGTAACGCGCCCCGATAGTCGATTGAAGAGGGATGAAACGAAGCTCAGGTCTGGCTTTCGGCATAGTGAATGCCGATTACAGTGGCGCGACCGCGCCGGGCTCTCACCGGCTTCCGTGCTTCGCAGTGCCGCTATTCTACGCGTTAAACTTTGCCGTCCGGCAACGCTGAGCATGCACGCACGCATCCCGCTTAAGCTGGCCTTTATGGAACTCAACCGAATGGACATACGGCTGCTATTGATCAGCCACGCGTCGACTGCGGCAATGCGCGCGGCCCGCTTCCCCGCCGACGATCCGCTCGACGCCCCTGGCCTCGCCGACGCGGGCGCCGCGCGGGCACGGTTGTCGATTCCCGACAACGCGGCTACCTTCGTCAGCCCTGCTGTTTGCGCGCGTGATACGGCATCGGTCCTGGGCCTCGATGCAATAGTGCACGAGGGACTGGCGGATATGGACTATGGCGTGTGGCACGGCCGCCGCCTTGCCGATCTTGCCGTCGAAGCACCACTAGAGCTTGCCGCATGGACGCACGATCCCGACGCCGCCGCGCATCGCGGCGAATCGTTCAGCGAACTCGTGAAGCGGGTAGGACGATGGCTCGATTCGCTAGACGATACATTGAGCAAGACAGTGAGCAAGAGCGTGACCCACGCAAAGGACAGTGCACCAGGCGATGGAACAAACAAGGCGCCGCGCGATATGCAAAACGCGCAAAACGCGCAGAACGTCGTTGCCGTCACGCATGCGGCGGTAATCCGGGCCGCCATCATTCATGCGCTCGGAGCGTCGCCGGCGATATTCTCACGCATCGAAATCACGCCGCTTTCGATGATCGAGTTACGACGCTCGCGACGTGGCTGGACCTGGTGGCCGGCATCACACTAACGGCAACGGCGACGCGACGTCCGCCGTGCACAGGCGATCGAATCGAAACGCCCGTGCCCGGTCACTTGCCCGAGACCACCAACCTCAGCTTGTTCGAACCGGCTGGCGTCAACGTGATATCGGTCCGTCTGGCCCGCGTGCCTAGATAAAAGTGCTGGCGTCCGGGCGAGTTCTGGTCATGTGTCGCGTCCGGCAGGCACGATGCGATGTCCGCCGCGACGGACTGCAGCGCATCCGCGCTCGAACCGGCGTCATGGTGCGGCGTCCACGTGCATTGGTAACTGCCGTGGCCTGACGAGCATTGCGCGTCGTCGCCGTAGGGTTGCGCGACACCCTTGCCGTCGTCCGGTGTCAGCGAGGCCAAGCCGTCCGGCGCCGCCGCGACGATCCGTTTGAGCGACGCACATGGGCTAGGCGCATCGTCGGCATTCGCGCTGCATGGTAGCAATGCGCCCAGCGATACAGCAGCAATTGCAGTGGCGAGAATTCGGGTCTTGTTCATGTCGGCGCAGTCCTTCGAAAGGTGGCCTTATACCGTGGTAGCACGGTTCGTGCCCATTAAGCTTCGAATAGCGCCCGCCTCCTGCCCGAAAAACGCGCCGAAAGGTGTCAGGAAGCGATACCAAACAACGCCGCCAGCCCGGGCGGCGACGCAAAAATCCCCTTCGCGTCATGCCCGATGCCGTCGATCACAAACGTACGATGCTTCGCCGCGCTCTCGGGATGCCGCAACGCCATATAGCGCGCGTAAGTCAGTCCACGCGCCAGCCGATGAGCACCCTGCGCCTGCGCGGCGCACGAGCGGTCGAGAGCCGGATGCTGCGGATCACAATCCGCGCCGCCGAGCAGCACGGTGACATCACGACGCGCGTAAAGCGATTCGAGCGCGCCAGCGGAATCAGGATTTCCGCTGTACGAAGAAGCATAGGCGGGCAAATCCTCAAGCCCATACTTCCAGCGATTGAACGACGGACACGCGGTCGCATCGAACACTGCGAATTCGCCGGACGCGCTCGGCCGCATCGCATCGAAGTACACATACGACGAAGGATTCGCGACCACATAGCGCAGCGCAATCCCCCGCGCGACGAGCGGCGCCTCACCTCGCGTCACGACGGCATAGCGCTGCACCACCTGGCCACCGCCCGAATGCCCCGCGATCACCACCTCGGTGAGCGACGCAAACTGCTCGCGCGACGCCAGCGTCCGCAGGATGGTGTCGAGCACATCGAACGAACTGATCGGCGCGGGACCTTCGGCATTGCCGCCGCCCATCCAGCTAGTCCACTCCCAATGCAGCGCGGACGGCGGCAAGCCATGCGCGTCGACGTCCGCACTCGCGAGGAACTGCGGCACGATCAGCAGCGTATCGGCAGTATCGCCACCGGCTAGCGCACACGCGCGCTCCGCCAGGTCGAAGTACGCGTCCGCATTGCGCAGCCGTCCATGAATCAGAATCACCGCGCGCTTGACGTCACGCGCGGACACAAGCCAGTCGCCGTTCGCGAATACCGGCACGGTGCCGCTACCCGTTTGCGTCTCAACATGCAGATACTGGCGGCCGACGACGGCGACCGGATGTTCATTCGGCGCGCGTTCGTCATCTGTGATCGAAGGCTGGGTCATGCAATAAGCTCTGGTTAATCCAATAAGTCTAACGAGTGGCGGCTACCGTGGCGCAGCGAACTTCGCGGCTGCACCGCCCGGTTCACGTCCCGAGCGCGTGAAATACACCAACGCCAGCGACACGAAGCCGGCAAAAATCAGATAGAAGGCCGGCGTCAAACTGCTGCCGGTCAGATGCGTCAAACCGGTGATCGTAAGCGGCGCCATACCGCCGAACAGCGTCACCGCAATGTTGTACGACAGCGCCACGCCGGCCGAACGGCTGCGCACTGGAAACAGCGTCGCGAGCATGCCTGGGTGCGAACCGGACATGGCGGCAAGGAACACCGTCGCCACCATCTGCGCGATGAACAGATGCCCCGGCGTCGGATTCGTCACAACGAAGTGATACAGCGGATACACGCATACCATCCATGCAATCACGATCGGATAGAACAGCCGGTATGCGCCATAGCGATCGGCGAGCTTGCCCGACAGCGGAAAGAGAAACAGATTCAACACGCCCGACACGAACGCACCCAGCAGGGCCGTAGACAACGGCAGATGCAATTGCCGCTCGACATAGACCGACAGATAGGAATGCCATACATAATTTGTCGCCGCGCCGATGATGATCACACCCATCGCGCAGATCGCCGCGTCACCGTTGTCGCGGAAGAATTGACGCACGGTCACGCGCGGCGGCTTGTCCCGCTGATCGAGCAGGCGTTCGAACTCCGGCGACTCCGCCACACGATGCCGGATATAGAAGCCGAACGGTCCCGCCAGCGCGCCGAACAGAAACGGCAGGCGCCAGCCCCACGCCACCAGTTGCTCATGCGTCAGTTGCGTGGTGAGCAGATAACCGACACCGGACGAAAGCAGCAAGGCAAACGCCTGTGCCGACATGTTGAAGCTGCCGTAGAACATCTTCTTATGCGGCGGCGCATACTCGACAAGCATCGCCGAGGCCGTTGCGAACTGGCCGCCCACCGAGAGCCCCTGCAATAGCCGCGCGAACACCACCAGCAGAGGCGCCGCGACGCCGATGCTGGCATAGCCCGGCGTGAGGCCCATCAACAGCGTGCTGGCCGCCATCGAAATGATCAGCAGCGAAAGCGCTTCGCGCCGCCCTGCGCGGTCCGCATAGATGCCGAGCAGAATGCCACCGATCGGCCGCACGATAAAGCCGACGGCGAACGTAGCGAGCGTCAGCATGATCGACACGAAGCCACTGCCGCCTGGGAAGAATACTTGCGCAATGATCTTGGCGAAGTAGCCATAGATCAGAAAATCGAACCACTCGAGTCCGTTGCCGAGTATCGAGGCAAAGATCGCGCGACGCACCATCGAGGGGCTCAAGCCGTTCGACGCTTCCGTGCCGGACCGCGCACCGTCATGCTGATTCAGGCTCGTCTCGCTCATTGCTCGCATCCTTGGGTATCGAACATCGCCGACAATGCGCACGCCGACGTCAGCATACGCGCGCCGTCGTGACCCACGCCCGGCACGATATGCAAGCTCTGTTTCAGGCCTTCCGGATGACGCGCCTCGATGTACCGGTAATACGCTTGCGCCCGCGCGAAGCGCTGCGGGCCTTGCGCTTCGGCGGCACAGCTTTTATCGAGCGCGCTTTGCTGCGGATCGTTGTCCGCACCGCCGACCAGGTAGTCAACCCGGCGCGACGCATAAGCCGCTTCGAGTTGCGCGGGCGAGCGGTCGTCGAGATAGGGCGGCCGATTCTCCATGCCGTATTTCCACTGATTGAAGTCGGCACATTGCGCGGCATCGAACGGCGCGGCGACACCTTGTGCATTCGGCCGTTGCGCATCGAAATAGGCGTACGTGGATGGATTCGCCACGACGTAGCGTACGTCGATGCCTTCTCGGTTCAGCACGTCGATATTACGCGCCGCCACGGCATAGCGCTGCACAACTTGCCCGCCACCCGAATGCCCTGCGATCACCACATGCTGCAGATTCGGAAACAGCTTGCGATCCGCGAGGCGCGTGACAATAGCGTCCAGCACCGTGTACGAACTGATCGGCAGCGGTGCTCGGGCCGCTTCGCCGCCCATCCACGCGTCGCCCTTCCAGCGCAGCAGATCGGCCGGTTCGTCATGCACGCGCAGGTCGAGTGTGGCGAGGAATTGTGGTGCGATCAGGAGCGTGCTGTCGGGATCCGCATGTGCGGCGTCGCGTGCCTTCTGTGCGGTGCGGAAGTAAACATCCGCGTTGCGCAATTTGCCGTGAACCACGATCACCGCACGCGTTACCTGCGGTTGCGCGACAGTCCAATCCTTCGACAGATACAGCGGAAACTCAGCCTGCCCCTGCGGCGTGTCGATCGTGAACCGGGTATCCGAGATCGTCGTCACCGGTTTTAGATGGGATCCGTTGGGGTTCGCCGAGAATGCCGGTTGCGCGAGCGAGGCCAGCATGGCGGCACCGGCTGCCATGCACCTCATGGTCAGACGTCGTGAAAGATTGAATGTCATACAGCTTGCTCCTGATTACAGTGCACTGTCTTGAACGCGGTGCATCGTCAAATCCGTCGTTGAAAGGCTCAAAGACCCAAAACCTCAGAACCGGTGGCGAATACCGAGCGTGACGCCCGTCTGGTTCGGACCGAACGCGGTGTCGCTCGTCAAACCGACAGGGGTGTAACGGTCATTCGCGTAGTGCGTGGAGGCCGCATAGGCAACGGTTGCGTACACATCGGTTCGCTTCGACAGAATATAGTCCGCGCCAAGCACGCCCATCAACGAGTTCGACACGTTATCCGCCTTGTTGCTCTGGTAATACGCGGCGGCCGTCACGCGAAAATACGGCAGGACAAGGTAGCGGACGCCGCCGAACCACAGTGCCGACGACACCGACTTGCCCTTGGTCGGGTTATACAGATAGTGCTCATAGCCGCCCATGATGGTTGCGTCCCCGATCTGCTCGCGGGCCGAAGCGCTCCAGTTACGCGACTTGGTCCACATGCCGGTCGAATTGATCGCGCCGTTCCGGTAGTCGTAAGCGAGCGCCGCCGCGAAACTGCCGGCGTCGTAATCGAGCGCGCCGCCATAGGCGGCACTGCTTTGAAACGAGTCGGCCGTGCCGCCAAAACTGTAATCCGCCGTCGCCGTCAGACCGGCAAAGCGGCCCACATACTTGACCGAGTTGTTCACGCGCGCCTTGAACGAAAAACTGTCCGCGGAACCGGTGGTCGGCATCCATGTGTACTGCTGGCCGAACACCATCGGGTCGTACCTGATGAGCGTGTCGTACATCGCCGTGTACTGCAAACCCGCCGACAATGCGCCGAAAGCATCGTTCGACACCCCGACCGCCGCGGTCCGGTTGAACAGCACGCCCGCGCTTGCATTGGTGCCGTCGTTACCGTTGAAGCCCGCTTCGAGAATGAAGAACGCCTTGTTGCCGCCGCCCAGGTCTTCAGTCCCACGAAAACCGAAGCGCGAGTTGCTCAGCCCACCGGAATTTTCGCGAACCAGCGAGCCGCCCGCGGCGCCCGCGTGGTTGAGGAATTCGATGTTCGTGTCGATCAACCCATACAGCGTGACCGATGCCTGAGCATGCGCACCCGTGCAACTCACCACGGCCAATGCGGCCACCGCACATTGTTTTTTCACTACCGTCTCCTGTCGATGTTGTTTTATGTCGCGATGCGTTCGAGCCAGCTTGCCGTGGGCAATGCGGGCATCGGTCGATGCGATGGACGAGATCGTAGGAGCGGGTGTGGTAAATGTAAAATACCTGTTTTATGCACCATCCATATTTATAAAATATGGCAATGAACAGAACGTAGAACGCGACCGAGGAGACGGACCACCATGGAGCTTCGCCACTTGCGCTACTTCCTGGCGGTTGCCGAGGAAGGCCAGTTCACCCGTGCCGCCGAGCGGCTGGCCATGCAACAGCCGCCGCTCTCGCAGCAGATCCGGACACTGGAAGAAGAGATCGGCTTCGAACTATTTGTACGCATGCCGCGCGGCGTGAGCTTGACACCGGCAGGGCAGGCCTTCGCGGAAGACGCACAACGCTTGCTGTTGGAACTGCAGCAGTCGGTGGACAAGGCGCAACGAATTGCGCGGGGCGAGCTCGGCACGATTTCGATCGGACTGACCAGCTCGGCTGCGTTCCATCCGTTCACGACCGAAACGATCCGGGCTTTTCGCGCGGTGTGTCCGGAAGTCGCCGTGGAACTTGCCGAACTCAACGCGGCAGAAATTATCGAGCGACTGGCCGCGGGCCAGATTCAGGCTGCGTTTCTCCGCAAGCCGGTCGACGCACGCGAAGGCGTGGCATTTGAGTTATTGCTCGACGAACCGATGGTGGTGGTGCTGCCCGTTGGGCATCCATTGCTAAAGAGCGCGGGCAAGAAACGGCCACAAGTGTCATTGAAGGCGCTGGCGAATGAAGACTTCATTCTGGTCCGCCGGCCTGGGGCGCCCGGCATGTATGCCGACATTCTGGCGGCCTGCCGGCAAGCCGGGTTCGTGCCGCGGATTGCCCGCGAGGTGCCGCGCATGGTGTCGGGCATCAATCTCGTCGCCGCAGGCTTGGGCGTCACGCTGGTGCCCGCGTCGATGCAACGTTACGACCAGGTGGGAACGGTGTATTGCACGTTGGCGAATCCCGCGAAGTTGAGCGCGCCGCTCCATCTTGCCTACCCGGCGGAACTGCGTAACAGCGCGGCGACCCGCTTTATCGAACTGGTGAAGACGCGCGTTCACGGGTGAACACGTTTGACTTTGCGGGAGCGCCGCGAGAAGCCTCCAGCACATGCGCCGTCAAGCAATGCGGGCAAACGATAATCGCGGGCACAAAAATTGCATTCTCCGTGCCGGCAAGGAGTTCACCGTCCATCAAACTGACGCCAACCTACTCGCCATGCTCAACAAACCTGCTGTCGCCGCACCGGCCCGCCTTTCCTGCGGAATAGAGGGAATCGACAACGTTCTAGGCGGTGGCCTCACCCCGCACCGCATGTATCTGGTCGAAGGCGCCCCGGGCACCGGAAAAACTACCCTCGCATTGCAATTTTTGCTCCAGGGGGTCAGCGAAGGCCAGACGGGTCTATACATCACGCTGTCCGAAACCCGCGACGAACTGGTCTCTGTAGCCAACAGCCACGGTTGGGACATCAGCAGGTTCGACATCCTCGAACTGCTGTCCGACGAGGGGCTCGACCCGCGCTACGAACAAACCGTGCTGCACCCGGCCGAGGTCGAACTCGGCGAGACCGTGCGCAACGTCATCGAACAGGTTGACGCGCTCAAGCCTGTGCGCATCGTGCTCGACAGCCTTTCCGAATTGCGTCTGCTGTCGCAGAACCCCCTGCGCTATCGGCGGCAGATTCTGGCACTCAAGCGCTATTTCGCCACCCGCGAATGCACGGTGCTTCTACTCGACGACAACACGTCAGACCCCGGCGATCTACAGTTGCACAGCATCGCCCACGGCGTGATCAGCCTCGACAACCTCGTGCACGACTATGGCGGCAACCGGCGGCGCATGCGCATCGCCAAGATGCGCGGCATCAAGTTTCGCGAGGGCTATCACGACTTCTCCCTCGACACCGGAGGCATTCAGGTTTATCCCCGTCTCGTTGCGGCGGAGCATCATGCGGAATTCAATCCGGAAGTGCTCAGCACCGGAACGCCGGGCCTCGACGCACTGCTCGGCGGCGGTTTGATCCCGGGCACCAATGCGCTGATGATCGGCCCGTCCGGCGTCGGAAAAACCACCACGGTGGTGTCTTGCCTGATCGCGGCGCTCGAGCGTGGCGAGCGTTGCGTCTACTACGTGTTTGACGAGACCCTCACCACCCTGACGATCCGCTGCTCGACGCTCGGCATGTACCTCGATCCCTTTGTGGAAAGCGGCCTGCTGACATTGCGCCAGATCGATCCGGCAGAAATCTCGCCTGGCGAATTTGCCTGCGACGTGCGCAAATCGGTCGAGGAAAAGGGCTGCACCTACGTCGCAATCGACAGTCTGAATGCCTATCTCCAGGCGATGCCCGGCGAGCGCTATCTACTGCTGCAGATGCACGAACTGCTCGGCTATCTGAACCAGCAGGGCATCATCACGATGCTGGTGCTGGGCCAGCACGGCATTATCGGCGAGGTGCAGAACGACATCGACATCAGCTATCTCAGCGACGTGGTCGTGCTGTTCCGCTATTTCGAACATCAGGGCGAAGTGTTGACAGCGGTGACCGCAGTGAAGAGCCGGGCAAACGCGCACGAGCGCTCGATCCGCCAGTTCCGGCTGCGCAGAGGCGGCGTGGAAGTGGGTGAAGCGCTGCGCGACTTCGAAGGCGTCCTGTCCGGTCTGCCCTCCTATCGCGGCAGCACCGCCCTGCTCGGTACGGCGGACCACGTGATCGATACGTCCGGGCTGTAGCGCTATGGAGCAACGCGTTCTTATCCTTGCACCGTTTGGCCGCGACGCCGATGTGATTGCCGAGGTCCTGCATAAGGACGAACGCGAATGCGTCGCCTGCCGCGATGCCGATGCGCTCACTGAAATGCTCGAGGCCGGCGCGGGCAGCGCTCTGATCGCCGAAGAGGCGCTCTCGGACGGTCATGTGTCGCGCCTGTTCGATTGGCTCGAACAGCAACCGGCGTGGTCCGACCTGCCGTTTATTCTGCTCGCCGCCAATCACGTCGGGCGCCGGTCGGCACGCAGTCTCGAAGTGCTGGAGCGGCTCGGCAACGTGGTGGTGCTCGAGCGGCCGCTGAACTCGGAAACGCTGCGGCGCGCGGTCGGGTCATCGCTGCGGGCTCGCGCGCGGCAGTACGAGTCGCGCCGTCATCTGGCCGAACTGATCGCGGCGCAAGAAGCCCTGGTGCAACTCAACGATTCGCTCGAGAGCCGCATTGCCGCGCGCACGCAAGAACTCGCTTCGGCCAACAACCGGCTGATGACGGAGATTCACGAGCGCGCCAAAGTACAGGCGGTGCTGGTTCAGTCACAGAAGATGGAAGCGCTCGGACAACTCACGGGCGGCATCGCGCATGACTTCAACAATCTGCTGAACGTCATCATGGTCAACTCGGAACTGATCGCGCGGGCCGGCAGCGACGAGCGCATTCGCGCAATGGCCGCCACCGTCAAACGCGCGACCGAGCGGGGCGCGAAACTGACGGGCCAGTTGCTGACGTTCTCGCGCAACAGCAATCTCGATCTGAAGGCGGTGGACGTGGTCGCGCTGCTGCACGGCATGCGCGACATCGTCACTGTGTCGCTCGGTTCGGGCATCCATTACGTCAACGAATCCGATTACGAAGAGATGTGGACGGAGGCCGATGCCAATCAGCTCGAGCTAGCCATTCTCAATCTGGCGATCAATGCGCGCGACGCGATGCCCGGCGGCGGCCAGTTGAGCATCCACGTGAAGGAACGCTCGGCTCCCGATGAAACCCTCGAACCCGGCCGCTATGTCGTGATCGAAGTCACCGACACCGGCTCGGGCATGCCGCCTGACATTGTCTCGCGGGTGTTCGATCCGTTCTTCACCACCAAGCCTATCGGCAAGGGCACGGGGCTCGGCTTGAGCCAGGTCTACGGAATCGCGCGTCAAGCCGGCGGCTCCGCGCGCCTGTTCAGCGAGGAAGGCGTCGGCACCACGGTGGAGATCTGGTTGCCGTTGCGCAAGCGCGTAACCCCGCCAATCGAAGCGGCATCCGCTGTCGAAGAGAACGCGGTCGGCGTACAACGTGTGCTGGTGGTCGAAGACGACAGCGAGGTGCGCGCAATGCTGGTCGATTGTCTGAGGGGACTCGGCTATACCGTGACCGAAGCGGCGGATGGGCGGGCCGGCCTGAACCGTTTGAAGGACGACAATCCCGACCTGCTGATGGTCGATTTCGCGATGCCCGGCATGAACGGCATCGACGTGATCGCCGAGGCGCGCAAGATGCGCGAAGATCTGCCCGTGATTCTCGCAACCGGTTACGCGGACGTGGATATTTCGGGCCTCGCGGTCAAGCGCTGCACGATCTTGCGAAAACCATTCCGGCTCGACGATCTGGCACGTACCGTGCGGCTTGGCCTCGCGGCCTGAACGAGGTCGCACGCGCCTGTCGAGAAGTTGTCACAGCGCGCCTGCAAACTGCTGACGAATCCATCCTTCGCAAAAATCCCCAATTCAATAGTTTGCTAACGAATATTTTGGCCATACAATACCGGCCATGTCGAATCTCGATGCCCTGCGCCGCACCGTCAGCAGCACCCTGGTCGTCGCTGCCAGAAAATGGCGGCGCACGAGTCACGGCGTGCTCGCGGCCTTCAACGTTTCCGAAGCGTGCGCCACGCCGCTCCTGACCGCCAGTCGTCTCGGCGAAGCGGTGCGGCAGGTCACGCTGGCCGATCACATCGGTATTGAAGGGCCGTCGCTCGTGCGGCTGCTCGATCAACTGTGCGCGGCCGGCCTGATGCGCCGCGACGAAGATCCCGAAGACCGCCGCGCCAAGACCGTAGTGCTCACCGACGAAGGCCGCGCCGTCACCGCGAAAATGGAAGAAGAGCTTAATACGTTGCGGGCGCAAGCTTTGAAAGGTATTTCCCGCAGCGATCTCGAAGCGACCTTGCGGGTACTGGCCGCTTTCACGGCCGACACAACCACGCCGCACAACGCCAGAGACTCCGAGTAACGGCTCATGGTCTACCCTTCCGTCCGCGACTGGCTGTTCTCCGTCAAAACGTTTGCCGCAGCGATGATCGCGCTCTACATCGGTCTCGCGCTCGAGTTGCCACGGCCGTACTGGGCGATGGCCACCGTCTACATCGTATCGAATCCGTTTGTCGGCGCGACCCGCTCCAAAGCGCTCTATCGTGCGCTCGGCACCGCGCTCGGCGCGTCGGCCGCCGTGCTGCTGGTACCGCCGTTCGTCGAATCGCCGTATCTATTCAGCGTGATCGTCGCGTTGTGGACCGGCACGCTGCTGTATCTGGCGGTGGCCGACCGCACCGCGCGCAGTTACGTGTTCATGCTGGCGGCCTACACCATGCCGATCATCGCGCTGCCTTCGGTGACGGATCCCGGCGGCGTGTTCGATCTGGCGATCAGCCGCACCGAAGAGATCACGCTTGGCATTGTGTGCGCGAGCATTGTCGGCAGTTCGCTGTTTCCCAGCCGGCTCGCCCCGACTATTATCGAGCGGACCGATGCGTGGTTTCGCGACGCCGCGTTCTATGCGACCGAAACGCTGTCCGGGCGCATCGCCGGCGCGGCGATTTCAGGAGCCCGCCAACGGATCGCCGCCACGATCAACGGTCTCGAACTGCTCCTGAGCCAGCTTGCCTACGACCACACGCGGCCGGATATCCTCGCCCGCGCCCATGAGTTGCGCGGGCGCATGCAGTTGCTGCTGCCGATGATGTCGGCGCTGGCCGATCCGCTGGTCGCGCTCTACAACAGCGGGCGGCAAACCTGGCCAGAGGGTCTCGAAGCGCTGCTCAACGACGTCATCAAATGGTTCAACACGCCGCTGCCCGCCGCCAGCGGGGGCTATCACCCCGACGCGACCGCCAACGCGTTGCGCGAGCGCATCGCCGCCATGCAACCGCCGCCTGCCGCACTCGCGGCCTGGGACGGCGCGCTGCTGTCGAACGCGCTGTGGCGTATGAAACAGGTGATCGACGTCTGGCAGGACTGCCGCTCGCTGCGCATCATCATCACGCGCGAAGAAGGCTCATGGCGGCCACGTTTCCGGCATTGGCGGCTGGGGGGCACCGAGCGCTTCTTCGATCGCGGCATCATGCTGTTTTCGACAGCGTCAGCCGGCGCCGCAGTGGTCATTGCGTGCAGTCTGTGGATCAGTTCGGGCTGGGCGGACGGCGCCAGTGCCGTGACGCTGGCGGCGGTCGCCTGCTGCTTCTTCGCCGCGCTCGACGAACCCGCGCCGATGGTGTTCAGGTTCTTCGTGGCCACGGCGATCAGCGTGGTGGCCGCCGGCATCTATCTGTTCGCCGTGCTGCCGCACGTGCACGACTTCCCGATGCTGGTCATTATGTTCGCCGCGCCGTTCATTCTGGTGGGCACCTTGATTCCGCGTCCGGCGTTCAACATGGTGACGGTGCTGGTGGCCGTCAACACCGCCACCTTCATCAGCATTCAGGACGCTTACTCGGCCAACTTCCTGATCTTCCTGAACAGCAATCTCGCGGGCCTCGCAGGCTTGCTGTATGCCTACCTGTGGACCCGCGTGACTCGGCCGTTCGGCGCCGAACTCGCGGCCTCGCGGCTGTTGCGCTCGAGCTGGGCCGACGTGGCGCTGACGGCGTCAACCCGACCCATCGAAGACCCGCGCAACCTCGCCGCGCGCATGCTCGACCGCCTGATGCAGTTGATCCCGCGCCTTGCGGCCACGGACGACCATCGCCATCCGTCGATCGAGAGCTTTCGCGATCTGCGGATTGCCTTCAACGCGCTCGATCTGCGCCGCCTGACCCGCAAGCTCGGCGGAGAAGCGCCAGGCGCGATCGATCTCGTCCTCGACGACGTGCGCCAGTACTTCGAAATGTGCGTGGACCAACGGGTACGCCAACCGGTACCGGAGAGTCTGCGCTCATTGATCGACGCCGCGGTGACGCGCGTCACGGCACAAGGTCTCGCCAATGCCAGCGCGCCGAGCCCGACCTCGCAAACCTCGGCGCGCCATTTGCGCGAGGCCTTGCACGCACTGGTCGGCTTGCGTCTTTCGCTGTTTCCGGCCACGCTAATCACACCCACGCCGCCCGAACCGGAGGCCGCTGCCTAATGCGCCCGTCCCGCCCCCATTCAACCCCTGGCCAGCTCCCGCGATGATCGGTGAAATCGATATCTTCGGCGTGTTCGTGCCGGCCGTGCTGGTGCTGATGTTCGTCGCCTATCTGATCAACCTGGCGATCCGCACGGTGCTGGCGCGCGTCGGCTTTTACCGCTTCGTCTGGCACCGTTCCATCTTCGATCTCGGCATCTATGTGCTGGTGCTGGGCCTTGTCGTCGTCGTTTCGCACAGACTAATAACGTGAAAAAAACCTGGTTCTCCGTCGGTCAGATTCTGCTGACCCTGATCGTCGTCGTGGTCGCGGCCTTCGTGCTGTGGAAACTGGTCGCCTATTACATGTTCGCACCGTGGACCCGCGACGGGCACGTGCGCGCCGACGTGATCCAGGTCGCGCCGGATATCTCGGGGCTGATCTCATCGGTCGAGGTAGCCGACAACCAGTTGGTCAAGCAAGGTCAGGTGCTGTTCATCATCGACCAGGCCCGCTATGCGCTCGCGCTGCGCCAGGCGCAGGCCACCGCGGAACAGCGCCGCGCCACCCTCGATCAGGCGCGCCGCGAAGACGCCCGTAACCGCAAGCTCGGCAATCTCGTTGCTGCGGAAGTCGCCGAAGAAAGCCGCTCGCGGGTCGAGACGGCGGAGGCCGCACTCGCCGATGCGAACGTCGCGATCGACACCGCCAAACTGAATTTGCAACGCACCACGATCGTGAGTCCGGTCGACGGCTATCTGAACGACCGCGCGCCGCGCGCCGGCGAATTCGTCTCCGCGGGCCGGCCGGTGCTGTCGGTCGTGGATATGCATTCGTTCCGCGTCGACGGTTACTTTGAAGAGACCAAGCTGCGCGGTATCGACATCGGCCAGCCGGTCGATATTCAGGTAATGGGCGAGCCGAACGTGCTGCGCGGTCACGTGCAAAGCATCGTCGCGGGGATTGAGGATCGCGACCGCACGCAAGGCTCGAACCTGCTGCCGAACGTGAACCCGGCGTTCAGTTGGGTGCGGCTCGCGCAACGGATTCCCGTGCGGGTTGCGCTGGACGAAGTCCCCGCCGATTTCCGCCTGATCGCCGGACGCACGGCAACGGTGTCGGTGCTCGATCTGTCGCTGAGCGGCAAGCGGCGCCCGGCTACGGGCGCTTCGGGTGCGGTGGATGCTTCGGCTACGCCTGCTGCGTCCGCTACGCCTGCTGCATCTGCTGCATCTGCTACTCAACCGGCGTCCGCAGCCGTCACGTCGGGCGCATCGCAATGAAGCCGTCGCGCACGCTGCCCTTATTACCGCTGCTGCCGCTGCTGCCATTAGCCGTCGCGCTCAGTGGCTGCATGAACGTCGGCCCCAATTACGCGTTGCCGAAGCAGGCACTGGTCAACGCCCCGCTTGCCAATGCGCCGATCGAGGGCGCCGATGCCAGGCTGACCACGCGGCAGACCGTCCCCGCTATCTGGTGGAAGCTCTATGACGATCCGGTGCTGAACAGCCTCGTCGACGAAGCGCTGAAATCGAATACCGACTTGCGTGTCGCCGCGGCGAACCTCGCACGGTCGCGTGAAGCGCTGGGCGTAGCACAAGCGCAAGGCGGCTTTTCCGGCAAGACCTCGGCAGCCATCCAACGCGCGCAGGAGTCGGCCGAGCAGTATCTGCTGACCGAGAAGCTGCCGGTCGTGAATGAAGGCGACATCGGCATCAGCATTTCGTACGAAATCGACCTGTTCGGCAAGCTGCGGCGCGGCGTCGAAGCGGCGTCGGCAGACACGGAAGCCGTGCAGGCAGCCGGCGATCTCGCACGGATCAGCGTGGTCGCGGATGTGGTGCGCTCTTACGTCGACCAATGCTCGGCCGCCGAGGAACTCAAGATCGCGCAGCAGTCGCTGGCACTGCAGAAGCAGCGCGCGGACGTGTCGCGCCGATTGCGCGACGCGGGCCGCGGCAATCAGCCCGATGTGACGCGTAACCAGACCCAGGTCGATACGCTCGCAGCGGATATTCCCCGCTACACGGCGCGCCGCCAGATTGCCCAATACCGGCTCGCCGCACTGCTCGCGCGCGCACCGTCCGATCTGCCGCCGGCCGTGCTCGCCTGCAACACGCTGCCGCAGATCCGTCAGCCGATTCCGATCGGCGACGGCGCCGCGCTGCTCAAACGCCGTCCGGACGTGCGCGAGGCCGAGCGTCAACTGGCCGCTTCGACGGCGCGGATCGGCGTCGCGACGGGCGCGTTGTATCCGAGTGTGAGCATCGGCGCATCGGCAGGTTTGACGGGGGTTCTGGAAGACCTCGGCACCTCGCCGACGGCGCGCTGGGCGTTCGGTCCGCTGATCAGTTGGACCTTCCCGACGAATGGCGCGCGCGGCCGCGTGCGCGAAGCGGAAGCGTCGAGCAACGTCGCGCTGGCGAAATTCGATGGCGTCGTGCTGACCGCGTTGCGCGAAACCGAAACCAGCCTCGCGACCTATGCGTCCGACGCCACCCGCGCCGACGCGTTGCGTGCCGCGCTGAAGTCGGCGGCCCAGTCGGCGGATGAAACGCATCGACTGTATCTCGCCGGACGCGAGTCGTTCATTTCGGATCTGGATGCGACGCGCACACTGACTTCAACGAGGTCTCAGGTGGCGGCAGCCGAAGGTCAGGTGGCGGTCGATCAGGTCAACCTGTTCCTCGCACTCGGCGGCGGATGGGAAACGGATGCGCGTACGGTGCCGGGAGCCGGGTCGGACGCTGCAACGCCGGGTGCCGTGGTACCGGCCAAGGCCGCCGCGCCGACACTACCCTGACCTATCCGGGTAAATCGCTATTTTTGACAAGCTTTCTTTTACCTTTCAATTGAGGTTAAATATAAGCCTTCAACTACTCGTTACGGGGCACGTATGTCGAACTTCATGCAAGGCGCAGCCACGTTGGGCGGCTGCATTGGCGTTTTCACGGTGGTGGTTGCGGTTGTGGAGATGTTGGCGAATTGAGCCGGATTGGCTCACGCCTGGATTGCGGACGTATCGCACCAGGCGCCCAACGCCTGCCGTACCTCCTCAACGACTGGACCCCACTCGCCGAGTTTGCGTTGCCGGAATAACCGCATCGACGGATACCATGGACTGTCCGCTCTATCGAGCATCCACCGCCAATCCGAATGGGCAGGCAGCAGTACCCAGACAGGAAGTCCCGCCGCGCCGGCAAGATGAGCGACTGACGTATCAACCGTAATGAGCAGGTCGAGCGTCTGAAGAATAGCCAGCGTATCGGCAAAATCGTTGATGTCGGGGCCCAGCGTGTGTAAGTCGAACTCGTTCGCCAGATCCTCGCTCTCGCGTTCAAGATAACCTTTTTGCACCGAATACCAGGTTACGCCGGACTGCCCGAGCAAGGGCCTTAGCGTGTCCAGTTTGACTGATCGCCGATGATCGAACGGATGGTTGGGATCGCCCGCCCATACCAGTCCGACGCGCCGGTTCTTCGCGCACAACTTGTCCCGCGCGCCGTCGTAAAGATACGCCTGCCACCGATGAATTTTTTCTGGCGTAGCGGCGATATAGGGCATGGCCAGAGGAAGCATCGGCAAAGCCAGCTTCATATACTCCGGCATCCTCATCATGTGGCAGAAGTAGTCGTAAGGCCCTGGCGGCAGCTCGGTCCATACCGCATGAACGCCGCTTGCGCTACGAGCGACCTCGTTCAACGGAGCGTCAACCCACACATCCACGGTGGCTCCTTGCCGATGCAGCCAATGCGCCATACGAAGAAACTGGATTTGATCTCCAAGTCCCAGTTCCTTGACGAGGAGAAACTTGCAGCCGGCAACGGCCTCCCCATTCCATTCGGGGAAATCCGGGCGCACCGAGTCGCGGAAATACGGCGTTCTTTTGTGCCATTTCCATCGTTTCCAGCCCTGCTCGAACTCACCGAACTTGAGTTCCAAAGTCGCCAGGACGTATTGCATCAAGGCATTGTCCGGAAGATTCCTTACCGCCTCGATACACTGCGACCGCAATCCGGGAAGGTCCACGAGGGCGTCAAAGCCGTACATCGCATTGAGATGCAACTGCTCATTCTTCGGATCGGCGGCGAGTCCCTGTTTGGCTATGCTGATCGCCTCGCCGAAACAGCGGGCGCAGTTCAACGTGTACGACAGTTCTTTAAGGGCGTCGGCATTCGATGCGAACGCGCAGCGCATTGCTTCGACCACCGGCTCAATATCGCTACGACGGCCAATCTTCGACAGCGCCAGAATCAAGGCGAGCCCATCGGCCAAGCTGGTTGAATCGAGCGCCCATGCGCGAGTCCAATAGTTCGCGGCGTCAGCGAACTGCCCCAGCTCCGTGCAGATCTCTGCCAGCGCGCGAGCGGCGTGGTGCAATCCCGGTTCAAGTTCAAGCGCCTTGATGTAGTGAGCCTTTGCCTCGGCGAGCCGCAACGACGATCGTAGACAATCACCGAGATTCCGGTGAAGAGTGGCGGTGCTGCCCGTCAGACTATGCGCGCGATGATAAAACGCTTCAGCCGCTATCCAGTCTTCCGCCAAAGCCGCAAGCAATCCACGTTGCTCCCAAATATCTGCGCGCTCCGGAGCCACCAGCAATGCCCGGCTCAGAAATTCGCCAGCTTGCACCATCTGGTTGTCGAGGAAAGATGCAAGTCCTGCACGATGGAGCGCATTCACGTGCTGCGGCTCCAGCGCCAGCACTTCCTTATAGGCATCGATTGCTTCCGGCAGACGCTTCCCGGCGAAGTACGCGTCGCCACGTGCCATATAGGCTTCGAGGTCTGGGGAGACCCGTGATCGAGGAGTGGACAAAGTTCTAGTTCGGGCAGGTTAGGTTCGTTCGTCGATTGCCGTCGACGTTTACGTTATGCATAACCTTCCGACGCCACCAGCCGGCGCATTGCGTTCATCAATCGCCGGTTGCAAGAAGCCTAAACAGTGCAACCGGTATGAGCAATCAGACGTTTCTATTTTTTTATTGGAGATCTCAGCCAACGCCTACGACGGCCGATGTGCTTCCGCTTTGTCACCGCGAATCGACCATCGGCCACGGCTTCGAACTCCGAAACGCCTTTGCTATTTTCGCGACTATCCTACGGATACCTTACCGCCGATTCGACCCCGACACGACATCGATCCACACAGCCAGCACCAGAATGCTGCCTTTCACGATCATCTGCCAGTAAGCGTCGACGTCGAGCATCGACATGCCGTTATCCAGGCTGGCCATCACCAGCGCGCCGATCAGCGCGCCATACACCGTTCCAGAACCGCCGCGCATCGACGTTCCGCCGATAAAGCATGCGGCGATCGCATCGAGTTCGCCCATCGATCCTGCCGACGGCGAGCCCGCCGCCAGCCGCGCCGTATTGACGATGCCGGCGAACGCGCACATCAGCCCCATCAGCGCGAAGATCGCCAGCTTCACACGGTTCGTATTCACACCGGAGAGCCGGGTTGCTTCCAGATTGGAACCCACTGCATAGATGCGCCGCCCGAAAACGGTCTGCGTCGCGATCCACGTGAAAATTCCCAACAACGCGAGCAACAGCAGCACCGGCACCGGAATTCCGCCGTAACGATCGAGCGTGGCGACAAACGCGGCCAGAATCACGCCCGCGCCGACCACCTTCACGACGTCTTGCCAGATCGGCACCACGCGCAATTTATACCGCTCACGGTTGCTTCGTTGCCGCACCGTCAAAAAGGCCAGCACCACGAACAGCACAACCGCCAGCGTATCGCCCGCAAGACGCGGCAGATATCCCTGGCCGATAAATACGAAGCCGTCTGAGACGGGTGCAATCGTCGAGCCACCCGTGACACCGAGCAGAATGCCGCGATACGCGAGCATGCCGCCCAGACCGACAATGAACGAAGGCACACGCCGGTAGGTCGACCACCAGCCGTTGAACATGCCGACGAGCACACCTAGCAGCATCACCAGCGGCACGGTCACGCCGATCGGCCAGTGCCGGTTCACATCGAGAATGGCCGCGACGCCGCCAAGCAGACCCAGCAAGGAGCCGACCGACAGATCGATCTCGCCCGCGATGATCACGAACACCATGCCGCACGCGAGCATGCCGGTAATCGACATCTGCCGCAGCAGATTCGACAGATTGCGCGGCGTCACGAACGCGCCGTGTGTCAGAAAGGAAAAGAAAATCCAGATCACGGCCACGGCAATCAGCAACGCGAGAATCTTGTAACGTGCGAACAGTTGCTGAACGCGTTGCGTACCACCGAACGCGCCACGTGGCGCGGCGCCTTCTGCAGGTTGGGAAGTAACGTCGGGAGTCATGCGGCACTCGCTGCGGTTGGGTTCGTGGATCGCTGCACAGGACGAATCGCGGCGCTGAGAATGTCCTCTTGCGTGAGGCCGTCGTTGACGAAGTCGCCGCGCAATTCGCCTTCGCCGATCACCAGCACGCGATCGCTGATACCGAGCACTTCGGGCAATTCGGACGACACCATCACGATCGCCATGCCTCGCTGTGCCAGTTGAAAGATCAGTTTGTAGATTTCGTATTTCGCGCCGACGTCGACGCCGCGGGTCGGTTCGTCGAGGATCAGCACTTTCGGATCCGTGAGCAGCATGCGCGTCAGCACGGCCTTCTGCTGATTGCCGCCCGATAGACTCGCAATCGAAAGCATGGGATGCGCCGCGCGCACTGAAAGCCGCTTCATCTCCGTATGAATCGTATCGAGTTCGGCGGCGGAATCGATCCGACCGCCCTTCGCGAAGCGTTGCAACACCGCAAGCGTGATGTTGTGGCCGACGCTCAGTCCCGGCACGATGCCATGACGCTTGCGATCTTCCGGCACCATGCCGATGCCGGCGCGAATCGCATCGACCGGCGCGCGAATTTTCAATGGCTTGCCGTCCATCACCACGCTCGCTTCGCTCACCCCCGGATACGCACCGAAGATCGCCTCCATCAACTCCGTGCGCCCTGCGCCAACCAGACCGGCAACGCCGAGGATCTCACCGCGTCGTAGCGCGAAGGACACATCGTTCACACGCTTGCGGCGCGGATTGGTGACGTCGAAACAGGTCACATGGCGGGCTTCGAAGATCACATCGCCGATGGGATGCGGTTCACGCGGGAACAGATTCTTGATCTCACGGCCCACCATCAGCGAGATGATGCGGTCGGTAGTCAACGCATGCATCGGTTCGGTTGCGACATGGCGCCCGTCGCGAATCACGCTGATCGTGTCGCACACGGCCGCGACTTCGTCGAGCTTGTGCGAGATATACACGCAGGCGACACCGCGCCGTTTCAGATCACGCACGATATCCAGCAAGATGTGTATTTCCGTAGCCGTCAGCGACGACGACGGTTCATCGAGAATCAACAGCTTCGCGCGCTTGTTCAATGCCTTCGCGATTTCGATCAGCTGCTGATGACCACCGCCGTAGTTCATCACCGGTTGTGCGGAATTGATTCCACTGATGCCGAGTTCGCGCAGCAGCTCATCGGCACGCTGATACATGGCGGCGTAGTTCATTCTGCCGCCCGGCAGCGTGATCTCGTTGCCGAGAAAGATATTCTCCGCGACCGAAAGCTCCGGCACCAGCATCAATTCCTGGTGGATGATGATGATGCCCGCACGTTCCGTGTCCCTTATGCTTGCGGCTTTCAGCGGCTCGCCTTCCCAGATTATTTCGCCATCCCACGTGCCGTGGGGATAGACGCCTGAGAGCACTTTCATCAGCGTCGATTTTCCTGCGCCGTTCTCTCCGCACAAGCCCACGCACTCGCCTGGCGCCACCGTCAGGTCGATGCCATCGAGTGCCTTCACACCGGAAAATGCTTTGACGATGCCGCGCATCGTCAGTAATGGTTCACTCATTCGCTATGCCTCGCTACAGGGCGCGCGCTCGTGCCGACGTGCCTGGCGCATGCCAGGCACGTCGGCTTGAACTACGCGCACGTTACGCTCATTGGCTCGCGAGCTGGGCCTGGGTGTAGAAGCCGTCCTTGACGACCACATCGACGTTGCTCTTGGTGAGCAATGTAGGTTGCAAAAGCACCGTGTCGACCTTCTTCTTACCGTTGTCGTACTGGGCATTGAAGGCGGGCTTCTCGCCCTTCGCCAGCGCGACTGAGAGTTTCGCCGCTTCACTCGCGATCAGTTTCAGCGGCTTGTACACGGTCATGGTCTGAGTGCCGGCAATCACGCGCTTAACGGCCGCAAGATCGGCATCCTGCCCCGACACCGGCACCTTGCCAGCCATGTGCTGCGCCGCGAGCGCCTGGATCGCGCCGCCCGCGGTACCGTCGTTCGAGGCGACGATCGCGTCGATCTTGTTGTTGTTCGCCGTGAGCGCATCTTCAACAATACGCAGCGCTGTCGACGCGCTCCACTCCGGCACCCACTGCTGACCGACGACCTTGATATCGCCCTTGTCTATCGCGGGTTTCAACACTTTGAGCTGACCCTCACGCAGCATCTTCGCGTTGTTGTCGGTCGGCGCGCCGCCGAGCAGGAAGTAATTGCCCTTCGGTTGCGCGTTATAAACACCTTGGGCTTGCAGCTCGCCGACCTTCTCGTTGTCGAACGAGATATAGGCGTCCACATCCGCGTCGAGAATCAGGCGGTCATACGAAACGACCTTGATGCCGGCCTTTCTGGCCTCTGCGACAACATTGCCGAGCGTCTTCGAATTGAACGGTACGATCACGATCACGTCGACGCCGCGCGAGATCAGATTCTCGATCTGCGAGATCTGCCGCTCTTCGCTCGCATCGGCGGACTGCACCGACACCTTGGCGCCCAGCTTTTCTGCAGCTGCAACGAAGTAGTCCCGATCGCGCGACCAGCGCTCGACACGCAGATCGTCGATACAGAAACCAATTTCGGGGTGGTCCTTGCTTGCGTGCGCGAGCGGCGCGGCAAGCGACAGGCTGGCGAGCACGGCTCCAAACACAAGCGAACTCAGTAGGGTACGGCGCGTTGCGAATTTCATGTCTCACTCCTTGTTCTGATAGCCTGAATACCGGATTGGACGGTCTGCGCTGCGAGCCGCAGAACCGGACAAGCGACAAACCAAAGCTTCTCTACTCGCGCGGTCAGCGTGGCCGCGCGATCTTTATGTCGTACTACGTGATTTCTGAAAGCGTTACTTCGTGACTGTCATTCAACGGTCCTTATAAATCGCCTGATTCACGACGTTTTCCAACTGCTCCTGCCGGCCGCTCGTGTGCTGCGGATTCAGGCCGCGCGTCAATGCGTCCGTGGCCAGCGTGGAGAGCGAATACTCGCCGTTGAGAATTTTGCGGCCGAATTCCGAATCCCAGCCCGCATAGCGTTGGCGCTTGAACTGTTCGAGCCGGTCGTTCTCGAGCAGCGTTGCCGCCCGCTCGACGGCGAGCGCCAGATTATCGATTGCGCCAATGTGACCGAAGAACAGATCTTCCGGGTCGACG
The DNA here is from genome assembly GCF_059567945.1 of Paraburkholderia sp. BGA-UO-ETr-F12. Lineage (NCBI taxonomy): Bacteria > Pseudomonadati > Pseudomonadota > Betaproteobacteria > Burkholderiales > Burkholderiaceae > Paraburkholderia > Paraburkholderia sp. BGA-UO-ETr-F12. The sequence continues at coordinate 284,097 of NZ_JCAQOZ010000051.1, read as the reverse complement.
CTCTGCCGTCGTACTTTTGCGTCGAAATTCATACCGCCGCTCGTGAAGCCGCCGTGCTTCAGAATTTCATAGAAGGCCAGCGTCAGTTCTTCGACGCTATTCGGAAACTGGTCCGTATCCCAGCCGTTCTGCGGATCGCCGCGATTCGCGTCGACGCTGCCGAAAATCCCCAGCGCATAAGCGGTGGCGATCTCGTGATGAAACGAGTGGCCGGCAAGGGTCGCATGATTGGCCTCGATGTTCACGCGAATCTCTTTCTCCAACCCGTGTTGCAGCAGGAAACCATGTACGGTGGCCACGTCGTAGTCGTACTGATGCTTGGTCGGCTCCTGCGGCTTCGGCTCGATCAGCAAAGCGCCTTTGAAGCCGATCTTGTGTTTATGCTCGACCACCATATGCAGGAAACGGGCAAGCTGATCGCGCTCGCGAACAAGGTCGGTATTGAGCAGCGTGTCGTAGCCCTCGCGGCCACCCCACAGCACATAGTTTTCACCACCCAGTCGTTGCGTCGCGTCGAGCGCGTGACGAACCTGCGTGGCGGCAAACGCGAAAATCTCCGGATCGGGATTGGTCGCGGCCCCGCCCGCATAACGCGGATGCGAGAACAGATTCGCCGTGCCCCACAGCAATTTGATGCCGGTATCCTGCTGCTTGCGGGCGAGATAGTCGGCGATACGCGTGAAGTTCTCGCTATAGGTTTTCAGGCTATCGCCTTCCGGCGCGACGTCGGTGTCGTGAAACGTGTAATACGGCGTGCCGAGCTTCGAGAAAAACTCAAATGCGGAATCCGCTTTTTGCTGCGCCCGCTCCATCGCGTCGCCGGCTTGCTGCCATGGACGCCGAAACGTTCCTTGCCCGAAGATATCGACGCCCGGCCACACGAACGTATGCCAGTAGCACACGGCGATACGCAGATGTTCCTCGAGCGTCTTGCCGAGTACGCGCTTACTCTTGTCGTAATGGCGATACGCAAGCGGGTTATCCGATTGCGGACCCTCGTAGCGAATCGCGGGAATATGTTCGAAATACGACATCAGCGTCTCCTGTTTTATGCTGCACTGCAACCCGTACGGCATCGCCGCGCCGGTTGACAAGGTGACGCCATGCTGCCGCTTGCCAGATGCATCGGCAATTGCGAAATTGCACAGCACGCTTAATGTTTCTTAGTGCCCACGCGTTTGTTTCACACCCGCGCGCGCTTCGCGGCCTAGAATAACCAGACGCTTAAAAACAGTGCCGCCCTCAGCGCGCACGCCGTGCGCACCCAACAGGAGACGAAGGCGCCGCGAGTCCTGCCGATCCGCCCGCCGCCCATGCCATGACCCGTCCGCAAACACCACAGACGACCCATCGGATCGCGCTGCTGTTCAACGCGAACAAGGTCTACGACCGCGAGATCATCACCGGCATCGGCAATTACCTGCTGTCGACGCGCGTAGCCTGGGATCTCTTTCTCGAAGAAGATTTCCGCTGCCGGCTAACAGGTATCGAGCAATTCGACGGCGACGGCATCATCGCGGATTTCGACGATCCCGCAGTGGGCGAAGCGCTGCGTGACTGTCCATTGCCGGTGGTCGCGGTCGGTTCATCGTTTGAAGATCCGGCGCACTACCCTCCGGACTTACCCTATATCGCAACCGATAACGCCAAGCTCGTTTCGCTCGCCTACACGCATCTGATCGGCGCGGGCCTCGAACATTTCGCGTTGTACAGCCTTCCGCAAGCGCAGGAAAATCGCTGGGCGCAGCAACGCGAGTTGGCGTTCGCTCACCTGCGCAGCGCGGACGGCCACAGCGCCGCGCAGATAGGCACCGAAATTTATCGCGGCCTGTCCACCAGCGCGCCGTCATGGAATCAGGCCACCGAGCAGCTCACTGCGTGGCTGAATCAGTTGCCGAAACCGGTCGGCATCGTCGCCGTCACCGACGCCCGCGCGCGGCATCTGCTGCAGGCCTGTTTGATCGCGGGCATTCCCGTGCCGGAACAGGTGGCGATCATCGGCATCGACAACGATCCGCTCACGCGTACCTTGACCCGCATTCCGCTTTCCTCCGTGATTCAGGGCACCGAGGAAATGGGCCGCACCGCCGCTCACTTGCTGCATCAGATGCTGCACGGCGCGCGTTTCCCGGGGCGCCGCATTCTCGTACCGCCGGTCGGCATCAACGTGCTCGAGTCGACCAGGCACCAGCCGCTCGCGAGTCCCTATGTGATGCGCGCGCGGCACTTCATCCGCCAGTACGCATGCCAGGGCATTCGCACCGAACAGGTTGCCGATTACGTGGGCGTGTCGCGATCGTCGCTCGAAGAGTACTTCCGGCGCGAGCGGCAGTGCACCGTGCATCAGGAAATCCTGCGCCACAAGCTCGATGTCGCCAAAGCGCTGCTTGCCGCGCGCGATGCCTCGAGCGCGGAGGTGGCGATCCGTTGCGGGTTCACGTCGCTGCAATACATGTACGCGGTGTTTCGCCGCGAACTCGGCTGTACGCCGCGCGAATATCAGGAACGTGCGAATTCGACCGCAGCGCCTGGCTGAGCATGCCTTTCATCCTTTATCTCCACCGACCACATGATCAGCATTGCACCTCTTTCTTCCGAGCCATGGGGCGCGCTGCCCGGCGGCGATCCCGTGCGGCTCTTCACGCTGCGCAATGCGCACGGCATGAAAGTCGCGATCAGCGACCTGGGCGCGACCCTGGTCTCATGGCATGCACCGGACCGCGCCGGCCGGCTCGGCGACATTCTGCTAGGCCACGACACGCCCGCTGAGTACCTTGCGGCCACGACCTACATGGGCGGATTGATCGGCCGCTGGGCAAATCGCATTGCCGATGCGCGCTTCACGCTCGACGGTATCGAGTACACGCTCGATCGCAATGAAGGCGCGAATCTGCTGCATGGCGGTACACAGGGTTTTCATCGCGCACTATGGGACGTGAGCGAAGATAACGGCGCGCTGCTCATGCGGCTTGAATCGCCCGAAGGCGACGCCGGCTTTCCGGGCAACGTGACGGTGCAGGTGCGTTACACACTCGACGACGACGGCACCTTGACGATCGCCTACGAAGCCATGACGGACGCGGCGACGCCACTCAATCTGACGAGTCATCCCTACTTCAACCTGACGGGCCGGCGCGGGGCCGATATACGCGGCCACGTGCTGTCGATCGACGCCGAGCGGTTCCTCGAAGTGGATACATCGATGATCCCTTGCGACCTGGCAGAAGTCGCGGGCAATGCGTTTGACTTCCGGCAGAGTGCGCCGATCGGCGCACGGCTCGATTGGCCGCATGCGCAGCTTGCCAGAGCCGGCGGGTTCGACCACTGCTACGTCCTGCACCGCACATCTGACGCCGCCACGGCCGGGCGCGAGCCGCAAGTGCGCCAGGTAGCCTGCGCATACGACCCCGGCAGCGGACGCGAGCTGACCGTTTCAACCGATCAGCGCGGTTTACAGTTCTATACCGGCAATTCGTTAAACGGCGACATAGGACGCGGCGGCATCGCCTACCAGCCGCACGCCGGGCTGTGTCTCGAAGCCGGCGGCTTTCCGAACGAAGTCAATATGACTGAACAGGAGCAGGTTATCGTGCGGCCCGGCAACACCTATCGCCAGACCACCGCATATCGAGTGGGCGTACGTTCTGGACTCTGAAGTAATTCCCCATATCTTAGGAAGAGCATTACATAACCCCGACTTATCATTTGCAGCAAGACTGAATTACCCGTTTAGGGGTTTGCCCTGGAACCCCCGCTTCCTAGAATCGTTCACAGGCCGCCCAACCCGCGTTGCGGCGCCGGATAAAACAATTCTCGGAGGGAAGCATCATGAAATCGCTGATCAAGGCAATCGCACTGGTCGTTGTTATCGCCGCCCCGGTGGCTTCGTTCGCACAGACGGAACAGCCGCTGACCCGTGCGGAAGTCAAAGCGCAATTGATCCAGATTGAACAGGCCGGCTACAATCCGGCCGCCTCGGGTGATTCAACCTACCCCGGGGACATTCAGGCAGCCGAAGCACGTGTAGCCGCACAACATGACACGACCGGCTATGGTTCTTCGGCAAACGGATCGTCGCAAACCGGCACGACCGCACCTGCTGCGCCGGCGGCTCAGCCCGCGCCAATGGACGGTCAATAAAACGCCAACGTTATCTGCCGCCATGTCGTGCGACGCGAGCCTTGCCTGTTCAAGCATGCGCTCGCATGAACGCATTCCACTGCGCATCACTGTGACGGCGCAGTGTCAGAAAATCCTTTGACGAAAATAATGGCTCATATATCCTAGAGCGGCAGTCTGGTGGTTCTCGCAGAACGGGTCGATCTGCATCAGCGAGGACTTCTATTCAACGTCGCTTCGGGTTCCATCGTGAAAGTCCGTGGTCCATTGGTGAGATACCAGCCTGGTCGGGAAAGAACCTTCCTGTCCGGCTGCTCGATCGCTCATCAGGGGAGCAACTGCGCTTCGCCATCCCGCCCCCTGTCCATCGATACCGTGTTGTCGCGGCGCTCCGTGCGTCGGCACAACGTCATTGCCGCCCCCGCAGCCATCGGGGTGCGAACTGACGAAATCGCGTCGCTTCTGCCTTAGTCCCCTTCTCTTTTCGCGAGCAAGTGTTGCATGCGATCAAGCCGTCTATTTAGCGGTTGAACGCCTGCAATGCGTTTGTCCGTCCGCGCTTTGCAAGTTGCCTTGCTAGCGTTGGCCGGTTCATAGCGCTCGTCCGTCTACGTCCCACTTAGCTCTGCTGTGCGCTTGCGCCGCGGCAGGCGGCGCCACGTCCCGTTCTCGCCCGCATTCGTGCGGCGTAGACGGACGTGCGGGTTGTCACGCTCGCGCATCCGCGCCTGCGCTGCAGCGAAAACTGAAGATCGCAATCAAGGAGATAGTCGAATGAAGATCCGTCATGCCAAGCTTGTCTCGCTCACCGGCACGATGCTGTGCTCGATGGCCGCTTTATCCCCCATGAACGCTGCACGCGCAGCGGACACGACGATCAATGTCTACAACTGGTCGGACTACATCGCCAAAGACACGATCTCCGGCTTCGAAAAAGAATCCGGCATCACCGTGAAATACGACAGTTACGACAGCGACGACACGTTGCAGGCGAAACTGCTGGCAGGCAGTTCCGGGTATGACATCGTTGTGCCTACATCGAGTTATATGGCACGCCAGATCGAAGCAGGCGTGTATCAGAAGATCGACAAATCGAAGATGCCGAATCTCGCGAACCTCGACCCCGGTTTGATGAAGCTGATCGCGGATGCCGATCCCGGCAATCAATACGGGGTGCCGTGGGCGTGGGGCACCGACGGCATCGGCTATAACGTTCAGGCCGTGAAAAAAGCACTCGGTGCCGACGCGCCGGTTGATAACTGGTCGCTGTTGTTCGACCCGGCGAATCTTTCGAAGCTCAAAAGCTGCGGGGTGTCTTTCCTCGACGCGGCAGCAGACGTTTTCCCGGCCGTGCTTCAGTACATGCATAAGGACCCGAACAGCACCAATCCAGGCGACTACCAGGCCGCGTACGAAGTGCTGAAGAAAGTGCGGCCGTATATCACGCAGTTCAATTCGTCCGGCTATATCAACGATCTGGCTAACAACGATATCTGTGTCGCGTTCGGCTATTCCGGTGACGTGGGCATTGCGCGGCGGCGCTCGTCGGAAGCAAAGCGTTCGTATGAGGTACGGTTCTCGAACATCAAGGACGCAGGTCTGCTGTGGATGGACGTGATGGTTATTCCGAAAGATGCTCCGCATCCGGAAGCGGCAATGAAGTGGATGAACTACATCGAAGACCCGAAAGTGAGTGCCGCGATTACCAACGAGGTTTTCTATCCGACTGCGAATCGGGCGGCAAGACAGTTTGTGACGCCGGCGATCGAGCAGGACGCGAACGTGTATCCGCCTGAGGCCGTGCTGAACAAGATGACGTTGATGCGGCCGCAGCCTGCGCCGATCATGCGGCTTGAAAACCGGCTGTGGGCGCAATTGAAGTCGGGAAGTTGAAGCTTGGTTGCTGTTCTTGTGCTGTAGCGATCCTGGGCGAGCTCAGGTGACGCCTTTTGAGCGTGGCGCATGCAGTGGGTGTGTGCGTCACGTCCTTTTTGACGCTTCGATCTTTTAACTCTGTTTGCATTAGAGACATTATGAGCATTCTGAACATCGTAGATTTTTCACAGCCCGCCAAGGAAAGCGTTGAGTACATGCCGAAGGCGGAAGCAGTGCTCGCCGGCAATCCCGCGCAAGCGGTTCACACGCATTTTGCCAGTCCGTGCGGGCAGCTTGCGGCGGGTGTTTGGGAAGGTGCTTGCGGTCAATGGACGGTGAACTTCACCGAGAGTGAATACTGCGAAATTCTTGAGGGCGTGTCCGTGATTCGGGATGCGGACGGCACGGCGAAGACCGTGCGCGCCGGGGACCGATTCCTGATTCCCGCGGGGTTCAAAGGGACTTGGGAAGTTGTTGAGCCGTGTAAGAAGATTTTCGTTTCGGTGGAATTTAAGCGCTAGGTTGCCCTGACGGATGCGGCGGCGCGGCAGCGCCGTCCGCTGCACGCAGTTGTCAGGCGTCGTTGTGCCCTTGGCGCCGGAGTACGACATGCGTGGCTTTCTCTGTCGCAACGAACTCAACGCATTCGTATCCCAGAGCGCGCGCGTCAACCCCCTCGAACAGTCGCTCTCCTGCGCCCAGCAGGACCGGTGAGATAGCGAAGTGCAATTCATCGATCAGGCCCGCACGAAGATATTGCTGGATAGTGCTAGCGCCGCCGCCAATGCGCACATCCATTCCGTTGGCTGCTTCGCGCGCCCGCTCAAGTGCCTCGTGAATACCGCCCGTGACGAAGTGAAATGTAGTTCCGCCTTCCATCTGGATCGGCGCGCGTGCGTGATGAGTCAGGATGAAAGTTGGAACGTGATAGGGCGGGTTGTCGCCCCACCAGCCTTTCCAGTTCATGTCGGGCCAGGAACCGCGAATCGGTCCGAACATGTTTCTTCCGAGAATCCAGGCGCCAACATTCTTGAAGCCCCGCGCCGCGAAGTCGTCGTCGATTCCCGTTGTGCCGCCGTCGGCGCCAAGCACGGTCCGTTGGAACGTTCGTGTCGGGACTAGCCACTGGTGCAAATCTGTCCCGCCCGCGCCGAGCGGATTGTTGATGTCCTGATTCGGACCCGCTCCATATCCGTCAAGCGAGATGGTAAAGCTCTGAACCCGGACGCGTGTCATTTTCATGCCTTCCTTTCGATTGACGCTTGACGTAATGTCAACCGCACGGCTCACAGCTTGTATCGGCCATTGCGGTACACATCGGCTACAGGAATCCTGAAGCAGTGTTTTACCAGCTTATTTTTCAGCGTTCATTGAAAAAATCGGTCGGGTAAAACACCGCGACACCTGCGCTCGACGATGCGCAATACGCCTGCTCTCGCGGATCAATAGCCGTGGACCACCTTGGGCTGCGGGCGCAGCAGCAGATAAAACGCTGAAAGATGCGTAATCATCAGCAGTGGCACATAGATGATTGGAATCGCGTACGTAGCGCCGAACTCACCCGCATGTGCCGGAAGGTCTGCCTGGATAGCGTTGTAGTAGTCGACAATGAGGTCGGTCACTCCCATGAGATTGAACGCTACGACGAACAGCCAGAAAAGCGAGCGCACTCGTGTCGTGAGTAGCGCCAGCATGGCCAGAACGCCCGTGGCGAAATCGCCGTATGCGGCGAACACGGCAAAGCTGGCGGGCAGGTCGGGACTGACGACGCCCGGCAGAATGAACACCAGCCCGAAGAAGCGGAAGCTGTGCAAAGTGGCGATCGCGCGTTGCGCATCGAACGGGTCCATCGACTTGAGCTTCGGCCAGACATATACGCGAAAACAAAGCAGCCAGGCGACGTACCCCAGAACGAGATGCAATTGAAAGAGAAGCTCCGTTGGCATGTTGCCTCCTGTCAGATGTGGTTCGGTGCATTGAGGCCGGGAGATGGGGATCAGCCGGCGCGTCATCTGCAGGCGTAGGTGTACCATGGCCTTTCGCGAGCGACTATTCATCACAATGTTGACGGGCTATGAAGCAGAACTTCACAGTCAGGCAGGGCGCGCTCGACGGCGTGGAGGTGTTTCTGAGCGTTGCCCAGCATCGCAGTTTTCGCCGGGCAGCCGCGGAACTCGGCGTGACACCGTCGGCCGTCAGCCAGGCAGTGCGTGTACTTGAAGCGCGTATCGGCGCAGCGCTCTTCATTCGCACCACGCGCAGTGTCGGCCTGACTGAAGCGGGCGAACGGTATCTTTCGCACGCAAAGCCTGCCTTCGACGAACTTGTCGCCGCCAGTGCGGTTGCGCGCGGACTCGGTCAACGCCCCGCCGGATTGCTGCGTCTGTCAGTGCCGCGCGCGGTCGTGCCGATCCTGCTCGAACCCCTGATCGCATCTTTCTGCCAGGCCTATCCCGAGGTTGAAGTAGAGATCGCCACGAGCAAGGAACTGGTCGATCTTGCAGCCGAAGGATTCGACGCCGGTATCAGGTTCGGTCAGTTGGTCGACGCGGACATGGTCGCCGTACCGTTGACACCGCCGCTGCGTCTTAGCGTGGTCGGCAGCCCGGCTTACTTCGCGCAGCACAGCCGACCCAACCACACGGACGATCTTCGCCAACACGCATGCTTGCGATGGCGGCGATCCAGCGGCGCGCTAGCGCTCTGGTCATTCGACGACAACGGCCGCGCGATCGAGATCGCCGTATCCGGTCCCTTCATCGCCCACGATTTTCCCACCATGCTCGGCGCGGCAGTCGAAGGCATGGGCCTCGCGCAACTACCCGCGCCGATGGTCGCTGAAGGATTGAAAGCGGGAAGCCTGGTGCAGGTGCTGGAGTCGTTCGCGCCGCTGATACCGGGCGTGTTTCTCTACTATCCCAGCCGCCGGCAAATGATGCCGAAGCTGCGTGCCTTCATCGATCATGTGAAGAGCCGCTCGGTGGATCAGGGCAAACCCCGGGTACGTGATGAGTATTGACGCACCCGATTGACGTACCCGATTGCGGACTGGATGCTGCGCTGCAAGATTGGCTGACAAGGCCGAAACGGTCTGCGAAACAGAATCATTGCGCCGCAAATAATTCGACTGCATAGGCCTTGGCGGGTTTTTTTTGCTCGGGCAGTATTAACTCCGCAGTGATTTCAGAAGCGGGGACATCTCCACCAGGAATGCCCAGCGGTGTTTCCTCGGTTCCACAAACTCAAAGGAGATAACAGATGGAAATCGGCGATCCCTCCCCCGGCCTCTACAACGAAGATCTGGCGCCCGCGAAGCAACGCAACTGGGGCGCCTTCAGCATCTTCAACGTCTGGACCTCGGACGTGCACAGTCTCTGGGGCTACTACCTCGCGGCCAGCCTGTTCCTGCTATGCGGCAGCTTTACCAACTTCTTGCTGGCAATCGGGCTCAGCTCGCTGGTGATCTTCGCGCTGATGAACCTGATCGGTTATGCCGGCGAGAAGACCGGCGTGCCCTATCCGGTACTGGCGCGCGCCTCCTTTGGCGTGTGGGGCGCCAACCTCGCGGCACTCGTGCGCGCGGTGGTGGCCTGCTTCTGGTACGGCGCGCAGACCGCCGCCGCGTCGGGGGCGATGGTCGCGCTGCTGATCCGCAGCGACAGCCTGATGGCATTCCACAAGAGTGCCCAGTGGCTCGGCCACTCGCCGCTGGAGGTGATCTGCTACGTGATCATCTGGGCGCTGCAGTTGCTCATCATCCAGAAAGGCATGGAGACGGTGCGCAAATTCCAGGACTGGGCCGGTCCCGCAGTGTGGGTCGCAATGCTGATTCTCGCGATCGGCCTGTGCGTCAAGGCCGGCGGTTTCTCGTTCTCCCATGGCATTCCAATGAACGCGCTGCTCGAAAAGACCAGCGACGCCGGCGTCAGCGGCGAGCCCGGTTCGTTCTGGGCGCTGATGGCCGTAGGTGCAACCTGGATCACCTATTTCGCAGCGCTCTACCTCAACTTCTGCGATTTCTCGCGCTACGCGAAAAATCGCGACGCGGTCAAGAAAGGCAATCTGTGGGGCCTGCCGGTCAACCTGATCGCGTTCTCGCTGGTTGCGGGTATCACCACGATCGCCGCCTTCAGGGTGTACGGCGAAGTGCTGCTCCACCCAGAACAGATCTCCGCCAAGTTCGACAGTTGGGTGCTGGCGCTCATCGCGGCGCTGACCTTCGCGGTCGCCACGCTGGGTATTAACGTGGTGGCCAATTTCGTTTCGGCCGCGTTCGACATCTCCAACACGTTCCCCAAGCAGATCGGCTTCAAGAAGGGGGGCTACATCGCCGCGCTCATCGCGCTGGTGCTCTATCCGTTCGCGCCCTGGGAAGGAAACGCCGCGCACTTCGTCAATGCCATCGGCGCGACGATGGGCCCGCTGCTGGGAATCATTCTGGTGGACTACTACCTGGTGGCCAAAGGCAACATCAACGTCGCGGCGCTTTACCAGGAGTACGGCGAGTATCGCTACGAAGGCGGCTGGAACGTCAATGCGCTGGTCGCGGCGGCGGTCGGCAGCGTGTTTTCGACCTTTCTGCCTAATTTCACCAGCCTGCTGCCGGTCTGGTGGAATACCTACGGGTGGTTCTTCGGCGTGGCGATTGGCGGCGGCATCTACCTGATCATGGCAACGCTGCGCCCGCGTACCGCGATCGCGCCGACCCGTGCCTGACGGTTTTTCGACGAACAGGATAACGATGGTTTCCGGCTTTTAGCAACGCGGAGCAGGCACGGCAACAATGCCGATGGTTGACCGTCGGCGGGCGTGCTAGGATTTCCGTCAAACAACTCCGGAGACTGCTATGCCGTTCATCTGTGAAAACGTTGAATGTCGCGCCGTGCTGGCCCGCGGACAAGTCAGGTCCGTTCAGGAGAACGAGGGGTGGTGCTTCTACTGCCCGGACTGCAAAGCGAGGAACGAGCTGAAAAACGTCGGCGCGCAGGGTGGCGCTGTCGAGTTGATTCAGCCGGAGCGCTCCGATCTCCCGCACAAAGTGGTTGCAACGGCCCAACCATTGGAGGACGGCAAGTACGCGGCGCAATTGCGCGTACAAAGGGCGCTCGGCATGAAAGGAACTTATGCCGTCGAAGAGCGCTGGGAACAGCTCGGTGTATTCCCTGACGCACACGCAGCCGTCGCGCATGCCAAGTCCATTGCGGCGGACCTGCTGCACCCGAAAGCATAGTCCTGAAGGCACAGCGGGTTTGCCGCGTGTGCGTTGCGCGGATCTACGGCCGGCCCACGACCGTAGATCCGCACGACAAACGGGTCGTTGCATAACGTGCGGCTGGACGCGATGCCAACGGGTCGAATTCATACAGCATCATTCACGAAGCATCGGCGGCAACGAGCCTGACAAACAGTTTGGCGGCCTCGTTGCCATGGGACAAAGCACGCAGTGCAAAAGAAAGCGCTAGCTGCGCGTCGTGAGCGACGGCGCTGCGGTCCTGATCGAAGAGCTTGACGGCGTGGCGCATATGTTGCGCGGCCTGGTCATGAAGCTCCGCTGCCGTTGCGTGATGTTTTGCCGCGTTCGCGCTGTCCGAGCCGGAGCCGCTCGATGCAGCCGCGATCGGCGGCGTATTGGCGCTGTGCGTCCCCGCCTCGTGTGCCTGATCGATTGCGTGCAACGTGTGGCCATGGGCCATCATTGCCTGGTGCGCAGCGTGGGCGTAGTCTTGACCGGCCTCGAAATACCGCGACGCCGCGCGGTGATATCGAGAAGCCTGCTCGTGATGTGAAGCCGCAGCTTCAAGATGTCCCTTTTTATTATGCTTTGTGCTCATACCGGCTCCTGTACGACTGTCGGACCGACTCCAATGACGACCGAATCGAAAACGCGGTGGCGAGTCGAAAACCACTAGATCCGAATTTACACGCAGTTGCGCTTTTTATAACAAAGCGATCGACCAACTTGTTCCGCGGCTGCCTATGGTCAGGTCAGGTATTACTCACTCAACCTCAAGAGGGAACTGTCTTAGCCTCGTGATTCCAGTGCGAAGACACCGTTCGATCCGGGACTGCTCAACATTCAAAAGTAAGGATCACTACCAAAATGTAATGACGTAACGAACGATAACATTCACCCCTTTGTTATGCCGACGCTATGCTGAGTCCGGCGGAAACGCAAACCTCAGCGCAGGCTGTGTACCACCGCCAGCGGGTCAACCCGACGACTCGCGCGCCGCTATGCGGGCACCCGTGCCGCGCCTAAACTACGCGCATACGGCCACAGCCCCTCGGAACCCATGCCTGCTCGCGAAAACCATAACGCCCAGCCGCCTGCCCCGCCCTCCGCGCCAGACAGCGCCGACGCATTGCAGGACCCGGCCCTGCTGCGCCGCCTGCTGCGCGCCAAAGACCGCATGGATGCCGCCTCGCACGAGGCCTGGCCCGTCAAACGGCTGGCCGAAGTCAGTGGCGTCTCCGAAGCCCATTTCGCGCGCTCCTTCAAGCGGGCCTTCGGTGTCCCGCCCCACCGCTACCTGCTGAGCCGGCGCATCGAGCAAGCCACCACCCTGCTGCGCGACACCGGACTCAGCATCACGGAAATTGCCTTCTCCACCGGCTGGGAGAGCCTAGGCACGTTCGGGCGCACCTTCCACGACATCACCGGCCAAAGCCCCAGCGCCATGCGGCTTGAGGCGCAAGCCAACCTGCCTCGACTCGATCGCGTGCCCGCTTGCGTCCTGAAAGCCGCGCAGCGCCCCGACCTCACCATCGCAGTTTTGGAGAAGCGCCGGCGCGTGGCCAAAGATACATTCCCTCCATCAACCAAGGAGGAACCATGACCCAAGGTATCAATGTGGTGGGCTTGTACGTCGATAACCAGGACGAAGCGCTCGCGTTCTACGTCGACAAACTCGGATTCCGCGTCCATACGGACGTGCGCAACGGCCCTTACCGCTGGCTTACGGTCCAGCATCCCGAGCAGCCTTCGTTCCAGCTCGGCCTGTTCACGCCCGGCCCGCCCATCCACGACGAGGCCACCGCGCAAACCCTGCGCGCGATGGTCGCCAAGGGCGCCATGCCGCCTCTCGTCCTTTCCGTGGCCGACTGCCGCGCCAGCTATGCCCAGTTGCAAGCCCGCGGCGTGGAATTCACCCAGGAGCCGATAGATCGCTTTGGCAGCGTCGATGCCGGTTTCCGCGACCCTGCCGGCAACGGCTGGAAGATGATCCAGGCCCCGAAGAGCGCAACATGAACGCCAACGACTGGATTCGCCAATTTCACCGGTGGATATCCATCATCTTCACGCTGACGGTGATCGCCAACTTCGTCGCCATGGCCCTAAGAAAAGGCCTGCCGCCGCCCTGGATCACCTACACGCCGCTGCTGCCGCTGGCGCTCCTGCTGTTCACGGGGCTCTACCTGTTTGCACGGCCCTATTTCAGCCGCGACCGCACTCGTCGCCGGCCGGTTCCGCGGGCGGCGAGCGGGCCCCCAGCGCATGATCCCGGCAGCAGCGCATCGAACTGAACGATGCGCGCGGCATGTGATCGGTTAAATAAACGCAAGACTGCGCGCTTCGGTGTCTAAAGGCTGCTTTCCGGAAAGTCGGGATAGTGTTCAAAGGTGCGCTTGATGAGCTGGCGAAGCCAGATGTTCGCCGGCTCGTCGTGAAACCGGGGATGCCAGAGTTGGCGCAGCGCAAACGGTGGAAGCTGCACCGGCGGCGGGACAATCTTGACCGTCCCGAGCTTCGCGAAGACATTGCCAAGCTCCAGTGGCACCGTGGCGATCAATTCGGGATGCTCGTCGATCAACAGCGGCACGACCAGGAAGTGCGGCGTAGTCAGATAAACATTTCGATGGATGCCGTACTCATCGAACGCACTGTCATAAGCGGCGCCCGCGCGCCCGGTCAGGGACACGACAATCTGCGGCAACGTTTCGAACTGTTCACGCGTAATCGACTCGCCGATCAGCTTGTTGCGCACGCTCACCATCGTCACGAAAGAGTGCAAAAAGAGCTGTTGCTGATACAGATCGTCAGGCGCGGCACGGATCGACCCCAACGCGAGATCCACCTCTCCGGATGCCAGCAGTCCTTCGATCTGCTCGATCGGAACTTGCATGGATCGTAGCGTGCAGTTCGGCGCCTCCTCGCGCAGTCGCCGGATAAGCGGTGGCAGAAAAACCAGTTCGCCCATGTCCGTCATGCAAAGAACAAAGGTGCGCCGCGCTGTCGAAGGATCGAAGCGCGCCTGCGAGACGACGTCCTGGCGCAAGGTCGTCATGACTGCAACGATCGAAACGCCCAGCATGGTGGCCTTCGGCGTCGGCTCCATACCCGATGGCGTCTTGACGAACAGAGGGTCTTCAAAAAACGCCCGCAGCCGGTTCAACGCATGACTCATTGCGCCCTGCGACAACCCCACTTCGGATGCCGCTCGCGTCACGCTTCGTTCGCGAAGCAGCGCGTCGAACACCACCAGCAGATTCAGATCGAGATCACGTATATGCACGGCGTGCATTCCTCGCATTAGTCCCATTGGCTTGACGCATGATGGTGCCGAATCTATCTTGAGGTCAAGCGTGCCAACGATAGGCCGCACCCACATGATGGAGACAAGGATGTTTATCAGGAATACGTGGTACGTAGCCGCCTGGTCGCACGAGGTCGACGGAGAAGCGCTGTTCGCTCGTGTCATTACCGGCATCCCGGTTCTGCTGTATCGCGAGGAAGGCGGCAGCGTTGTTGCGCTCGAGGATCGTTGCTGTCATCGCGGCGCGCCGCTGTCGGTTGGCCGCCGCGAAGGCGATTGCGTCCGCTGCATGTACCACGGCCTTAAGTTCGACAGCACCGGAACGTGTGTTGAAGCGCCGGCCCAACAGCGCATTCCGCCGCAGGCGAAGGTTCGAACTTTCCCGGTTGCCGAGCGGCACCGCTGGATCTGGATCTGGACCGGCGACCCTTCGCTGGCTGACCCGGAGACGATCCCCGACACTCACTGGATCGACGATCCGCAGTGGCGCAGCTTGCCCGGCTACATTCACTACGACGTGAACTACCTGCTGATCTGCGACAACCTGCTGGACTTCTCGCATCTGCCGTTCGTGCATCCCACCACACTGGGCGGCCCCGAAGACTATGCCAAGGTGCAACCCAAAGTCGAGCGGATCGATGGCGGCGTGCGCATCACGCGCTGGACCTTGAATACGGATGCGCCTCCGTTCGCCGCCGCCGTCAAGAACTGGCCCGGCAAGGTCGACCGCTGGAACGTTTACGACTTCACGATCCCCGCGATTCTGCGGATGGATTCCGGCATGGCGCCGGTGGGTACGGGCGCGCAGGATGGTGCGCGGGTCGACGCAGCCGAATTCCGCGGCTGCCAGGCACTCACGCCCGAGACGGAAAACTCCACGCACTACTTTTTCGGCCATCCGCACAACTTTGCGATTGACCAGCCCGACGTCACGCGAGCGATCCATCAGGCAGTAGTCGATGCATTCGACGAAGACCGCGACATCATCACCGCGCAGCAGAAGAATCTGGCGCTGGACCCTGGCTTCAGAATGATGCCATTCGGCATCGACGCCGCACTGTCCCAGTTTCGCTGGGCCGTCAATCAACGGCTGGAGGAAGAGAAACAGAAGACGCCGGAAGCGCTGCCGGGAGCCTGAGATGATTCAGGTGAAAGTCACGCAACTGAAGCGCGAGGCAGAGGGGATACTAGGCATCGAGTTGCAGGCTGCAGACGGCGCGATGCTTGTCCCGTTCGAGCCCGGCGCGCATATCGATGTTCATCTGCCCGACGGTCTCGCACGACAGTATTCGCTCTGCAACGATGCGGTGGAAACAGACCGCTATCGTCTTGGCGTGAGTCTGTCCACAACATCGCGCGGCGGGTCGAGTTATCTGCACACGTCGCTTCGCGAGGGCGACTCGCTGACGATCAGCGAGCCCCGCAGCTTATTTGGTCTGTCGCCTGCTGCCGCATCGCATCGTTTCATTGCCGGTGGAATAGGCATTACGCCGATTCTCAGCATGATCCGCTGGTGCGTACGTCATTCAGTACCCTGGCACCTGCACTATTGTGTGCGTTCACGAACGTGCGCCGCCTACCTCGACGAATTGCGCGCGTTCGGCGACCACGTTCACGTGCACGCCAACGACGAGATCGCCGGCCGGATACCGGACATTCAGGCATTGATAAGCGATGTGAAAACTGGGGAGCACGTCTATTGCTGCGGCCCTGACGGGCTCATGGATGCCGTACTGCATCACGGCCGGCAATGCGGCATACCGCGCGAGAGCCTGCATTTCGAACGATTCGCCGCATCGCCGCCGCGCATTGCCAACAACAGCGGGCGCGCTTTCACAGTCGTGCTCGCAAAACAGGGGCTACGTTGCGTGGTTTCAGCCAACGAGTCGATTCTCGAAAGCCTCGAGCGTCAGGGCGTCTGCCCACCCTTTTCCTGCCGGCAAGGACTGTGTCGCAGTTGTGAGGTCGAGGTCCTGTCGGGCGAGGTCGAGCACCGCGATTACATATTGAGCGAGGATGAACAGATGGCTAACAGATCGCTCATGATCTGCGTGTCGCGAGCGAAATCCGACGAGCTGGTGATCGATCTTTAGGCATCCATGTCGATCACCACTTTGCCGGAATGCGCCGCACTTTCCAAAAAACCGGTAGCCTTCGGCGGCGGGCTCAAGCCCGAGCCAGCCAACACCACCGTTGATCCCGGACGAAGCCGCCCCGTCACTATCGCGTTCCATGCAGTTGTGGCAGCAATCGGAAGCGTGGCCGCTTGCGCGAAAGTGAGCCGGCCAGGAGTCGCGCGTTCGTGGAGCGGATCGCCGAAGTCTCTGCCGCTCCGTCGTGCGGTTCGTCTTAAGAGGTCGTTGGGCGACCTGACCGGACTCACCCAGTTCGGTTTTCACCTCATCACGGTGCAGCCAGGACACGAGTCCACCGAATATCATCGTCACCTTTACGCCGAGGAATGTGTCTACATCCTCTCAGGCACGGGCGAAGCGATTATTGACGACGAGAGCCACGAAGTCGGACCCGGTGACTTCATGGGTTTTGCACGCGGCGGCGCCGCACATACATTATTGAATACCGGTCACGCCCCGCTCGTGCTTATCGTCGCGGGTCAACGGCTGGAGCAGGATGTTTGCGACTACCCGCACAAGGGCAAGCGCATGTATGCGGCGGGCACCAACAAGATTTTCGTGGACCTTGCCAAAGAAAGCGAAGCGTAAGCGGTTATCCGGCACGCTCCGGCGTCGGTCCCGTGTCGGCGCTTGCCGTCAATTGCTCGCCTCAACAGGATTGGGCGCCACCAGATCAGCCATGGCAAGCGCGAGAAACGCTTTGCGAGTAATTTTCAAACTCATCTCCAGTGGCAAACGAGAACCGTTGCAGTCCGAACAAAAAGAGTTGCCGGAAGCGGCACCACGAACCGCTTAAAATCATTTCGTACGGTCAGACGTTAAACGACCGGTTGGCGAAATTCCGTTGGCAAATAGTTCAGCGCAATCTTGCTGAATATTACGGACTCGAGCTGGCTGGAGATGCAATGCGTCGCTCACCGGTGCGTTGTCTTCCAGTGGGGTATGTTGCGAGTGGGGTCATGCGAGCTGCGTTTTTGCAGATCAGGAGTGCTCGTTAAATCTCCGCGAATCACTTCACGTCGTGACTATCGACGAATCAGGAAACGTATGTTCAGCGTCTGTCGCGCATCACTTCCCAGCAATCGCGATGGTCCATTCGTTCGAGTTTCCGCCGTCGCGTCATTTCGCGCCAGTAGTGAACGGCCACCAACAGCACAGCGGCGCTTAGCCCACATAGACCCACCACGATTCCAGTCCACGATTCGGCCACGAAAGACTCCCTGACTGTCAGACTGATCAAGCGCTACGTGTCATTCGTCGTTCGGGAGACGGGCGAAAGCCTTCAGAAACATCTGTCCGTCGTGAGTGATGAGGGGACGTCGCTGCCCGGAAGCCAGATCCTCCACGGTAACGAGTTGGCGATCCAGAAGCGCTTCCAGATCGGCGCTGTCCAGACTCAGCAGATCCGGCGCATCCTTGAGTAGCATGAGGGTCGCGAATTCATGTGGACTGAGCATCTCCGTCTCCTGGCTGAGCCTGTTGCTTCGCTGGGAACCTGATCCGTTGGCCTCGCCTCGCGAGCAGGATCAATTCGGGGATGGCTGCTGCGGGATGTCACCGTGTGTTCGGTGGCATGTCGCGCGCCAAGGCACCCATCATAATGCTGAGGTGTCCAATAGATCAACATGTGGGAAGCGCTTTTTACTGCATATTTACGGTACCTTAGTAAAGCTGTCGCGGTGCAGCATGACTGGCCGTCCGATGAAAGATGACCGCTTCGCACCACGTGTTGGTCAGCGCACAGACATGATCTGTACCTGACCGATCCTGATGAATATCCTGGCAGCGCTTCCAGGCGTCATACCTGCATACTCGGGGCATTGGCCCGAATACCGGGCGCTGCGATCGAAACCTGAAGGAGAGCATAGTTGACCACCTTCCTTTTCCGTAACGGCGCGCTGCTCGATCCTGATCATCCTGACCTGCTGGAAGGCTTCGAGATCCTCATCGAAGATGGCTTCATCCGCGAGGTATCCGACAAGCCGATAAAGAGCAGCAACGCGCACGTCATTGACGTCAAAGGCAAAACGATCATGCCGGGTCTGATCGATTTGCATGTGCACGTAGTCGCGATCGAGTTCAACCTGCCGCGTGTCGCGACGCTACCCAACGTGCTGGTTACGCTGCGCGCCGTCCCGATCATGCGCGCGATGCTGCGCCGCGGCTTCACCACCGTGCGCGACGCCGGCGGCGCCGGATATCCGTTCAAGCAGGCCGTCGAGTCGGGGCTCGTCGAGGGGCCACGCCTGTTCGTATCCGGCCGGGCCCTGAGCCAGACCGGCGGTCATGCCGATCCGCGCGCCCGCTCCGACTACATGCCGCCCGACTCACCCTGCGGATGCTGCGTGCGCGTAGGCGCACTGGGCCGCGTGGCGGACGGCGTCGATGAAGTGCGCCGGGCCGTGCGTGAAGAACTGCAGATGGGCGCCGATCAGATCAAGATCATGGCTTCGGGCGGCGTGGCATCGCCAACCGACCCGGTCGGCGCATTCGGGTACTCCGAGGACGAGATCCGCGCGATCGTGGCCGAGGCTCAGGGGCGCGGCACCTACGTACTCGCGCATGCCTACACGCCGGCGGCGATCGCACGTGCGGTGCGCTGCGGCGTGCGCACGATCGAACACGGCAACCTGATCGACGATGAAACGGCACGCCTCGTCGCCGAACACGGTGCCTATGTCGTGCCAACCCTCGTTACTTACGACGCGCTTGCAAGCGAAGGTGAAAAATATGGGTTGCCACCGGAAAGCATCGCCAAGATCGCGGACGTGCATGGCGCCGGTTTGCACTCAATCGAGATCATGAAACGGGCCGGCGTCAAAATGGGTTTCGGCACGGACCTGCTCGGCGAAGCCCAGCGTCTGCAAAGCGACGAGTTCCGGATTCTGGCCGAAGTCCTGTCACCGGCCGAGGTGATCGCGAGTGCGACGATCGTCAGCGCGGAAGTGCTCGGCATGCAGGACAAGCTCGGCAGAATCGTGCCGGGTGCTCACGCCGATGTGCTGGTGGTCGATGGCAATCCTCTGAAGTCTGTCGATTGCCTGTTGGGTCAAGGCGAGCATATTCCGCTCGTGATGAAGGACGGCCGGCTCTTCGTCAACGAACTCGAAGGGCATTGACCGCGTAAGCCCGCGTCTGTCACGTCACAGTTCTTATCGGAGCCTGCTCATGTCGACGATCGCCGCCCGCATCGAACGCCTGCCGTTTTCAGGTTTTCACCGCCGTCTGCTGTTGATGGGCGGGCTCGGCTATACCTTCGATGCGATGGACGCCGCCGTGCTTGCCTTCCTGCTGCCGGTGCTGCGCACGCAATGGGGGCTGACGAGTGTGCAGACGGGGGTGCTGGGAAGCGGCACGTTCATCGGCTATTTCGTCGGCGCGATGTTCGCGGGCATGCTCGGCGACATCATCGGCCGGCGCAAAGTTATGATGTACGCGCTGGTGATTTACTGTGTGGCGTCTCTTGCCAGCGCGCTCGCAAATGATTGGGGATTTTTTCTTGCGACGCGCATCGTCGCCGGTTTGGGCACGGGCGCGGAAAGCGCGATCGTCGCGCCGTTTCTTTCGGAGTTCGTAGCGCGGCGGTATCGCGGCAGTTTCACTGGCAGTCTTGCCGGGTTCTTCTCCTTCGGCTTTGTGGCAGCCGCGCTGCTTGGCTACCTGGTGATTCCGCTCGCACCGAATGCATGGCGCGCGGTCATGGTCATCACCGCGCTGCCCATCGTGATGCTGCTCTGGTGGCGCCGCGCGTTGCCCGAGTCGCCACGCTGGCTCGAGGCGCGCGACCGGCACGCGGAAGCCGACGCGATCGTGTCGCGGATGGAAGCGGAGGTGACCCAGGCAGGCATACGGTTGGAACCGCTGCCCGCCGTGCGTGACGCAAGCGTTCCGCTCGCGGCGGGACGCGCCTCGATCGTCGCGAACGTGAAGGCGCTGTGGACAAAAAAACTCGCGCGCATCACGGCAATGACGTGGCTGATGTGGTTATCCATCACGTTCAGCTATTACGCCTTTTTCACGTGGATTCCCGGCTTGCTGGTTCAGAACGGAATGACGATCACGCGCAGCTTTTCGTACTCGCTCGTGATTTACATTGCACAGATCCCGGGGTACTTTTCGGGTGCGTGGCTCAACGAGAAGATCGGCCGCCAGGCAACGATCGCGTCATACATGATATTGGGCGGCGTATCGGCACTTGGGCTCGCGTTGACGCGCACGGACGCGGGCATCATGGTGTCGGGCATCCTGCTTTCGTTCTTCATGAACGGCACCTATGCGGGCGTTTACGCTTACACGCCCGAGGTGTTTCCTACCGACGTGCGCGCCACGGGCACCGGGCTCGCTTCGTCGATTGGCCGGCTGGGCGCAATCGCCGCGCCTATCCTCGTCGGTTATGTCTATCCGCTACTGGGATTTGCCGGCGTGTTCGGTGCGACGACGCTGGTGCTGCTGACGGGTGCGATAGCCGTGGTGCTCATGGGCGTGCCCACGCGCGGAAGGTCGCTCGAAGACATTGCAGCGGGACAAGTCGAACAGTAAGAAAACCGGCCTGCTGGCCTTAGCCCCAATATAACGGTCAAAGCGCTGTCCTGTGATATCGCCAGGTCACGTGACCCGACTCGTCGAAGCAAGCACGCGCGACTTTGGCGAACTGACGTTCTTATGACATTATTTGCCAACGCAGACGATGTAAGCGTTAATAAGCGAACCACGTCGCGTAGCGAGGCAATCAACACGTAGCAGGCGCTTCGTGGCAAGCATAGCTTCGAGCACCAGACTGCTATTGCGTCATTCACTCAGGGAAAAACCATGAAGTTGATAATCGCCGCACCCCTTTTGATCGTTTCGTTGCTCGGCGCGTCCACCGCTGTCTTCGCGCAACAACACGACGACAATCACGGCGGCCCGCCGCAGCACGAGCGGCAGAATCCGGGTCATGGCGGCCAGCATGGCCACGGTCACGGACCCGCGCCTCACGAAGCGTCTGTGGGAGGCCCGGGCGGTCCGGTTCCTCACAACGATTGGCACAAGGGTGAGCGGCTTCCGGCGGAGTACCGCGACCGTAATTACGTCGTCGACAACTGGCACGAGCACGGCCTGCAAGCGCCGCCGCGCGGCTATCAGTGGGTCGGCGTGAACGGGGACTATGTACTCGCCGCCGTCGCGACCGGCGTCATTGCAAATGTCCTGCTGAACGGACACTAAGCAAGCGGATAGAAACCGATTGCTTTCGGTACCGGCAGCAAGTTTTCATTGCGCGCATCTCAAACGCGCATGAGCGCGGTGGCCCGTTGTTACGGGCCACCGTCCTGCTCGTTATCGCCTGGCAGCGAATACGTTCACCCTAAAGCGACCAGGTTACCGGTCGAAGGTGCCACGATACTTCTCGTCGGCATCTGAACGGGTATTGATTTCGACAAGCACGCCGCCCGGCACTTCGCAGAAGAATCGCGAACCGCGCTCATGCGCGAACACGTCGGTTTTCATCACGACGTTCGCGGCAGCCATCTGCCCATGAAGCGCGCGAACATCGTCGACGGTCGGCAGTTCGAAGCCAATGTGAAAGTTATGCGGCCATTCGACCGGATGGTCGGCGGCGTCCTCGATCACGATGTCGAATCCCGGACGTTTCAGCAACCAGCTCGCGCCTCGCATCGCAACCGTACAGCCCAGATGAGCCTCGAAGAAGCTGGCGGTGGCGCTCACATCGGAAGAGGGGAAGCTCGCGTGATTGAGCTTCATGGTGGTGGTGATACTCGTCATGTCAATCTCCGTTGATCTGGATCGCTCGTTGCGTTCCATACGGAGAATGTTACGAGTAAAAGCTCGCGTTCAATACTCGCATCGCCGCGCTCGCGCCGATCGCCGCTCAAGCCCGTGCTACGGGCGTTTCAGCCTAGGCGTCGGCGCCTCGCGTACAGCGTGCTCGCGTTTGCTCGCGGATTGCGGCGTTTCCGTGGCGGGCGAATCGCTATTCCATCCGGCACCGGCGTTCGACATCATCGTCAGATAGCCCAGCACGGCTGCCGTCACGCGGCGAGTCAGTCCGGTCATATCCGTCTCCCCCCGCTCACCGGCCTCGTCCACGAGACCACGGACGATCGCCATCAGATCGTGCGCGGCGAGCACCGTGTCGTCCTGCGGCGGCAAACCGTCACTCGTAAGAATCTGCGCCAGCAATGCGTGCATCGTGCCGGTGCCGGTTAGCGCCTCGCGCAATTGCGGTCGGCTCTCTTCGACGTCGAGTAATCGTGCGAGCGTGGGTCTCGCGAACTGCTGCCGCACCGAGCAGCCAATCAGATGATTGAGCGCGGCGGGTCCGTTCGCGTGATCGAGCGCGCTCAGCGCATCCTGATAGAAGCGCTCCTTTTCTCGCTGCATCAACGCGATCGTCAACGCGTCCTTGCCGGGGAAGTACTGATACAGCGAACCGACGCTGACACCGGCACGCTCCGCGACCGCGTTCGTATTGAAACCTTCGAGTCCCTTCGTTTCAAGCACCTGTGCGGCCGCTTCGAGCAACGTGGCAACCATGCGCTCGGAGCGGGGCTGACTGGGCGCCCTGCGCGGTTTGAGCGGTGAAGGATTCGGCTGTCGAGGCATACGGCAATAACGTGTAGGAGTGGCTATGAATGGCGTCAGCGCGGCAAGCCAGGAATCTCAACGCCGAACGTTTGCAGGATCAGCACGACATTGAACGATAAGACGATGAATGCCGCCAGCGTAGCGATCACGGCAACGAGCGCGCGATTTCTATATGGGCCCATCACCTCCTTGCTACAGGTGAACCATACCAGCACAGCCATCGGCAGCGGCAACGCGAGGCTCAATACAACCTGGCTGAGAACGAGCGCCTGAGTCGCATTGACCCCGAGCGACACCACGACGAAAGTCGGCACCATGGTAACGGCGCGGCGCAGCCATAACGGAATGCGAAAGCCCACGAACCCTTGCATGATCATCTGGCCCGCCATGGTACCAACGACGGAACTCGAAATACCCGAAGCAATCAGCGACAGCAGGAAAATTCCTGCCGCGCCAATCCCTAATAGCGGCGCCAGTGTGTGATAGGCCGTTTCGATTTCCGCCACGTCCGGGTGCCCGCTGTGAAATGCACCGGCGGCCATGATAACCATCGCCATATTGATAAGACCCGCAATGGTCAGCGCGATGACGACTTCGATATTCGAAAATTTCAGCAGTTTTGCCCGCTCGCTCTCCGTTCTCGCGGGTGCTCGCCCTTGCGTAAGTCCGGAATGCAGGAAAAGCGCGTGCGGCATCACGGTCGCGCCGAAGATTCCCACTGCGATCGTCAGCGCGCTCGCGTCGGGCAACCGGGGGGAAAAGGTATGGGCGAGGACACTCGGCCACGCAACCGGCGTAATGAACAGCTCGGCGAGGTAGGACAAGCCGATGATGCCGACGAGTGCTCCGATCGCCAGTTCAAGCGGACGAAAACCGGCGCTCTCAAACAACAGCAGCCCGTAGGTCACTATCGCCGTGACCACCATGCCGCCAAGCAACGGCATGTGAAACAGCAGCGACAGTCCGATTGCGCCGCCGAGAAATTCAGCCAGATCGGTTGCCATCGCGGCAATCTCGCTGACGCCCCACATGCCCAGCACGACAGGTTTCGGAAACCGTTCGCGGCACAGCTCCGCAAGGTTTCGCCCGGTGACGATGCCGAGCTTCGCCGAGAGCGCCTGAAACTGCATTGCCACAAGGTTGGCCAACAGCACGACCCAGAGCAACGCGTAGCCGTATCTGGCGCCGGCTTGAATATTCGTCGCAAAGTTGCCCGGATCCATATAGGCAACCGAGACCACCACGGCCGGCCCGGCAAACGGCAGAAGCATCAGCGCACCGCCGCGGCGGCCTTCCAATACCGCTCTTACCGCAAGCGTGGTGCGCTCGGTTCTCGTCGCCGGTCTGGCTGCCTTATGAACGCGATCGTCCAAGCTCTTGCTCCTTGCTCACGAGACCGACAGGAGGGCCGATTTACCATGCAGGCAGGCTTCACCGCACGGCAAGCACTGCCGACTGCCCCGAAGACGCTTTGCAACCGCGGTGCAGTCGCAGCGTCCACATCGGACATAGTGATAAATGTACCGCAGAGTGCGATTGCTCACCCTGCTGCAAATCGGGTCCATGAATCCGGATGTCGTGGATCTGCGCGCCAAAGGCACGCTGGAGTGCCCGCTCCTGCGCGGGTTCCCGCGTAATCGACCGGTTCGCCCGCGTCAGGAGTAATCTTCGGTACTGGACAGGGAAGCGGGGCCATAACCCGCCCCGCGATGGCGGTCTGAATTGTCCTGACGACCTGTCCAGAGGAAGGCCTCTTCAGTGCTGAAGTGCACGTCATGCCGGCAGCGGCGACTCCGTCCGGCCACGCCTCTTCGCGGATGAGGGCAATGCGGTCAGTCGACGATTTGACTTGAGGAGCCAGGCCAATGGGAAGCACCAGCGCAGTTGCAGCGGCGGCAATCGCCTTCGTGGGAAGCCACTTTCTTCTGTCTCATCCTCTGCGCGGGCTTCTCGTCCGCGCAATCGGCGAAAAGGGGTTCCTCGGCGTCTATTCGCTGGTGGCATTCGCCACGTTCGGCTGGCTGATCGTGGCCTACGTGCACGCGCCCCTCACCGCGCCGTTATGGCTCGCAGGAGATGTGCTCTGGGGGGTGGCAACCGTAGTGATGCTGATCGCGTCGATCCTGCTGATGGGCTCGCTGATCCGCAACCCGGCCATCCCCACCGGCGGCCAGCCCGGTCCGTTCCCGGAAACGCCGCGCGGCGTGTTCGCGATAACGCGCCATCCGATGATGTGGTCGTTCGCGCTTTGGGGGCTGTGCCACGCGGCGGTGTTCCCAGTGGCCAAGAGCCTCATCCTCGCGGCGGCTGTCGTCTTCCTCGCACTGGTTGGCGCTGCTTTGCAGGACCGGAAGAAGGAACGGCTCCAGCCCGATCTCTGGCCGGTATGGGAATCGAAGACGAGCTACCTGCCATTCGCGGCGATCGCCGCCGGCCGTGCGCAGTTGGGTGGATTCGGCTCGCACGCGCTGCTGGGCGGCCTCTTCGTCTGGCTCGTCGCCACCTGGGCGCATCGGCCGCTCACCGGTTGGGCCGCGGGCATCTGGCACTGGCTGTAGCCGCGGCCCGGCTCCCGAGATCAGGCGGGGAGATAGCTGCAGACGTAGTCGAGCGTTTCGATCACGTCGATATCGAAGCGGCTCTTGCCGGGCACCGAGAATGACTCGCCCGCACCATACGTCTTCCACTCGTCGCTGCCTTCGAGGCGGATGCGGCACTGGCCGGCCTGCACTTCCATCAGTTCCGGTGCGTCGGTGCCAAAGTTGAGCGCGCCGGGCAGGATGACACCCAACGTCTTGCGCGTGCCGTCGGCAAAGAGAACCGTGTGCGAGACACACTTGCCCTCGAAGTAGACGTTGGCTCGTTTGATAACTGAAACCTGATCGAATTGCGTTGCGGCCGTCATGGCGGTCTTCCTCTGGATCTTCGTGAATGGATGCGTTGGCGCCGCATGGCAGCATGCGGACGACAGCACGACAGGCAATCTGCGCGAATCGATTCGTCTGCGCGGGCTTTCGGGTCGGCGCCAGCCCGCCATCATACAGGCGGCCGATGGCGCCGGTCAGCGTCCTGCATCGAACGGCGCCCCTGTTTCGAGCGACGCCGCACCGTGGTGGTCGTGGCGATTAATCCGTGCGCCGCCAACGGCCGGATTCCGGGCACACCATGACCGGTTCGCCGTTCAACCGGACTTGCTCGGCATCCAGTTGCGATGCGGTCGAAGGGTCGACGTCGAAGGCAACATCGAGCACTTGCCCGACATGGGCATCTTCTATGGGCAGTTCCCACGTCAGAAACATCTGGACGTAATCCTGATCAGGCCTGAAGTCAGCCGCGTTGAAGCCACCACTGTGGCGCTGAATAACGCCATGAGGCTGGCATGTATCGAATATCACCGCCGTGCCGCGAGTCAGCGGAATGCGCAAGTCCAGAGAGGGGAAATGCACGTCCAGCCCCTTATCCTCGCTCAGGAAAAGATTGCAGAAGACAGCGCCGCCATATTGCTCACCGTCATGGTGGTACCTCGCGCCGCGGCAGGCCATCAGGGCGATATCGCTGGCGGCCAGCACCCCGGGCAGTCCAAGCGCGCCCGTCCAGTCGGACATGGACTGCACGCAGCGCGTGTAGTCCGGCCAGCGCATCCGCGCGCGCGCCAGTGGCATGACCTCGACGTCGCCAGGTTCGAGGACCATGCGCGACGCTATCTCCCTGTCCCAATCGGCCAGCAGACGTGTGGGCAGCGCAGGCACCTCGACTATGCCGGTTCGCACGATGTCGCTCACACGCCGGCTGCGGATAGTGTCGCCACTCCAGAAATAAGAGGTCAGCGTGTCCGGCGTGCGATTCGGTTGAGAGGAGCGATTCATCCGAACGATTGTAACGATTCCGGTGGATCGCTTCGATCGCTGGGCGAAACGCCGGGTCAATACGTGGAAGCGCGATCTCGCCCGGCGGCACAACGAGTCCAGAGCGGCAATCATGCTCCACACGGCTATCCTGTCCCTCGTTTCCGATGAGAAAGATTCGTGAACACTCATTGCCGAAAGCGCGTTCGGCTTGCGCCATCGACTCAAATGTTATGATCGGAAACATCTGACGCCTCACCAGGGCGCGCATTTGAGCCACCCCCCATGGACACCCACCTCACCAAACCCGCCGACCCCTCCACGACCGACCTCGGCCGCCGCGTCCGCGCCGCCCGCCAGGCCCAGGACTTGACGCTGGAAACCGCGAGCCGCCTGTGCGGCGTCTCCCGCTCCACGCTCTCCAAAGTCGAAAACGGCCTGATGTCTCCGACTTTCGACGTCCTGCAGAAAATCGTGCTCGGTCTGAAGATCGAGATTGGCGAACTGTTTGGCTCAACACCCAAGGTCAGCGCCAGCGGCCGCCGTGCATTGACCCGCAAGAACGAAGGTCAGCGCCACGCGTACCGCGGCTATCAGATGGAATTACTCGCCACGGATCTGGCGCACAAAGCGATGTTGCCGTTCCGTATCCGCATTTCGGCACACACGCTGGACGCGTTCGATGACTGGGGCCGTCACGAAGGCGAAGAATTTCTGTACGTGATCAGCGGCAGCGTGTGCCTCTATTCCGAGCTGTACGCGCCGACGCATCTGAACGCCGGAGACAGCCTTTATTTCGACAGCCGCACGGGCCACGCCGCGGTCTCCACCAGCGAAGAAGACGCCGAAGTGTTGTGGATGGCAACCAGTGCCGATATTCCGCAGACTTCGGCCACGGCTACGGCAGAACCGGCGAAAAAATAACGAAGGCATTTGGCACGCGTTATCGCACTTCAACAACGCGCCGCCAAAGCCCGCTGCGCCAGTTGCGCGATATGCATTGCATGTTGGCCCGTCCCCTGCTCGATCTGCTCTCGGCAACTGAAGCCGTTGGTCAGCACGATCGTTTCCGCATTCGCAGCGGTCGCGGCACGCACGGCAGGAAACAGCCGGTCTTCGCCGATCTTCTCAGATAGCGCGTGATGCTTGTCGTTAAAGCCGAACGAGCCTGCCATTCCGCAGCATCCGGTGTCGAGCAACTTCCATTTCACGCCGAGCTTGTCCAGCAGCGCGGCATCGCCTTGCATACCGAACAGCGCCTTCTGATGGCAATGCCCGTGCACGATGACATCCGCGGCAAGCGTCGGCCATTCGAACGGCTGACGCGCGACGAAATCGGAGAACAGGAAAGTTTGCGCCGACAGTTGTTTCGCTAATGCATGACCGGGAAGCTGCTTTAGCAACTCGTCTTTGAACACCGATAAACAACCGGGCTCAAGGCCGACCAACGGCACGCCCGCGGCAATATCGTCGCCGAGGTCGTCGAGAATCGTGGTCAGCAACTCACGCGCACGGTCGAGCAAACCGAAGTCATAGAGCGGACGCCCACAACACAAACGCTTCTTCGGCAGCACGACGTGCCAGCCCATTTGCGTCAGCACATCGGCAGCGGCCTGCGCGATCTCGGGCGTGAAGTGGTCATTGAAGGTATCGACCCACAGAATGACTTTCTTGACCCCACGATCAGCACGAACGTCGCCCACGGTCTGGAGCGATCGCCGCGCAATCTGCCGGTAACTCCGCACGGCAAACTTCGGCAATTTCCGCGCTTGCGCGACCCCGGCAGCCCATTTCCCGAGCGCAGCCAGGCCCGGCGCTGAAGTCATGAAGTTCGTCAGCCTCGGAAACCTTGCCGCCCACGGCGCCCATTCGCCGATTCGCCCCATGAACCACGCCTCGCGCGGCCGACGATTCGTCTCGTAGTAATGCGAAAGAAACTCCGCTTTGTACGAAGCCATATCCGTGTGCGTCGGGCAATCGGATTTGCAGCCCTTGCACGCGAGGCAGGTATCGAGCGCCGCCTTCACTTCGCGGCTTTGCCAGCCGTCGGCGATCACATCGCCTTGCAGCATTTCCCAGAAAAGATGCGCGCGGCCACGTGTCGAGAATTGCTCTTCGCGTGTTGCTCGATAGCTCGGGCACATCGTGCCACCTTCGAGCGAACGGCACTTGCCCATGCCGATGCATCGTTCGATCTCGCGCTGAAAGCCGTCGCCTTGCTGACTGGCGAACGTAAGCTTTGTTTGCAAAGTCACCGGTTTGTACGCGGGACCCATGCGCAGATTTTCGTCGACGCGATATGCATGCACGACCTTGCCCGGATTCAATCGATTGGCCGGATCCCAGATCGCCTTGAACTGCTCCATGGCCTGCATCAGTTCAGGGCCGTACATGATCGGCAGAAACTCGGCCTTGGCCTGACCGTCGCCGTGCTCGCCCGATAGTGAGCCACCGAATTCGACTACCAGTTGCGCCGCTTCGCGCAGAAACTTGCGCCACGTCGCGACACCTTCCACGCTGCGCAGATCGAAGGTAATGCGTGCGTGCACGCAGCCGTCGCCGAAATGGCCGTACAGACTCGTCTCGTAGCCGTAACGATCCACCAGTGCCTGAAACGCGCGCAGATAGTCGCCGAGACGCAACGGATCGACCGCCGCATCTTCCCAGCCGACCACCGGATCGGGCGTGCCGGCGTCCACCGACAAGGCCACCGCCGACGCCCCGGTCTCGCGAATCGACCACACCTTTGCCTGCAACGCGCGATCCTCGACGAGCATCGCCGACACATTCGGTCCCGCTTCGCCCGACGAAAAGTACGCCGCGGCGGTTTGCGCCTGGCGTACCGCATCGTCTTGCGTATCGGCGCCAAATTCGAGTACGACCCATGCATCGCCGTCCGGCAGCAACGCAATCTCGTCCTTCTTCAAACCCCGCGCCTGCAGGCCGCGGATGATCGCGCGGTCGAGCCCCTCGATCGCGATTGGCCCGCAGCGCATGAAATGCGGCACGGCATCCGCGGCGGTATAGATATCGGTGAAGCCGACCACGACAATCACGCGTTTCGCCGGACTCTTCACGAGCCGCACTTTCGCCTGCAAGGTCACGGCGCACGTGCCCTCGGTGCCGACTAGCGCACGCGCGACGTTAAAGCCGTTTTCCGGCAGCAGTTGATCGAGATTGAAGCCCGACACGCGCCGCTTGATCTGCGGGAATTTTGCGCGGATCTGATCGGCGTAGGTGTCGCGCAGTTGCTTGAGCGCAGCGTAAATTTCACCTTGGCGACCGCCCGCCTCAATGATGCGGTCGAGTTCGTCGTCCGGCGTCGGGCCGACCCAGAAGCGCGCGCCGTCGAAAGTCGCGATTTCCAGCGCCTCGACGTTCTCGACCGTCTTGCCGGCCATCACCGAATGCGCGCCGCACGAGTTGTTGGCGATCATGCCGCCTAGCGTGCAGCGGCTGTGCGTTGCTGGATCGGGTGCGAACGTCAGGCCATGCTGTTCCGCGGCGTCGCGCAAGGTATCGCACACCACGCCCGGTTCGACGAGTGCGATCCCCGCGACCGGATCGACCGACACGACGCGGTTCACATACTTGCTTGCGTCGGCCACCACCGCGACGTTTACGCATTGGCCGTTCTGCGACGTGCCGCCGCCGCGCGGCAGGAAAGGCACGTCATGGCGACGGCAGGCAGCCAGCGTTTCCAGCAGATCGTTGACATCCGACGGTACGACCACGGCGAGCGGAACTTGCCGATAGTTCGACGCATCCGACGCATACAGCGCTTTCGAGCCCTGATCGAAGCGCACTTCGCCGCGCACATTGCGACGCAGGTCGGCTTCGAGCGCCTGCATCACACTGGCAGTGCCCTGAAACGGCGTTGCAACGCGCGGCGCTTTCAACGCGCTGTCAGCCGCGGCACGCAACGAAACATTCACGCCCGCGCCCTGCTCTTCATCCAATGACGTTCCCACCGCGTCCCTCACGTCTCGTGTCCAACGCCCGCGCCATGATCCAAACTGCGCATCACGTAGCCCGGCTCGCGGTCATCTTGAAGATGCCCTGCGCGTTGCCCGCGTCGAAACGCAGGTCCGTTTCCCAGCGGCGCGCGTCCTGGTCGAAAGTCCGTTTGCGCGTGATGAACTCGTAGAACGAGCCCGGCACCTCGCGCGTCACGATGCTGCCGTCGGCCGCACGGAATTCGCGCCGCACGACATCCGCGCGGTACGCGGTCTGAAACACGCGGCCCGAGCGCGAACGCTCGACTTCCGGCTTCATCGGCCGCCCCTTCGCCTTCTCCTCATCGGACAGCTTGAACACGTCCGCGACGCGATCGGTAGCGTGATTGAAAGCGTTGCCTTCGGTCGCGATCCACGCCATTTCCGCCGACTCGTTCAACAATACTGCGTAATCGGCTTCGCGTGGCATCTCATGCTGACGGGCGAACGCGCCGACGATCACCGGCAGCAGCGCATGGGCCGCCTCCAGCGGCAGCACGCCTTCGCGTTCGAGCTCCCACAACTGGCCGGCCGCTTGCGGCGTCAACGGATCGCGCGAAGTGCCGATCACGTTCGTCACGGCCTGCTGGAATGCCGTCGAAAATCGCTCGGGATGCAATTCGCTGACGAAGAACTGCGCGATTTCATCGGGCGCGTCGTCATGCGCCCAGGCACGGCCCGTCATACCGAGACGGTCGAGCGGGTAGCGGCCATTGATGCTGAAACCAAGCGGCCGCAGGATGCGTGCGAAAGCCGCCTCGCCAGGCGGCAACGCGCCACTTCCGGCCCAGCGTACGGTGCGCAATGCGCCGTGGTCGAAGTAGACGCTGCCGCCGGCGGCAATCGTTTCCTCAGTGTACTGGCGGCCATTCGCCGAGCGCCCCAGCAGGTCCTCAAACAGCGCCATGTTCATCGCCTGCGCCATCTCGGCGCGTGTGACAGTGCCGTCCTCCCATTCATTGAGAATCCGCGGATGATTCAACGTGGCGAACAGCCTCGCGGTTTTCTCGGCGCCGAGCAGTTTCAGCAGCAGTTGTTCGACATTCGCATTCTTGATGTTTCGCATATCGGTTCCGGGCAAGGTGCGGTGAAACGCTTTCGCGTGCCTGAAAACGCTCGGTCGGCACGGCTTCAGGACGCAAACGCGGCATCGTTGGATGCGAGATTATTCAAATCCGCGGCGCTGCGGTAAAGCGAGATAAAATCGCTACTTGATGCGTTTTTGGAATCAACATGCGAAAGTTCAAGATCCCCAACATGGGCGCGCTGCTCGCTTTCGAAGCCGCCGCGCGGCATGAGAGCTTCACGCATGCGGCACGCGAACTCTTCCTGACCGAAAGCGCGGTGTCCCGGCAGATCAATACGCTGGAGAGCAATCTCGGCGTGCGGCTGTTCGTGCGCGTCAAACAGCGCGTGGTCCTGACCAAGGCGGGCAAGGTCTATAGCGCGCAGGTGCGGCGCTCACTGGAACAACTGGACCGGGACACGCTGTCGATCATTGCGCATGGCAGCGGCGGCGGGTATCTGGAACTGGCGGTGCTGCCCACTTTCGCCTCGCAATGGCTGATTCCGCGACTGGCGGCGTTCAACGCGCAGCATCCGGATGTGCGGGTCAATATGGGCGTGCGCACCGGCACCTTCCCGTTCGCCGAGACGCATTTCGAAGCGGCGATTCACTACGGCAAACCGACATGGCCCGGCACGTCGGCGGAATTTCTGTTCAGTGAAGAAGTTGTGCCGGTCTGTGCGGCGAGTTTGCTGACGCGGCCGGTTGAAACGGCGGCCGATCTGCTGGACTACCCGCTGCTGCATTCCACCACCCGGCCGGACGGCTGGGCATCGTGGTTCGCCGGTCTCGGCGTCGACGATAACCGGACGATGCAAGGGGTGCGCTACGAACTTCACACCATGCTGATCAGTGCCGCCGCGGCCGGTCTCGGCATCGCGCTCGTGCCACGCTTTTTCGTCGATACACAACTCGGGCAGTTGGGACTCGTGATCCCACTCGACGCGCCCGCGGTCGCCGACTCGGCGTATTACCTCGTCTATCCAACCGAGTTGAGCCACGGCAAGCCGCTCACGAACTTTCGCGAATGGCTGCTGCGGGAAGCGGCCGCATACAGCGCGGGGAATCCTGAACTGGCAGGCAATCCCGATACCGGTTGATTCAGCGCTATGCGGCGGGGGCGAATGCTACGCCCCGGCTTGCTCGCGCGCCTGCGCCAATGCGCTCAAATTGCCCTCGCCAAAACCGTGGTGCCCTTGCCGCTGCACGATCTCAAAGAAAATCTCTCCAGCACCGCGCCGTACAAAAGTCTGAAAGAACAGCAACGGCACGTCGTCGGCGCCGATCTCGCCATCCACCAGAACATGCGTACGCCTAAGCCGCTCGACATCGAGCCCATGGCCTGGCAGACGCGCATCGAGTTGCTCGTAATAGCGCGGCGGCGGCTCGACGAATTCGACACCGTTCGCGAGCAGTTGCTCGACGCACGCAAAGATATCGTCAGTGGCGAGCGCGATGTGCTGCACGCCTTCGCCCGGATGATCCGGCAGATATTCGTGCATCAGATTCGTGCGGCGGGTGCCTTCTTCATACAAGGGCACGCGGATCGCGCCGCACGGTGAGACCATGACGCGCGACTCCGCCGCCACATGCCAATTCGCGTGCAGCTCGTGAATCTCGCGGAAATTGAGCAGGTCGCGATAAAAATCGAGCCACTCCTGCATCCGGCCCTCGCCGACCGTTTGCGTCAGATGATCGACCGCGACGAGGCCGGTGCCCGCGTGATTCAGATCGGCTTCTGCGGTATCGATCTCGATCGGACGGAAGTCGATATCGAAGATCGAGATATCGCCCAGGCCACCGCGCTGGCCGCCACGGCCGCGCCAACGGTCGACGAAATAGATGTGTGAATCGCCGATGCCCTGGATCGCCGGGATCAACAGCTCGCCCGTGCCGATCCGTTCACCTTCGAACGCCCATGCGCCGAGTTCGATCGCGCGGTCGAAGGCGCGCTGCGCATTGGCCACGCGAATGCCGATTGCGCAGATGCCTGCGCCGTACTCCTCGGCGTAACGCTCGGCAAATGAATCCGGCTCGGCGTTGATCAGGAAATGCATCTCGCCCTGGCGATACAGCGTGACGTCCTTGCTGATATGGCGCGCAATCGCCTTGAAGCCGAGTTTCGTGAAGGTCTCGCCGAGTGCTTTCGGCTCGCGCGAAGCGAACTCCACGAATTCGAGGCCGGCGGTGCCGAGCGGATTGTGCTCAGGCGCCGACACGGCGCGTAGCGCGGCGTCTGGAGTGGGCAAGTCGCTGGGCATGGCAATCTCCTTGTACGGTTTTTCGTACAGCGTTCCGGGTATTTGTGGTGTTTCTGTGCTCTGGTGCAAGCTGTCGTCTATGCACAGTGTGACACCGCTTGCGCGGTGTACCGCAGCAATACAGCGCACGGCGGCTTTTGCACCGTGTTTGTACACCGGGTAGCAGGAGGTTCGCAACCTTCATTTTGTACTAAATGGTTCACACGCGACGAATCGGGCCGCAGCGTGATGCCAACGTGCATCTCCTGCGTTTCTCGCGGCTCCTGCGCGGTGTGCGTCAGACCTTTGGCGTCTCGCCGCGGCCACGCCCGGACCCGGACTTGGACTTGGACCTCGACGCGCGTTTGGCTCCAGGTTCGCCGACGGCGGCGGCCGCCATACGCTGCTGCGCGACGTCACGCACGGCATCGATAAGCGCCCGGCCCACCGGCGAAGGCTGCGTATCCGAGCGCCGGATCAACCCCACCGGCTCGCCGGTGCCCGCGAACGGCAGAGGCAAACGCACCAGCATCCCGTGCCCTAGTTCATATTCGACCGCGCTCAGCGGCACGAACCACACCGCGTCGTTCTCAAGCGTCAAAGCGCGCCCGGTGGACACCGACAGCACATCGACAAACCCCGACAACGGCGGCACGCCCCACGCGCTCAAAAGGCTCTCAGCAGATTGCCGGATCAAGGTGCCGAACGGCGGCAGCACCACTGGAAAATCCTCCAGCGACGTGGCCGGCAAACCTGCCACGAGCGCCAACGGATGCCCGGCGCGCACCACGGCAATCAACGGCTCGCTGAAAAGCTGCTCGAAACTGAGCCCGACCATTCTTTCCGGGTCCGCCAGGCGCCCGATGGCGAATTCGATCGTGCCGGCCTTCAGGCGTTCGAGTAACTCGGGGTTGGCGCCGGTGGCGAGACGCACGATCACACGGGGCCAAAGCGCGGCGAATCGCTTCAACGCCGGTGGTATCAGCGCGGCCGCCACGGTCGGCAAAATGCCGATTTCCACCGTGGCAGCGGCCGCGCCTTCCGCTCGTGCCAATAAATCGACGCCCTGCCGCAACGCACTGACACACGCGCTCGCATGCGGCATGAAAAGCTGCCCCTCGCGCGTCGGCACGGCGCCGTGGCGGCCGCGCTCGAACAGCTTTACGCCGAGAATCGTCTCGAGTTCGGCCACCGTCTTGGAGACTGCGGGCTGCGTAATGGACAGGCTCGCAGCGGCCCGCTGCACGCCGCCGAACTGCGCGACGGCCAGAAAGCACTGGAGATGACGGAATTTGACGCGGCTATCCGCGAGGCTGCGTTGCATAACGAGAGGTTATACGAAAAGGGCGAAAACGTCATTTTGCATAACCGCACAGGTTGGATAAAGTCGCTCCATACGCTGTATCCCACAATTCCCCGAAGGAGACACTGATGGACGAGTCCTTTCTCACCAAGCGCGACTTCGCGTCCCACCCCGCCTACGTTTATCCCGGCTACGGTTCCTCGGTCAAACGCGGCCCGACGCGTCCGCTGATTCCGCTCAAAGAAAAGCTGCGCGACCAGCGCGTGCCGGTCTACGGCACCGAAGACCTCGGCGCGCTCGATCACGACCTGACGCGCAACGCGGTGCGTAATGGCGAACCGCTTGGCGAGCGCATCATCGTGACGGGCCGCGTGCTCGACGAAGGCGGCCGGCCGGTGCGCAATACGCTGGTTGAAATCTGGCAGGCCAATGCGGCCGGCCGTTATGTGCACAAGAACGATCAGCACGACGCGCCGCTCGATCCGAACTTCCTCGGCGCCGGCCGCTGCATTACCGACAAGGAAGGCCGCTACCGCTTTCTGACGATCAAACCGGGCGCTTACCCCTGGGGCAATCACCCGAACGCGTGGCGTCCCAACCATATTCACTTCTCGCTGTTCGGCGACTATTTCGGCTCACGCCTCGTCACGCAGATGTATTTCCCCGGCGACCCGCTGCTGGCTTTCGACCCGATTTTCCAGGGCACGCCTGAGCACGCCCGCGAGCGCCTGATTGCAAACTTCTCGCTCGATACGACGCAAGAGGCCTATGCGCTCGGTTACGACTTCGACATCGTGCTGCGTGGCCGCAACGAAACTCCGATGGAGCGCTAAGCCATGACGACTCTCAAGCAAACGCCTTCGCAAACGGTTGGACCGTACTTCGCCTACGGTCTGTGCCCGCAGCAATACGATTTCGATTTCAAGAGCCTGTTCACGCCAGTTCTGGCCGACCGCGAAGCGGCCGGCGAGCACATCACGATAGTCGGCCAGGTGTTCGACGGCGACGGCCAGGTGATCGGCGATGCAATGCTGGAAATCTCACAGGTGGACGCGCAAGGCCACTACCCGGAATCACGCGAGGAAACGCTGAAAACGGGCTTCCGTGGTTTTGCCCGCGTCGGCACGGGTACCGATCCGCAGAAACGCTTTGTCGTCGAAACGGTGAAACCGGGCCGCGCAAGCCCGGACGAAGCGCCGCATCTGAACGTGGTCGTGACGATGCGCGGCATGCTGCTGCACACTTTCACTCGTATCTATTTCGAAGACGAAGCCGAGGCTAACGAACGGGATGCCGTGCTGACAGCAGTTCCGGCGGACCGACGCGGCACCTTGATCGCACGGCGCGAACCGAATGCCGCCAACGTGTACCGGTTCGACATCCATATGCAGGGTGACAAGGAAACGGTGTTTTTCGACCTGTGATGTGAATTTTCTATACTTTCATATAGCTTTCACATACACTGAGGATGATCCGTCTAGCGACTGGATCGCGAAACTCCGAGTAGTTCAGCCCGCCCCGCGCGGGCTTTTTTTTGCGCTCAGCAGCGGAAATGGTCGATGTTCTGTCCGGCGTAGATCGCGCGCGCGAGCCAGTCCGGTTTATCGCCATGACCATCCCAAGTATTACCGAAGGCGTCGCGATACATCACCGCGCGGACTGCCGCTTTGTCGGCCTCAATCGCTTCGGCAAGCGCTTCCATTGTTATGCCGTATTCGTCCATGCGGCGGCGGATCCACACGATCAGGCGCTCACGCGCATTCCCGTCGAGGTCGAACAGCCGTTGTTCTTCTCGCTCTTTCATAACGTACCGGTTTCGCGGCTGATAGTGCGCGCGTTCGAAAAACAAAAGACTTCGCTAAACAACGCGAAGCCTATGCGTAAATCAGATGGGTTGGGTGCAAAGCGAACTCAAGACGCCTCTCCCGATGCGTGACAATTCGCATCTGGAATCATGCCCAATAAATGCTGGATTTAGAGAAACTCGTTGGCAAGCGGCTCGAATCGCGCCCGGTCGGCCTTGGTGTTCCAAGGCTGCTTTAGCGTATGGGAAGTGATTCTAGCATCCAATTTCCGCTGCTTGCAGTATCTGATTGCTTGCCTGCAACAAGCGGTTTTTTTGTGATTTCCTATTACGCCTCGCACAGGCCTGTGCGAATTCCTACGAGTTCTATTCACACTGGCCAAAGAACAAAATCCCACTCTCCCATGCTATGTTTCATTGATCCGACGGCCTCACATTGCCGCATCTCAGGAGAGTCATAAAAATGCCCGCCTCGACCGCCATCGCCACCATCCTCGCCGCGCTGCTGCTCGGCGCCATGAGCCCTGGACCGAGCTTTGTCATCGTTGCCCGCAATTCAATCGGTCTCTCGCGCAGCGACGGCCTCGCGACAGCGGTGGGCATGGGCATCGGCGGCGTCTTCTTCAGCGCGATCGCGTTGCTCGGTCTGTACACCTTGCTCGCGACCGTAGAGTGGCTATATGTCGGCTTGAAAGTGGCCGGCGGCCTTTATCTGATCTACCTTGCGTCGAAGATCTGGCGCGGCGCCGCCAAACCGCTCGCATTCGATACCGCGCAAGGCGCCAACACCAATGCGCGCAAATCATTCTGGATTGGTTTGAGCACACAACTCAGCAATCCGAAAACGGCGGTCTATTACGGCAGTATCTTCGCGGCCCTGCTTCCGCAACATCCGCCGCTGTGGTGCTACTTCGCGTTGCCCCCCGCGATCTTCGCCATTGAGGCCGGCTGGTACACCGTGGTCGCGCTGTGCTTCTCGAGCAAGCGGCCGCGCGAAATGTATTTGCGGTGGAAGGCCTGGATCGATCGCGTCGCCGCGAGCGCAGTCGCCGCACTGGGATTACGCCTGATCCTGACAGCGCACAAAGTGGGTATCTGAAACGGAAAGGCTGCTCGAATGGCTTGCCGTGTCCGTACGACCTGGCAAGCCGGTAACGGGGCCGCATCGTCCCAAGCCGTACACAGGCAAGCCACGTTCATAACAAAACAGTTACAAGATAAGTGTTGACGCCGGGCATGCCCGGCGGTTACTGTGACGTCCGAAGTTCAAGAAGTTCGATTGCTGTTCATCAATGTCTCGCTCCTCAGCGGTATTCGTTGTCCTCTCCCTCCTTGATGCTTCACGCGCTCCTCAACAGAGCAAATTTTTCTATTTTTACTCAAGGATTCCTCATGGATACCGGTACCGTTAAGTGGTTCAACGACAGCAAAGGCTTTGGCTTCATCACCCCGGACAAGGGCGGCGACGACCTGTTCGCGCACTTCTCCGAAATCAGCGGCGACGGCTTCAAGACGCTGGCTGAGAATCAGAAGGTGAGCTTCGAAACGAAGCAAGGCCCGAAGGGTCTGCAAGCGGCTAACATCAAGCCGCTGTAAGTTTGAAGGGCTCGGTGTCCGGCAACGGACATCGGGCTGCAGCGACATCCTCGCGGAGATTTGTCTCCCACAGTTGGCGCGATCGCTTTTAGCTGCATGTGTGTCGAGCAGCTAGCCTAAGCGCCAAACGCCTCGTTGCACCTCATTCTCCCCTCTGGCTTCAACGCCCTTTTTAGCTTTCCGACTGCGTTTGGATTCGGCTCGCAATGGCTCGAATCGGCTCGTCCGCGTGACCCGTACAACGGCTCGCACGGCAGGCGCGCACTCGAACATTATTAAAATATAAAATGCAAAACAAACATATTCATCATTACAACGGCTATGCCGTCAAACCCTCGGCGCATCGTTTGCCCGACGGTAGCTTTTCATCCAACCTGTT
This sequence comes from Paraburkholderia sp. BGA-UO-ETr-F12, assembly GCF_059567945.1. Taxonomy (NCBI): domain Bacteria; kingdom Pseudomonadati; phylum Pseudomonadota; class Betaproteobacteria; order Burkholderiales; family Burkholderiaceae; genus Paraburkholderia; species Paraburkholderia sp. BGA-UO-ETr-F12. The sequence continues at coordinate 244,621 of NZ_JCAQOZ010000051.1, read as the reverse complement.
GCTCGAACGCGCTGACAGCGCGCGTACCGAAGGGCGCTACCAGTTCTATTCGCTCGATTACTTCCCGAACGAAGAACAGGCACTGCAGCACTCGGCACGCTGGGCACGCCGCTGGGTCGACACGCGCGGTTAAGCGCTTGTCGAACCCGATGCGCGCGGGACCCCGCGCTTGCATCGTTCCACAATACTTAGCGCGCCATTCGGCGCGCTAGACCAGACCAGCGTGCGCGATCTATTCGGTTTGTTCCGCCTTGATCCGCGCACGCAGTTCGAACTTCTGAATTTTTCCCGTCGACGTCTTCGGCAATTCGCCGAAGCGCACCGCTTTGGGCAACTTGTATCCCGCAAGAAACAGCCGGCAGTGCGCGATGATCTCTTCTGCGCTCACCTGAGCACCCTCCTTGAGTTCGACGAAGGCGCAGGGTACCTCGCCCCACTTCGGATCGGCCATCGCCACCACGGCGGCAACGGAGACCGCAGGGTGACGGTACAGCGTGTCTTCGACCTCGATGCTCGAGATGTTCTCGCCGCCGGAAATGATGATGTCCTTGCTGCGATCGCGGATGCGGATATAGCCGTCAGGCATCCGCACGCCGAGATCCCCGGTGTGAAACCAGCCGCCGCGGAAGGCCGCCTCCGTGGCGCGCTCGTTCTTCAGATATCCCTTCATGCAGATGTTGCCGCGGAACATGATCTCACCGAGCGTTTCGCCGTCGTCGGGCACGGGCGCGAGTGTATCCGGGTCGAGCACCGTGACGGCTGCCTGCAAGTGGTAGCGCACGCCTTGACGCGCGTTCATTTCGGCACGCGCGTTGTCGTCGAGCGTTTCCCATTCCTCCTGTTTCGCACAAACCGCGGCCGGGCCGTAGGTCTCGGTAAGTCCGTACACGTGGGTCAGATCGAAACCGATTTCCTTCATCTTGGCGATCACCGCCGGCGCGGGCGCCGCGCCGGCCACCATCGTCGATACGCGATGCGCGATGCCTTCACGCCATTCGGCGGGCGCATTCGCAAGCGCGCTTTGCACGATCGGCGCGCCGCAATAATGCGTGATGCCTTCGCGGCGAATCAGTTCGAACACCGTTTTTGCGTCGAATTTGCGTAGACAGACGTTGACACCGGCACGCGCGGCGACAGTCCACGGAAAACACCAGCCGTTGCAGTGAAAGAGCGGCAAGGTCCATAGATAAACCGCATGCTTGGGCATATCCCATTCGAGGATATTGCTGAGCGCGTTCAGATAAGCACCGCGATGGTGGTAGACCACGCCCTTCGGGTCGCCGGTCGTGCCCGAAGTGTAGTTAAGCGCGATCGCGTCCCATTCGTCAGCGGGCAGGGTCCATGCGAACTCCGGGTCGCCGCTTTGCAGGAACGCTTCATAGTCGGTTGCGCGGATGAACTTGTCCGCGTCGGCGGGCATCGCATCGGCCACGCTGATCACACGCAACTCCGGAAACTCCAGCGCCGCGCGGTGCGCGAATTCGCTGTACTCCGTATCGACGATCAGCGCCTTCGCCTCGCCATGGCGCAGCATGAACAATAGCGACGACACGTCGAGCCGCGTATTCAGCGTATTGAGCACGGCCCCGGCCATCGGCACGCCGAAATGCGCTTCTATCATCGGAGGAATATTCGGCAGCAAAGCGGCAACCGTGTCGCCGCGTTCGATACCGGCCTGCCGCAACGCGCTGGCGAGGCGCCGCGTACGCTGGTAAGTTTCGCGCCACTTTCGGCGAATCTCCCCATGGACGACCGCCAGCCGCTCACCGTAGACTTCCGCTGCGCGCACGATGAAATCGATGGGCGTGAGCGGGACATAATTGGCCTCGCGCCGCTGGAGGCCGTCTTCAAACATGTGCTTCATCGCTTTGTCTCCTGAGACGCTGGCCGCGCCGTCAATTTTTGTGCTTGATGGATTCGCGGACTAGCCTAACAACTGTCATGGTGAACTGTCTGTCATTCAAATGACAGAGTGGCGCGCCCTGGCTCTACCCAACCGGTTTCACCCGCTTACGCCCCGCTAGCCGCCCATGGATGACGCCCCGTTCCCCGCTCTCGCAGACGTGCCCTCGCATCGGCCTGAACGGGTCCCGCGCGCCGACCTGCCGCAATTATTCGGCACCTGCGCCTGGTTCCGGGCGCTCGCCGCCGAGCATCAGGCCATGGTTCTTGCCAGCGCCTACGCGGAGCGCCTCGAGGGAGGCGCCTGGATCGCGCGCCGTCAGGAGCCGTCGGACTACTGGATCGGGGTCTATTCCGGCCTCATCAAACTCGCCATCTACAACGCCTCGGGACGCAGTTGCACGCTCTCCGGCGTGCCGCCCGGCGGCTGGTTCGGCGAAGGCAGCGTGATCAAGCGCGAATTGCGCAAGTACGACGTGGCCACCATCCAGGCGTCGCTCGTGATGTTCGTGCCGTCGGAGACATTCCATGCGCTGCTGGAATCGAGCCTGCCGTTTACGGGCTTCGTGATCCGGCAGTTGAACAACCGCATGGGCGAATTCATCGCGACGATCCAGAATAGCCGTCTACTCGACGTCGATGCACGTGTCGCCCAGTCGCTCGCACAACTGTTCAATCCCGATCTCTATCCCGACACCGGGCGCACGCTCGCCATTTCACAGGAAGAGCTCGGCCTGCTGGCCGGCGTATCGCGGCAACGGATCAACCAGGCACTGCAAAACCTCGAAAAGCTGCAGATTGTGCGCCTCTCGTACAACCAGATCGACGTGCTTGATCTTGAGCGCCTGGGGGCGTTTGGTCAGGAACAGATCTAGGTCCGGACACGCGCGAGCGCCGGCCCTTGATTTCCTCGCATTTTCCGCGGGTTTAACTTCACTTTCCCCGCTTTTCCCCGGTGTTTCCCCGCTTTTCATCGGCCGCATCGGAGCGGACGCTCGCGTTCCATGGCGCAATTTCGGATCCCGCAATAAAGAATCCGTAGCAATGGCCGTTATGCCGACTATGCAACGCAGATTGCAGACTCTCCCTATTCCGAGTTCAACGCATAGTCAAAACCGACAATGAACCGTCTGACACTGAAACAGAAACTGTGGGTGCCGATACTGCTTTGCTGGGCGGCGCTCCTGATCGTTACCGTCGTGAACGCGCTCGATGCGCGCAACGCCCAGATGGATGCACGGCGTGCGGACCTGGCCGACGTCACGGACATGGCGGTATCGATCGTCGCTGACTACGCGAAGCTCGCCGACGCGGGCAAGCTCCCGGTCGAAGAAGCCAAACAGCAGGCCATCGCCCGCATCAATGCACAGCGTTATGGCACCTCGGGTTACGTGACGATCGTGCGCAGCGATTCGGTCATGGTCGCTCATCCCATGAGTCCAAAGCTGAATGGCAAGGATATGAGCGGCTTTCGCGACGCCAAAGGCAACGCGCTGTACCACGACATCGCGCAGGCAGGCGGCTCGCCGGGCGGCGCAGGCTATCTGCGCTACTGGTGGCCGAAACCCGGTGAAACGGCGCCGAGCGAAAAGATCGGCTATGTGAAGCGTTTCACCCCGTGGAACTGGGATTTTATCGCCGGCGCCTATATGGACGACATCCAGGCGCAGTTCTACGCCACGCTCGCGCGGTCGGCCGGCATGCTGGTGTTGCTCGGCGTGGTGGTGTCGTTCGTGGCGTCGCGCGTGGTGCGCAACGTGTCGCGTTCGATCGGCGGAGAACCTTCCATGGCGGCAGCGCTTGCCATGCAGATCGCACGCGGCGATCTCGCCACGCACATCGACCTGCGCCATGACGATGCGTCGAGCCTGCTGTTCTCGCTGCGCGAGATGCGCAATCAACTGGCTGCCACCATCGCGCGGATCAAGACCTCCGCCGAGACGATCACGGTCGCCTCGAAGGAAATCGCCGCGGGCAATCTGGATCTGTCGAGCCGCACCGAAGAACAGGCGGCTTCGTTACAGCAAACCGCCGCAAGCATGGACGAGCTCACCAAGACCGTCACGCAGAACGCCGACAATGCAGCAACCGCGTCGGAACTCGCGACGGATGCATCGAATATCGCCGCGCGCGGCGGCCAGGTCGTCAACGACGTGGTCGAGAAAATGGCCGGCATCACCGATAGCTCGCGCAAGATCGGCGAGATCATCAGCGTGATCGAAGGCATCGCGTTCCAGACCAACATCCTGGCGCTAAACGCCGCGGTGGAAGCGGCGCGCGCCGGCGAAGAAGGCCGTGGCTTCGCGGTCGTCGCGGGCGAAGTGCGCAATCTCGCCCAGCGCAGCGCCACCGCGGCCAAGGAGATCAAGGTGCTGATCCATCAGTCCGTCGCGCAGGTCGGAGAGGGTTCGACGCTGGCAGGCAAGGCCGGCAGCACGATCGGTGAAGTCGTCGACGCCGTGCGCCGCGTCACCGCGATCATGAATGAGATTTCGGCGGCCTCGAAAGCGCAAAGCTCGGGTATCGGTGAAGTCAATCTCGCGATCCGTCAGATGGACGACGTCACGCAGCGCAATGCCGCGCTAGTCGAGCAAGCGGCGGCCGCGGCGGGTTCGCTCGATGAGCAGACCGAACGTCTGCGAAATGCGGTTGCTGTGTTCAAGGTCGAACAGCAGGCGTGATTGAGCGGCTTGCGATGTAGTCGCACGGCATAGCTCGTCAATGCTGCCGATAAAAAAGCCGTTACCCACCAGGCGGATAACGGCTTTTTCTATTTTGCAGACGGTACCCGCGTAGACACTGCTACGCAGCGCGCGGGTCGCTCCGGCGCGTGACCGGGCGCGCCAGCATCGCATCATCGTCGAATAGCGCAAACGCGATGTTCGACAGCACACCTGAATTCTTCCAGCGCAGATAGTAGCGATGCGCGGTCTGATACGGCGCATATCGGTCGGGCATCGCGTGCCACGGCTTGCCCGTGCGCAACACCCACAGCACGCTATTCACCACGCAACGGATGTCGATGCTGGGACGGCCACGCCGAGGCCCGAGGTCTTTCATTTCAGGCAGGAGCGGCACGATGCGATGCCATTGCTCGTCGGTGAGATCCTGAACGGCCGGTGAGCGGGCCGGCAGGTTTGAAGGGGGAGTATCCATGCAGTAAGAACGCGCACCCGCAGCGCAAATGCCAGCGCCGCCGCGAAAATGGTGTCTATTAATTGATCATTTTTCAGACTACCCCAAGCACTCCCTCAAGAAAGTCAATTATTGTCAGGCTCGTGTGCGCAATTGTCAGAAAGCGCAATACGCTGGTCGCGCTGGTTGAATACGCGCCAGGTCCGCACGGTTTCCCGGGTACCGCACGGTGCGGCAAGATCCAGCAGGACACACAACGGCATCCGGCAATCGCGCCGGGCGCCGACCATGCATGCAAATGGCGCGCCCATAAAAAAAGGTGCCGCGAACGGCACCTTTTTTACAACAACCAGCTTCTGCTGAAGCTTAGAAGCGGTGACGCAGACCGACCGTAGCAGCCGTCTGGTTCTTCGAGGACGAAGGCAGTTGCGTGTTGTCGCCGCTGTAGATCGAAGCGACACCGCCGTCGCCCATTGCGTGTTGGTACACGGCTTGAGCGTAGACGTCCGTACGACGCGACAGCGAGTAGTCAGCTTGCAGGCCGATCTGGTGGTAGCGCACCGATGCCGAACCGCCGTCTGCAGTAACGCCGTAGCCCTTGCCGTCCGTGAACGTGTAAGCAACGCCCAGGCCCAGAGCCGGGGTCAGGTTGTACTTGCCGTTCACTTCGTAGTTGTTAGCGCGCAGCGATTGTTGCGCGCCAGCGACGTTGTCGATACGCGACTGCGTCCATGCAGCACCGACCGTTGCCGGGCCGAACGAGTACGAAGCAGCTGCGCCGAATTCGCGCTGACGGAAGTTGCCGGTCAGGCCCAGGATCGAACCGTCCGAAGCACCGCCGTTGCTTGCCGTGCCTGCTGCGTTCGTTGCACCCGGGTTGTTCTGCTGTGCGTAAGCAGCGCCCAAACGCAGGCCTTGCCACTGGTATGCAGCGCCAACGCTGTATTCGCGGTTGTTTGCGAATGCGCCAGCCTGGTTCGAGAAGCCGTACGTGCCGCCGAACGTGAAGCCTGCGTAGTTAGCGCTCGAGTACTTGATCGAGTTGTTAACTGCGTAGCCGCCGTTCGTGCTCAGGTTGTCGTTGTTGAACGGGTGAGCGAAGTACGTACCGCCCCAGCTGCCCGTTGCGGTCAGCGGTGCCAGGTAGTCTTGTGCTGCGTCGTATTGACGACCCAGCGTGACCGTACCGAATTGCGCGCTCGACAGACCGACAAACGCTTGACGGTTGAACATGCCGTTGTTGTTAGCGAACTTGCCGTTGTTGATGTTGAAGCCGCTTTCCAACGTGAAGATTGCCTTCAGACCGCCGCCCAGATCTTCCGAACCACGCAGACCGAACATGCTTTGGTTGATGCCGCCGCTGCCTGCTGCCCACTTTGCGTTGCCGTGGCCGACGCCATTGGCGGGCGCGACGTTGCTGGTGTACGTCAGACCTGCGTCCAGCAGACCATACAGGGTCACGCTGCTTTGTGCGTGAGCGACGGATGCGAACGATGCGGCAACCGCAACAACGATGAGACTCTTTTTCATGCGTGGGACTCCAGTTCGATAAATTTACGCGGGGAGCGGGACCAGCCTCAGCAGCGCATACATCAGTCGCTGCCGCCCTGTTGGCCGAACCGTTTCGGATCAGCCGGGCACCCTTTAAACGAAGCGTGAGTGTAGGGGGAGACCCTAGTAGGGACGTCCGCAATTTACGCAACAGGATTTTTCGGAATCGGCAACAATCCGATCAACGCGACCACTAAGTCTTTATTTTTCATACGTTTATCGCAAAATACGAGCCGCGCCGCGCCTGCTGTGGACAGAATTTGCTCGCAACATATCAATATTAAAGTTGTGTGTATGCAACAGCGTTTAATATGCCCGACGTAATCGGGTCGGAACGTTGCAAAAGCGAAAGATGGCTGATTGCCTGAAAATCAGGCATTTGCAACAGGTTCAATTCCGCTCGATATAAATTTATTTTAGAAAAGCGGGAACTTAATTGATTTAATACGGTCGCCGATTTAGCAACCCAGAATACGCTTGGGAACGGCCGTCGAATAGCCGTGATTAAGCCGAGCCTAAGGCGAGCTGCAAAAAAGGCGATCGTCCCGGGCTTGACGAAGTGGGCTGCAAAGCGGGCGACAAAGAGGCGGCAAGCGCGCCGAGGTAAAGCCTTCAGCACGGGCGTTGCCCGGAGGTGAGTTGCGGCGCCGACCGCCGCGTGACAGAGGCCCGTGCTGAAAGCGGACGGCATATATCGAACAGCCTTCCGTATTCAATTAACGGCGTCGCCGGGACTATTTTTTACACGGAGTTTCCCTAATCCCCGGAACTCTCCTTCACAACCCGGGTGAGTCGTAGCGAGTCCGGGCAAACCCGACACTTACGTAAAACGCAAACGCGCTCACAGCACCTCGGCAATCGGTTCTGCGACCGACTGCGGATGAGCTGCAAGATGGAATCCTAATTAATTTCTTTCGCGTCAGCAGCAGCGAAAGCCGAAGCAGGCTGAGCGCGCCAAAAGAAAAAGCCACTCATGAAGAGTGGCTTTCAGGTATTTGGTGGGCCTCCCGTGAGTCGAACACGGCACCAACGGATTATGCTTACCAGCTACGGTTTTCACCGCCCCTTTCGGGTTTGTGGTCTGGACTGTCTCTTGTCTTTACGACCTGCCCGTTCAGTCTCTACACGTTCTCTACAAGAGAGCTTCGCTCGGGATTTCCACGCTGCCAAGGCAACAGAGGGTTCCCCGAATTTGAGCAGTTCTACCAAGGGGCAGAGCTAACTTACCCCAAGGCAACCCATTCATGACTCACCATGCCGTGCTGCCCGGTTTAGGTGAGCCTTTGCTAAGTCCGCTGCTCTAACCAAGCATGAGCTAGAGGCCCTGAGAACCGACGATTTTACTGTATCCGACGACTACCAGACGCAACCAAAGAAAAAGACCCGGTCATGAAGGCCGGGCCCATTCCGATTGGCCGACATACTACACGAAAAAGGGGCTTCCGTGACCGCTTCGCTCTCGCGAAACAACCCGGAAGCCCCTGAATTTCCTACCTCCCCCCAACTTCGATCAATTCCCTTCGAGGAACGACTTCAGCTTGTCCGAGCGGCTCGGGTGACGCAATTTGCGCAGGGCCTTCGCCTCGATCTGACGGATCCGTTCACGCGTCACGTCGAACTGCTTACCGACTTCTTCGAGCGTGTGATCGGTGCTCATCTCAATACCGAAACGCATGCGCAACACCTTGGCTTCACGCGGCGTCAGCGAGTCGAGCACATCTTTCACGACATCGCGCATGCTGGCATGCAACGCGGCGTCGGCCGGTGCGACCGTGTTCGTATCTTCGATGAAGTCGCCCAGATGCGAATCGTCGTCGTCGCCGATCGGCGTTTCCATGGAGATCGGTTCCTTCGCGATCTTCATGATCTTGCGGATCTTGTCTTCCGGCATTTCCATCTTTTCAGCCAGCGTTGCCGGATCCGGCTCGAGACCGGTTTCCTGCAAGATCTGACGCGAGATGCGATTCATCTTGTTGATCGTTTCGATCATGTGAACCGGAATCCGGATCGTGCGCGCCTGGTCAGCGATCGAACGCGTAATGGCCTGACGGATCCACCACGTTGCATACGTGGAGAACTTGTAGCCGCGACGATATTCGAACTTGTCCACCGCCTTCATCAGGCCAATGTTGCCCTCCTGAATCAGGTCGAGGAACTGCAAACCACGGTTCGTGTACTTCTTCGCGATCGAGATCACGAGACGCAAGTTCGCCTCGGTCATTTCGCGCTTCGCCTGACGCGCCTTAAGCTCACCCGCCGCCATCTGACGGTTGGTTTCCTTCAGGTCCTTCAGCGGCAGCACGACACGCGCCTGCAAATCGAGCAGACGTTGCTGCTGTTCGCGAATGGCCGGAATGTTACGCGTAAGGATCGCGCTATACGCGTGACCTTCGCCGACGATCTTGTCAGCCCATTCAAGATCCGTTTCGCTGCCCGGGAAACGCGCGATGAATTCCGCACGCGGCATGCCGCACTTGTCGACCACCGTATGCAGAATCTGACGCTCGACCTGACGCACTTCATCTACCTGCGCACGCAAGGTGTCGCACAGACGCTCGACGGTGCGCGCGGTAAAGCGGATCGTCATCAGTTCGTTCTGGATCGTTTCCTGAGCCTTCAGATACGACTTGGACTTGTAGCCTTCCTTCTCGAACGCGCGACGCATCTTGTCGAACCATTCGCTGATGAGAGCGAACTTCTCGAGGGACGCACGCTTGAGCGCTTCCATTTGCGCCGCGTTGGCGGTGGCTTGCGCCGCGCCGTCGTCTTCTTCCTCGTCGTCCGACTCTTCTTCCTCTTCTTCCTCGTCTTCGTTCTCGATCGCTTCCGCTTCCTGCACCGAGAAGCCGTCCGCATCTTCCGCGTTGGCGTCGATCAGGCCGTCGACCAGTTCGTCGATGCGGATTTCCTCGTTCGCGACGCGCTCAGCCATCGCCAGAATGTCGGCGATGGTGGTCGGGCACGCGGAGATCGCCATCACCATGTGCTTGAGACCGTCTTCGATCCGCTTGGCGATTTCGATTTCGCCTTCGCGCGTGAGCAGCTCGACCGTACCCATTTCGCGCATGTACATGCGGACCGGGTCCGTTGTACGGCCGAATTCGGAGTCGACCGTGGAGAGCGCGACTTCCGCTTCCTCTTCCACTTCGTCGTCTGACGAAGCGGCGGGCGCGTTGTCGTTCAACAGCAGCGTTTCAGCATCCGGCGCCTGCTCATACACGGCCACGCCCATGTCGTTAAACGTGCTGATGATGCCTTCGATCGCCTCGGTCTCGGTGAAGTTGTCCGGCAGGTGGTCGTTGATTTCCGCGTACGTGAGGAAGCCGCGCTCCTTGCCGAGCTTGATCAGCGCGCGCAGTTTGGAGCGGCGCTCTTCGAGTTCCTCGACGGTGCCCGGCTGCGATGACGCGAACGCGTCTTTCAGCAGTGCTTTTTCCTTTGCGCGACGATCGCGAGCCTTGACCTTCTCCACCTTGCCGGGAACGGCCGCAGGAGTTTCTTCGCTTTGGGTTGCGTCGTCATCGACGGGTGTTTCGTTCAGCTTTTTCGTCATGGAGTTCGTCGTACCGGCTGTAGTCTCGACTCGCGGCTGTTGGACAACAGCCGGTTGAACCGTGGATACTGGAATTTCGCGCTCTACCGCATCGTCCTGCGCGGCAGGCGCTTCCCTTGCGCTTCTGACACCCGGCCGTTTTGCGGCCGGTAGTGGTACAGCTTTCGCCGCCCTGACCGGTTCCGCGCGCGCAGCGGAACTGGTCGAGGATTTCTTCCCGGCAGCAGGTGTGACGCTTGCGGCAGACGTTTTTTTAGGGGAAGAAGCTAACTTGGCCTCAGTGACCTTTCTGGTCGACTCGTTCGAGCCCGTGCCTGTTGCTTTTTTTCCGCCTGGTGTCTTTGCCATCGCAATCGCCTTTTCGCCTTTGCCAGGAAAACCATTGAAGAAAAAACAAACCGCTAGAAACCTTTTATTATACCACCCGGCCTTCTGCCACCTCGCTTACAGCCCCAGCTGGCGCTTCATCTCAGCCCGTTTCTGATTCAACCCCGTCAGCTCCGCAAACTCCTCCGGCGTGTGCCGGGATTGCCGCGAAAGCTGCTCGAGGCGATCGCAGTAAGCGTCGTACCGCATCTTCAGAATCGCCGCTTTCAGTTCCTCTCCGACGATCCGTTCCTGCTCGCGCCGTTCCTCGATGACGGTCGCATCCTCCGGGTCCTTCAGCAGCAAATCCCGGACGTTTTCATCATAGTCTAGAATTTTGCGAAAGATTTCCTCGAAAGTTGGGGCATTTGCGCCGTTTCGCAATAGGTCGGACAGCAACTGAAACTCCGCCGAATCGCCCAGTGCGCGGGCATGCGTCGTCACCTCTTCGAACAGTTCGCCATGCCGCGTGACGCTCAGGAGCGCCTGCTCGGCCTCCTCGTCGAGTACCGCGACCGTGCGCGGATACATCACCAGATTGCGCAGCGTCTTTTCTTCGATCCCGGTCACACTGCGCCGGTCTTTGCGGGCCGGCGCCGATCGGGCGGCCGCCGCGATCCGGGCGTCGACCTCGCATAAGGCGGCCACTTCCTCGAACGGCACGTCCAGCCGGTCGGCGAACATATGCATAATCTGCGCGCGCAGCGCATTCGCCGGCAGTTGCTGGAGCAACGGTTTCGCGTCGAACAGCGCGCGGGCGCGGCCTTCCGGCTGGTCCAGCTCCTTGCCGGTCAGCACTTCGTTCAGCATGAACTGCGACAGCGGCATGGCGCGCTCGACCTGCTCGGCGAACGCTGCGGTGCCGAATTCGCGCACATAGCTGTCCGGATCGTGCTCGGACGGCAAAAACAGGAACCGGATAGTCCGGTTGTCCGCCGCGTGCGGCAGGCAGGCATCCAGCGCCCGGCGCGCAGCGCGGCGCCCGGCCGAATCGCCGTCGAAACTGAAAATGACCGTATCGGTCTGGCGCATCAGTTTCTGCACATGAATCGGCGTGCAGGCCGTGCCGAGCGTGGCTACCGCGTTCTGGAACCCCAATTGGGCCAGCGCGACCACGTCCATATAGCCTTCGACCACCAGCACGTAACCCTGTTCACGAATCGCCAGACGTGCCTCGAACAGCCCATACAACTCGCTGCCTTTGTTAAATAGAGGCGTTTCGGGCGAATTCAAATACTTCGGCTCGCCGCCGTCCAGCACGCGCCCGCCAAAGCCGATTACCTGCCCTTTCACGTTGCGTATCGGGAACATGATCCGCTCGCGAAAGCGGTCATACCGGCGGTTCTGGCCTTGTGCATCCGACTTTTCGCTGACGATTACAAGACCCGATTCGACCAGTGAATCGTCCCGATAGTTGGGGAACGCGGGTTCGAGGTTCTGCCAGCCGTCCGGTGCATAGCCGAGGCCGAAGCGGGCGGCGATCTCGCCGGTCAGGCCACGTTTCTTCAGATACTGGATCGCGTTCGGCGCGCTGCGCAACTGCTTGCGGTAGAAGTCGCAGGCGGTCTGCATGACATCGGACAGCGCCGTGGTGACGGCCTTGGATGCGCCGGGCGCATACCCGCCGGAACCGCCAGCGCCCCCACCGCCATAGCCCGGCGACGGTTCGTTCGGCACGGTCAAGCCGACCGATTGCGCGAGTTCGTTGACCGCCTCCGGGAAGGTGGAACCGACGTGCTCCATCAGGAAACCGATCGCCGTACCATGCGCGCCGCAACCGAAGCAGTGATAGAACTGCTTAGTCGGACTAACCGTAAACGAGGGGCTTTTCTCGTTGTGAAACGGACATAGCCCCATGAAGTTCGCGCCGCCCTTTTTCAACTGCACGTACCGGCCGACCACGTCGACAATATCGACGCGGTTAAGCAGGTCCTGCAGGAATGACGGTGGAATCACAGTGAATGACGCTACCTAAAAAGCTCAAGGCTGCGCGTGCCGTCGAACAACGGCGCGTGCAGACCGGAAATACAGGAATTACTTCGCGAGCGCGGCTTTGACTTGCGCCGAGACAGCGGTCATGTCGGCGCGGCCGGCCAGCTTCGGCTTGAGCACGCCCATCACCTTGCCCATGTCCTGCGGGCCGGCAGCGCCGGTTTGCGCGACCGCGGCCTGAACTTCGGCAACGATCTCCGCTTCGGACATCTGCGCCGGCATATAGGCGGACAGGATGGCCAGCTCGGCCTTTTCCTTGTCGGCGAGATCCGTGCGGCCGGCGGCTTCGAACTGGCTGATCGAGTCTTTGCGCTGCTTGATCATCTTGTCGATGACGGCGGTGATCGCCGCGTCGTCAAGGGTGACGCGTTCGTCGACTTCGCGCTGCTTGACCGCCGCGAGCAGCAAGCGGATCGTGCCGAGACGCTCGGTCTCGCGCGCCCGCATGGCTGCTTTCATATCGTCGTTGATCTGGTCCTTGAGACTCATCACTCACCTGAATGCGTTGAAAATTTAAAAACCCGCCGGCTAGCCCCAACCTGCCCCGCATCGACACGCCGTATCCAACACAAACGCCCGCTTGGGACAGCTTCCTCAAGCGGGTTGGCGCGATTTTGCGTAGTGGATGCGACCCTGCCGGCTGGCCCGAAGGGCCGTGTTTTCCGCGACGGCACCTGCTGTGCCGCCACCGTTGGATGTCGCCGCTCCGTTCGACAGGAACCGCGGCAACGCCAGAATCAGTAGAACTTCTTTGGCAGCATCTGGCCCCGCAGACGCTTGAAATGACGCTTAACCGCAGCCGCCTTCTTGCGCTTGCGCTCAGCCGTAGGCTTTTCGTAAAACTCGCGGGCGCGTAGTTCCGTTAGCAACCCGTTTTTTTCCATCGTGCGCTTGAAGCGGCGCATGGCAACTTCAAAGGGCTCGTTGTCTTTTACGCGGATGGTCGTCATTTTTCAATAACGGAACTTTGTAAAGGTTCAGGAGTATAGCAGAGCTTTCTCACAAAGCTAATGCGCCGTCAAGCCCCCAGAACGTACTCCGCGGCCGCCTGGCCGGCCGCCACGCCGGAGGCCCACGCCCATTGGAAGTTGTAGCCGCCGAGCCAGCCGGTCACGTCGACCGCCTCGCCGATGAAGTACAAACCCGGCGTGCGGGCACTCATCATCGTTGCCGACGACAGGTCGCGCGTGTCGATCCCGCCGCGCGTGACTTCGGCCTTGCGATAGCCTTCGGTGCCATTCGGGGTGAGCGTCCAGCGCGACAAGGCCTCACCGACGCGGCGCAGGGTCTTGTCCGGCAGGTCCGCCACACGCGCTTCGGCAGGAATCTGGTGGGTTTCGAGCCAGACGTGGGCAAGCCGTTGCGGCACCCATTCCGAGAGCAGATTGGCGATCTGGCGCTTCGTACCGGTTTTGGCTTCCAGTAATGCGGTCGTCGCATCCTGCTCGGGCAGCAGATTGATGTGAATCGGCTCGCCGGGCTGCCAGTAGCTCGAAATCTGCAGAACGCCCGGACCCGACAGTCCGCGGTGGGTGAGCAGCAGGTCTTCGTTGAATTCGGCGCCGATCTTCTTATTGCCGGTCGCCAGTTGCACCTCGAGCGACACGCCGGAAAGCGCCGCGAACGGCTCCCAGTCGGCTGGTGCGAAGGTCAGCGGGACCAGCGCGGGGCGGGTGTCGATCAGCTTGTGGCCGAATTGCTTGGCGAGGCGGTAGGCAAAATCCGTGGCGCCGATCTTGGGAATCGACAGGCCGCCGGTCGCCACCACGAGCGCGCGGGCCGTGATCGGGCCCGAGTGGGTATCCAGCGTGAAGCGCCCTTCGGCGACATGCCGCACCTGTTCGACCGCGAGCGGCGTGCGCCACGCAATGCGGCCCGCGTCGCACTCGCTCTTCAGTACGTTGATGACCGCGTCGCTCGACTGATCGCAGAACAATTGCCCCTTATGTTTCTCGTGCCACGTCACGTGATGGCGCTTGAGGAGCGCCATGAAGTCGCGCGGCGTGTAGCGCGCCAGCGCCGAGCGGCAGAAATGGGGGTTGGCGGACAGGTAATTGGCCGGTCCGGCGTACAGATTCGTGAAGTTGCACCGGCCGCCGCCGGAAATGCGGATTTTCTCCGCGAGGCGCTGCGAGTGGTCGATCAGCACCACCCGACGGCCGAGTTGCCCGGCCACGGCCGCGCACATCATGCCGGCCGCGCCCGCGCCGATCACTGCGATATCGAAGGATTCCATGGGGCCGCATTGTACCCGCGCGTCTGCGGCCCCTCGCCCGCGCTGCTATACTTTCAGGCTTGCCTTTTCATATTTGGACGCCGGGTTGGTTCACTCGCGCGCCCGCTCAAACCCACCCAACATGCTCGTTCTCGGCATCGAAAGCTCCTGCGACGAAACCGGTCTCGCGCTCTACGACACAGAGCGCGGGCTGCTCGCGCACGCGCTGCATTCGCAAATTGCGATGCACCGGGAGTATGGCGGCGTGGTCCCGGAGCTGGCCTCGCGCGACCACATCCGGCGCGCGCTGCCGCTGCTCGAAGAGGTGATGGAACGCGCCGGCGCGGTACGCAGCGACATCGACGCAATCGCCTATACGCAGGGGCCTGGCCTCGCGGGCGCGCTGCTGGTGGGCGCGAGCGTCGCCAATTCGCTGGCCATGGCCTGGGACAAGCCGACCATCGGCATCCACCACCTCGAAGGGCATTTGCTGTCGCCGCTGCTGGTGGACGAGCCGCCGCCGTTTCCGTTCGTCGCGCTGCTGGTGTCGGGCGGCCATACGCAATTGATGCGCGTGACGGACGTAGGCGTCTACGAAACACTTGGCGAGACGCTGGACGACGCCGCCGGCGAAGCCTTCGACAAAACCGCCAAGCTGCTGGGTCTCGGCTATCCGGGCGGCCCGGAAGTGTCGCGAATGGCTGAATTCGGCACACCCGGCGCAGTCGTGCTGCCGCGTCCGATGCTACATTCCGGCGACCTCGATTTCAGCTTCAGCGGGCTGAAAACCGCCGTCCTCACGCACGCCAAGAAGCTCGGCGGCGCGAATATCTGCGAGCAGGCAAAGGCCGATCTGGCGCGCGGTTTCGTCGACGCGGCCGTGGAAGTGCTGGCGGCGAAATCGCTGGCCGCGCTCAAACGGACCAAGCTCAATCGACTCGTGGTGGCAGGCGGTGTTGGCGCGAACCGCCAACTGCGCGAAGCGCTTTCCGCGGCGGCGAAGAAGCGTAACTTCTTCGTGCACTATCCCGACCTGTCGCTGTGTACGGACAACGGCGCGATGATCGCGCTGGCCGGCGCATTGCGATTGCAGCGCTGGCCCGATCAATCGGCTAAAGACTACGCGTTCACCGTGAAGCCGCGCTGGGATTTGACCTCGCTCGCACGCTGAATACCGCGACCTGATGGCGTAAAAAAGCCGCTCTGTTGAGCGGCTTTTTATTTGAGCATTGGGTCGAGCCTGCGCAAATCACGCTACCCGCTTATCCCGCTCGATCACGGCATACGCGCTGTGATTGTGAATCGATTCGAAGTTCTCAGCTTCGAGCACATACGCGACGATGCGCTCGTCCGCATTCAGACGTTGTGCGACATCACGCACGAGGTCTTCGACGAACTTCGGATTTTCGTACGCACGCTCGGTGACGAACTTTTCGTCCGGACGCTTGAGCAAGCCCCACAGTTCGCACGAAGCTTCTTCTTCAGCGATGCGAACCAGTTCTTCCACGGCCACGTCGCCCGCCAACTCGGCATTGATCGTGACGTGCGAGCGCTGGTTGTGCGCGCCGTACTGCGAGATCTTCTTCGAGCACGGGCACAGACTCGTGACCGGCACCAATACCTTCAGGAACAGACGCGTTGCGCCGTCACGGGTCTCGCCCGTTAACGTCACCTCATAGTCGAGCAGACTTTGCACGCCCGACACCGGCGCGGTCTTGTTCACGAAGTACGGGAACGACACTTCGATACGACCGGCCTCGGCCTCGAGCTTTTCGAGCATCGCGGCAAGCATGGTGCGAAACGTGGCCGCCTCGAGCGGAGCCTTGTTCTCTTCAAGCAGCGCGACAAAACGCGACATGTGCGTGCCCTTCTGATCGGCCGGCAGATGCACGTCGAGATTCCACGTGCCGACCGAGGGCTGTACTTCGCCGCCTTGCGTGCGCACCGTCAACGGATGACGCACGGCCTTGACGCCGACTCGTTGAATCGGAATCTGACGCGTATCGGGCGTGCTTTGCACGTCGGGCATCACGAAGGCGGGGTTCATCTGGTTCATATTCTTGTCCTTTCAAGAAAACGCCGGGCCGTCCCAAGTTTCCGCTCCGAGGAAAGTCCCCAAGGAAGATTAGCGGATTGCCCCATCAGGGGTTGTCGCGAAGCGACAGATTTGGGTGCCTTCAGCGACCGTGCAAGTCAGGCCGCACAATGGCGAACGCCGGCCCCTGCCGGCGTTGAATGATGGACCCGAAGGCCCATCGACTCATTTGGAGATTGCTATGGTCGCCATAGCCGCGGCATTGCACACGGCGGGGCAGCTGAATGACTCAGGCAATCGACGACACAGTTAAATAACGCAACTCAGTGACCTAACTAAGCAACTTCACTAAGCGCCGCAGTTAAGCAACCCGCTTCACCGAGGACTGACCGGCGACCGCGCCGCTGGAAAGAAAGCGTTCGCGAATCGACTTTGCGATGCCCGTAGCGTCGAGACCGCACGCGGCGAGCAGTTTGGCTGGATCTCCATGATCGATGAAGCGGTCCGGAAGGCCCAATTGTAGTACGGGTCGCATAACCCCACTCTCAAGCAGGGCTTCGACGCAGGCAGAGCCCGCGCCGCCCATCACGCAACCTTCCTCGACCGTGACGATGGCGTCGTGCGTTTCAGCCAGTTGGCGAACCAGCTCGGCGTCCAGCGGCTTCACGAAGCGCATGTTCGCCACCGTGGCGTCCAGCTGCTCAGCCGCCGCAAGCGAAGGCGCCACCATCGTGCCGAACGCCAGAATCGCGATCCGCTTGCCGGCCGGTTGCGACGTTTCGCGACGAATCTCGCCCTTGCCGAGCGGCAGCGCCGTCATCTGCTTGACGGTGGCCACGCCCGTGCCGGCGCCGCGCGGATAGCGCACTGCCGTCGGGTTCGGCTGCTGCAATGCCGTGTACAGCATCTGACGACATTCGTTTTCGTCCGATGCGGCCATCACCGTCATATTCGGGATGCAGCGCATGAACGCCAGATCGTAAGCGCCCGCGTGCGTCGCGCCGTCCGCGCCGACCAGACCCGCCCGGTCGATGGCGAACACCACCGGCAGGTTTTGCAACGCGACGTCGTGGATCAACTGATCGTAAGCACGTTGCAGGAAGGTCGAGTAGATCGCGACCACTGGCTTCATGCCGTCCGCGGCCAGACCGCCGGCGAACGTCACCGCGTGCTGCTCGGCAATACCCACGTCGAAGTAGCGATCCGGGAAGCGCTTCTCGAACTCGACCATGCCCGAGCCCTCACGCATGGCCGGCGTGATGCCGACCACGCGCGCGTCCAGCTCGGCCGCGTCGCACAGCCATTCGCCGAACACCTGCGTATAGGTCTTCTTCGACGGCGTGGTGGCCGGCTTGATGCCTTCAGCCGGATTGAACTTGCCCGGGCCGTGGTACAGCACCGGATCGGCTTCGGCCAGCTTGTAGCCCTGACCCTTTTTCGTCACGACGTGCAGGAATTGCGGACCGCGCAATTCCTTGATGTTCTGCAACGTCGGGATCAGCGAATCGAGATCGTGACCGTCGATCGGGCCGATGTAGTTGAAACCGAACTCTTCGAAGAGCGTGGCCGGCACGATCATGCCCTTCGCGTGCTCTTCGAGCTTGCGCGCGAGATCGAGCATGGGCGGCGCGACACGCAGCACGCGTTCGACACCCGCACGCGCGGCGGCGTAGAAGCGGCCCGACATCAGGCGCGCAAGATGGCGATTCAGCGCGCCGACCGGCGGCGAAATCGACATATCGTTGTCGTTCAGGATGACCAGCAGCGGCACGTCGTCTTCGACGCCGGCGTTGTTCATCGCCTCGAAAGCCATGCCGGCCGTCATCGCGCCGTCGCCGATCACGGCGATGCCCATGCGGTTCTCGCCCTGCAGCTTGCTGGCAACGGCCATGCCGAGCGCGGCCGAAATCGAGGTGCTGGAGTGGGCGGTGCCGAAGGTGTCGTATTCCGACTCGTCGCGCTTCGGGAAACCCGAGATGCCGCCGAGCTGGCGCAGCGTGTGCATTTGGTCGCGGCGGCCCGTGAGGATCTTGTGCGGATAGGTCTGATGGCCGACGTCCCACACGATCCGGTCACGTGGCGTGTCGAACACATAGTGCAGAGCAATGGTCAACTCGACCGTGCCGAGATTGGACGAAAGATGGCCGCCCGTCTGCGATACGCTGTCGAGCACAAAAGCACGCAACTCGTCGGCAAGCGGTTGCAATTGGCGGCGATCAAGGCGGCGCAAAGCTGCCGGGTCGTCGATGGTTTTCAGCAAGTCGTACATCGTCGTTCCATTGTAGGAAAACTTACGCGCCCGCACTTCATACATGCACCTCATAGCGAAGGTGCGCGGCGGCGGGCTTTCGCGTTCAGCTAACCCGGTTCACCACCAGGTCGGCCAATTCGGCCAGACGCTGCGCGCGCGCGCCAAACGGCGCAATCGCAGCGTGAGCGTCGCTGCGCAGTTGCGCGGCAAGCGCACGCGACGCATCTAGCCCAATAATCGACACGTAGGTCGGCTTGCCGTCCTTCGCGTCTTTACCTGCCGTCTTGCCAAGCGTCGCGGAATCGGTCGTGACGTCGAGAATATCGTCGACAACCTGAAACGCGAGACCGACAGCGGCCGCATACGCGTCGAGCGAACGCATGGCGTCCGCATTCGCCGTTTCGCCCGCCAGCGCACCCATGCGCACCGCGGCACGCAGCAAAGCGCCGGTTTTCATCCGGTGCATGGTTTCCAGTTGGGCGCGCGTCAGCGTATGGCCGACGCTCGCCAGGTCGATCGCCTGACCGCCGCACATGCCGATCGAGCCGCTCGCCAATGCCAGTTCACGCACAAGCGACGCCTGCTGCGCCGGCGCCAGCACGTCCGACGTCAGCGCGACGAAGGCCTGCGCCTGCAGCGCGTCGCCGACCAGGAGCGCCGTGGCTTCGTCATATTTGACGTGTACCGTGGGTTTGCCGCGACGCAGCGCGTCGTCGTCCATGCATGGCATGTCGTCGTGCACGAGCGAGTACACGTGGATCATTTCCAGTGCCGCCGCTGCCGCATCCAGGCACTCGGCGCGCGCGCCGGTCAACTCGCCGGCCGCGTGGCACAGCAGCGGGCGCACCCGCTTGCCGCCGCCCAGCACCGCATAGCGCATGGCTTCGTGCAGTTTGGCCGGCTCGGTCGCCTGCGTGGGCAGATAGTGTTCAAGTGCCGATTCGACGCGTTCGAGTACCGCGCGAGTCCATTGTTCGAATGTCATAGGTCGTCCCCGCTTTCAGTAGCGGCTGTGCCTGCGGTATTCATGGGCAGCGGCTTGAGCGTCTCGCCATCGAGCACGCGCACCTGCTGCTCGACCTTCTCGAGCTGCTGCTGGCAAAATGCGACGAGAGCCGCACCACGCCGGTAGGCGGCGAGCGACTCCTCGAGGCTGAGGTTGCCGCTTTCCATGCGCGCAACCAGCGCCTCCAGCTCAGCCTGGGCCGCTTCGTAATTCTCGGGCAGCGGCGTGGTGTCGACGCCTTCAGCCGACGCGGCAGCAGTATCTTTCGACGCGGTCTTCGCCATGAATAGTCGCAAAATTAAAACAAGTCGGACATTCTACGGCAAAAGCGACATTTCCGATCCCATCGCCGACCCGCGCCTCGCCATTACCCCCCGTATCCGACCCTCAGTCTCGCAGAAAAAAATCGATTGGTCTGCGGCGAAAACCGTGAACTTCCCCGACATTTTTGACCCAAATCAGGCACTTAAGCGCCCCAGACAAGGGGAATCGGGTATAATCGCGGGCTCCCTAAATCGAATCCATCGATGGTTGGGTTGTTCACTGCTTTCACGTCTTCACGGGAGTGGGAATGTCCAATCTGAGCAATGCATTGCAGTTGCGGTCTGTCCACAGCCAGCTGCCAGTCACGGCTTACTTTGACGAAGCGCTTCTAACGCGCGAAATCGAAACCCTTTTCAAGAAAGGTCCTCGCTACATCGGCCACGATCTCATGGTGCCCGAAGTGGGGAATTATTTTGCTTTGCCCAGCGAGAGCGAAGGGCGCGTGCTCGTCCGTAACCAACAGTCGCAAGTCGAACTGCTGTCGAATGTGTGCCGCCACCGGCAAGCCATCATGCTCAATGGCCGCGGCCAGGCGGAGAACATCGTCTGCCCCCTGCACCGCTGGACGTACGACCTGAACGGCCAGCTCCTCGGCGCGCCGCATTTTGCGGATAACCCCTGTCTGAATCTCGGCGCCACGCCGCTGCAGAACTGGCAAGGCCTGCTGTTCGAAGCGCAGGGGCGCGACGTCGCGCGGGATCTGGCGCGCCTCGGCACCAAGCAGCACTTCGACTTTTCGGGCTTCATGTTCGATCACGTCGAAGTGCACGAGTGCAATTACAACTGGAAGACCTTCATCGAGGTCTACCTGGAGGACTACCACGTCGCGCCGTTCCATCCGGGCCTCGGCAGCTTCGTCAATTGCGACGACCTGACCTGGGAATTCGGCGAGTGGTACAGCGTGCAGACGGTCGGCGTCCACAAGGATCTGGAGCAGCCGGGCAGCCCAACGTACCGTAAATGGCACGACGAGGTGCTGCGCTTCCGTGGCGGCAATCCGCCCGAGTTCGGCGCGATCTGGATGGTGTACTACCCGGGCCTCATGATCGAGTGGTATCCGCACGTGCTAGTCGTGTCGTGGCTGATTCCGCGCGGTCCGCAGAAAACCACCAATGTGGTGGAGTTCTATTACCCTGAGGAAATCGCGCTGTTCGAACGCGAGTTCGTCGAAGCCGAGCGCGCCGCCTACATGGAAACGGCTCGCGAAGACGACGAAATCGCCGAACGCATGGACGCAGGCCGCCGCGCGCTGATGGAGCGCGGCGAATCGCAGGTCGGCCCGTATCAGAGCCCGATGGAAGACGGCATGCAGCACTTCCACGAGTTCTTGCGGCGCGAACTCGGCACGATCTGATCAGCGCACGCTCCGGGCGTGCCGTGCATGCATCGGCGTTCGAACCGATCCTTGCGCGAGTGGCATCAAAGCATGGAAAGACGGGCTTCGGCCCGTCTTTTTTTGTTTAGACTATCAGTATCGTTCGGCCATTCGCTAACGGCGCCAAGCCGCCGGGCGAGCGCCACAATCGCCCGCTTTACAACCATCTTGCCTGGGACCGGAGACGTCATGCCGCACACTCACTACACCACCCTCATTTCCGCGGCCAATCTCGCGGAACGGCTGGCCGCCGCGCCAGGCAGCGTGTTCGTCGTCGATTGCCGTTTCGATCTGGCCGACACCGAGGCGGGCGAGAAAGCCTATCTGGCCGGGCATTTGCCCGGCGCGCATTATCTGAACCTCGATCGCGATCTGTCGGGGCCGAAGAACGGCACCAATGGCCGCCATCCGCTGCCGGATCGCGGGCGGCTGGTGGAGACGCTGGAGTCCCGCGGGCTCAAGCAGGGTCAGCAGGTGGTCGCCTATGACGCGCAGGGCGGCATGTACGCCGCGCGCGCGTGGTGGCTGCTGCGCTGGCTCGGCCACGACGCGGTCGCGTTGCTCGACGGTGGCCTGCAGGCCTGGCAGGCCGCCGGCCATGCGCTGACGCAGGATGTCCCGGCGCAGAACACCGGCGACTTCAAGGCCGGCGCACCGCTTTCCGTCACCGTCGACGCGCAAACGGTCGAGCGCAATCTCAGCACGAAAGAACGCGTGGTGGTCGATGCGCGCGCGAACGATCGCTATCGCGGCGAGAACGAGACGCTGGATCGCGTCGGCGGCCATATTCCCGGCGCGCTCAACCGGTTCTTCAAGGACAACCTCACCGCCGACGGCCGCTACAAACCGGCCCACACGCTGCGAGAGGAATTCCACGCGTTGCTGGGCGATACGTCGCCGGAACACGTCGTACTGCAATGCGGCTCGGGCGTGACGGCATGTGTGAACGCGCTCGCCATGGAAGTCGCCGGCATGCACGGCGCGGCGCTGTACGCGGGATCATGGAGCGAATGGAGTTCTGACCCGAAGCGGCCGGTTGCAACGGGTCCGAATCCCTAAACGGTCCGGCAAGCAGGACGATTCGCAAAAGTACGTGGCCGCTGGAAAGCGGCCACGTACTTTTACATTCATCCAGCCAAGCGCATCGTCACGCCACTACGGCACGTCAAACGAAGGTATCGGACGACGCGCCCCTTCAGGCGACGCCATGCTGCTTGAACCACGCCAGCGCACGTCGCCAGCCATCTTCAGCGTCAGCTTTCTTATAGCTCGGCCGGTAGTCAGCAAAGAATGCGTGACCCGCATCGTCATACACGACGAATTGCGAGCCGCGCCCGGCCTGCGGACCCTGCGCGATGGCCTGCTTCATCTGTTCAAGTGTGTCTTGCGGGATGCTCTGGTCCTGGCGTCCGTATAAACCCAGAACCGGCGCGTGCAACTGCGCCACTTCGTCGAGTGGGTTAGCCGGCGTCATCGCGGTTTTCTGGCCCGTTACGCGCCCATACCAGGCCACGCCCGCCTTTAGCCGCGGATTGTGCTCGGCATATAACCACGCAATCCGGCCGCCCCAGCAGAAACCGTTCACACCCAGCCGGTTCAGATCACCGCCGTGTTCACCCGCCCACGCGACGGTTGCATCGAGATCGCCCATGACCTGATCGTCCGGCACCTTGCTGACCAGTTGATCGTTGAGCTGCTGCATGCTCGTGTACACGCCCGGATCGCCCTGCCGCTCGTACAGATTCGGCGCGATCGCCAGATAACCCTGTTTGGCGAAACGCCGGCACACGTCGGCGATATGCTCGTGCACGCCGAAAATCTCGTGCACGACAATGATTACCGGCAAATGCGTCTTGCCCTTGGGCTGCGCGCGATAAGCCGGCACCAGCGTGTCGCCCGACTGCACCGCGATCTCGCCGGCCTCGAGGCCGTCGCTATCGGTATGAATGGTTTGCGCCGACACCGGCAGCACAGCAGCGGCGAACCCGGTGCCGAGCGCGGCCTTGATGAAGGTACGCCGATTGAAAGGAACGTGCGGGACCAGGCTGTCGATTTCGGGTTTCAGCATGCGGCGCTCCTCGCGGAAAGGTTGGATGCAACAGGATACGCTTCACCCGCATCCTGTTGCAGATGCATCCTTTCCCAGCGCGTTCGGCGTTTAGCCTTCAGTGCAGCTTGACCCGCGGCAGCGTGGTGCGCCGCAGCCAGTGCGCGAAGGTATCGAGCACCATCCGCGCGTAGCCGTGCAGCGCCGCGATATGCAGCCGGTACAGCGACATGTACATGAAGCGCGCGAACAGCCCTTCGATCAGCATATTGCCGCCGATCACGCCACCCATCAGATTGCCGACCGCGCTGAAGTGCCCGAGCGACACCAGCGAGCCGAAGTCGCGGTAGGTGAACTCCGGCAGCGGTTTGTTCTCGAGCCGGGCCGCCAGCGCTTTCATCAGGAAGCTTGCCTGCTGGTGAGCCGCTTGCGCACGCGGCGGCACATTGCGCTCATTGCCCGGCCATGGGCAAGCCGCGCAATCGCCGAGCGCAAAGATGTTGTCGTCGATTTCGGTTTGCAGCGTACGGCGCACGATCAATTGCCCCAGCCGATTGACCGGCAGGCCGTCGAGTTCGCTCAGAATGGCCGGCGCCTTGATGCCCGCCGCCCACACCGTCAGATCGGCGCGCACGGTCTTGCCGCTCGCCGTGCGGATCATGCCGGGCGCAACTTCCGCCACGGTCTCGCCGATCATCAGCTTCACGCCGAGCTTGGTGAGCAACTCGGCGGTAGCGGTCGATACACGCTCCTGCAAAGCCGGCAAAATGCGCGGCCCCGCCTCGATCAGCACAATGCCGACGTCGTGCCGCGGATCGAGCTTATGCAGGCCGTAAGCGGACAACACCTGAGCCGTATTGCGCAATTCAGCCGAGAGTTCGACGCCCGTCGCGCCGCCGCCGACGATCGCCACCTGGATGCGCGGCTCTGACGAAACCGCCGTGCCCGGGGTCGATTCAACGGGTTCATGCGCCTGATGCTCCGCGCGCATGCAGGCCGCGATCAGGCGCTTGCGGAAGCGCTCCGCCTGGGCGACCGTGTCGAGCGCGAGCGAAAACTCGGGCGCGCCCTTCACGCCGAAGAATGCCGTGGTACTGCCGATCGCGATGATCAGCGTGTCGTATTCGAGTTCGCGCGCGGGCAGTAATTCGGCGCCGTCGTCGTCGAGCACGGTGCCGAGCGTCAGACGCTTGTTCGCGCGGTCCAGACCGGTCAGATCACCCTGCTGAAACTCGAAGCCGTGCCAGCGCGCTTGCGCCGCATATTCGAGCTCCTGGGTGAACGGGTCCATGCTGCCGGCTGCCACTTCATGCAGCAGCGGCTTCCAGATATGGGTTGGATTACGGTCGACGAGCGTCACTTGTGCGCGCACGCCGCCTTTGTTCTTGTGGGGCGCGTAGCGGTCGCCTAAGCGCGTCGCCAGTTCCAGCCCCCCCGCGCCTCCGCCAACGACGATAAAACGATGCATTGAACTCTCCGTATTTGCCGATGGGTTATGCGTCGCGACGGTGCGCCTCGAGCCTCAACCACGCCTCGAGGATGCACCGCCTGTGTTGACCGATTGTCCGCGAGCGGCACGGGGTGTCACAAGCTATCAATACGCATATGTGACATGTGCACGACGTTATCGCCTTTCAGGCGTCCCGTCACATGCACGTCAATGCGCTTCCTCCCAGTTCAGACCGGCGCCCACTTCAGCGACCAGCGGCACTTTCAGCGCGGCGACACCGCACATCAGTTCCGGCAAACGCTTACGTACATCGGACAATTCCGCGTCCGGCACTTCGAGGATCAGTTCGTCGTGCACCTGCATGATCATGCGCGTGCCGACCTTGGACGTCTCGATCCAGTTCTGCACCGCGATCATCGAGAGCTTGATCAGATCGGCGGCGGTGCCCTGCATCGGCGCGTTAATGGCGGCTCGCTCCGCTGCCTGACGGCGCGGACCATTGCCGCCGTTGATCTCCGGAAGCCACAGGCGGCGGCCGAAAGCCGTCTCCACGTAGCCCTTGGACTTCGCGCTCAGACGGGTTTCGTCCATATACCGCGCGACGCCCGGATAACGCGCGAAGTAGCGGTCGATATACAGCTTGGCCGCGTCGCGCGTAATGCCGAGGTTCGCGGCAAGACCGAACGCGCTCATGCCGTAGATCAGGCCGAAGTTGATGACCTTCGCGACACGCCGCTGATCGTTCGACACTTCGAGCGGCGTCACGCTGAAAATTTCCGCCGCGGTGGCGCGGTGAATGTCTTCGCCCTGCGAGAACGCCCGCAGCAACGATTCGTCGCCGGAAATGTGCGCCATGATGCGCAATTCGATCTGCGAATAGTCGGCGGAGACGAGCTTGTGGCCCGGCGGTGCAATGAACGCCTCGCGAATGCGGCGGCCTTCGGCGGTGCGCACGGGGATGTTCTGCAGGTTCGGATCGTTCGACGCCAGCCGGCCGGTGACCGCTACTGCCTGCGCATAGTTCGTATGCACGCGGCCGGTGGTGGCGTTGACCATGCGCGGCAGCTTGTCCGTATAGGTCGATTTCAGCTTCGACAGGCCGCGGTGTTCGAGCAGAATCTTCGGCAGCGGATAGTCTTCAGCGAGCTTTTGCAGCACTTCTTCGTCGGTGGACGGCGCGCCGCTCGGGGTCTTTTTGACCACCGGCAATTCGAGCTTCTCAAAGAAGATCTGGCCGATCTGCTTGGGTGAGCCCAGGTTGAATTCGCCGCCGGCCAGCTCGTACGCTTCGCTTTCCAGTTGAATCAGACGCGTGGCGATTTCGCTGCTTTGCGCCCGCAGTTTTTCCGCGTCGATCAGCACACCGGTGCGCTCCATCTTGCGCAGGACACGCGAGGTGGGGACTTCGATATCGCGATACACGTAGTCGAGCGTTTTCTCCGCGGCCACCTGCGGATACAAGGCCTGATGCAGACGCAAGGTAATGTCGGCGTCTTCCGCCGCGTATTCGGCGGCCTTGTCCAGCGCGACTTCGTCGAAGCCGATTTGCGACGCGCCCTTGCCCGCGACCTCTTCGTACTTGATCGTCTTGATGCCGAGATGGCGCAGCGCGAGGCTGTCCATGTCGTGTGTGCGGTGCGATTCGAGCACGTACGACTCCAGCAGCGTGTCGTGTTCGACGCCGCGCATTTCGATGCCGTAGTTAGCCAGCACCTGCTCGTCGTACTTCATGTGCTGGCCGACTTTCTTGTGTTCGGCGCTTTCCAGCCACGGCTTGAGCTTCGCCAGCACTTCGTCGCGCGGCAATTGCACGGGCGCGTCCGGGCCACGGTGCGCGAGCGGCACGTAAGCCGCGCGGCCAGGTTCGACCGACAGCGACAAGCCGACGATTTGCGCGGTCATCGGATCGAGCGAGGTGGTTTCGGTATCGAACGCCGTCAATTCGGCGGCGTTGATTTTCTCGAGCCACGCGTCGAACTGCTCCCAGCTCTGCACGGTGTCGTAGTGACGTTCGTGATCCACGGTGAGCGCCGGCGGCACGTCGGTCTCGGGCCCTTCCACAGCATCGGCGATTTCCACTTCGCGCAGCCAGGTCTTGAAACCATTGCGCGTGAACACGTCGCGCAGTTCCTCACGCGATTCCGGCCGGCTTTGCAGGCTCTCTTCGATCGACACGATGTGGCCGGTCAGATCGCATTGCCGCTCGACGGTGACGAGTTTCTTCGCCATGGGCAGAAAATCGAGCGCACGTCGCAGATTGTCTCCTACCGCACCTTTGATTTCGTCCGCATGTGCGACGATGCCGTCGAGTGTCTCGTACTGCGTGAGCCATTTGATGGCCGTTTTCGGGCCGCATTTCTCGACGCCCGGCACGTTGTCGACGGTATCGCCGATCAACGACAGGTAGTCGATGATGCGTTCCGGCGGCACGCCGAATTTGGCGATCACGCCTTCGCGGTCGAGCTTCTCGTTCGTCATCGTATTGATGAGGGTGACATGATCCGACACGAGCTGCGCCAGATCCTTGTCCCCGGTCGACACGATCACATTCATGCCGCGCTTCTCGGCCTCGGTGCTGAGCGTGCCGATCACGTCATCCGCTTCGACGCCCTCGATCATCAGCAGCGGCCAGCCGAGCGCGCGCACGGCGACGTGAATCGGCTCGATCTGGCGAGCGAGGTCTTCCGGCATCGACGGGCGGTTCGCCTTATAGTCGGCATACCAGTCGTCGCGGAACGTTTTGCCCTTGGCGTCGAACACGCACGCGCTATACTCTGCGGTGACTTCCTTGCGCATGCGCCGCAGCATGTTGATCATTCCATAGAGCGCCCCCGTCGGACCACCTTCGGGTCCGCGCAGATCAGGCATCGCATGGTAGGCCCGGTACAGATAACTCGAACCGTCGACCAATAGCAGGGTCTTACCTTCAAGGCTTCGTTCTTCAGGCATTATGACTAAGAGAAAAGTGATTCCGAGTCTGCGATCACTCGCAGATCAAGAGCGCGCTACGGCTAAGAAGGCCCGCGCATCGTGGCAGATGTTCACGATTATGGCAGAGTTTATCGAGGCGACCGAGTACCTCTCGGAGATTCGTCCGGCTGTCAGCATCTACGGTTCAGCGCGCCTGAAACCGAACTCGCCCTATTACAAACTCGCCACGCAAATTGCGCGCAAACTGTCGGACGCCGGCTTCGCGGTCATATCGGGCGGCGGCCCCGGCATTATGGAGGCGGCCAACAAGGGCGCTCATGCCGGCAAGGCTCCTTCAGTCGGCCTGAACATCGAACTGCCGCACGAGCAATCGGGCAACCAGTGGCAGGACATTTCGCTGCGCTTCCGCCATTTCTTCACGCGCAAGGTCACGTTCGTGAAGAACTCGGACGCGGTGATCGTCATGCCGGGCGGCTTCGGCACGCTGGACGAACTCGCCGAAGTGCTCACGCTGATTCAAACCAAGAAGTCGCGCCACGTGCCGATTATTCTGGTGGGCGGCGAGTTCTGGGAAGGCCTTCTCGCGTGGTTCAAGAACTCGCTTACGCCGATGGGCCTGATCAATCCGACGGACATGGACTTGATGCAGGTAATCGACGACCCGGATCAGGTGCTCGAAGCGGTGCTGAAGTTCTACGAAGACCGCGAAGAAGCCGAACCGCATCCGGCCAAGTCGGATGAAGACCGGATGTTCTATCTGTGATGCCGGATCTTCGCGCTCCGTGCGCGAAGTAGGTGCAGCAAATGCGCGCGCGGACCAGTCGCGGGCCGCTCGACGTGCATCGGACAGCACGCGCAGGTCCTAGCGGGCGGCCTCCAGGTCGCTCGCTTCCGCCACATCGGTCTGATCCCCCTGCGCTTGCAGCCATTCGCAGAACTGCGCCACGAGCGGCGCCTGCGCGACTTCCCGCCTCGCCACCCACCAATAGCCGCGTGCATCGATACGCGGGCCGGCCAGCGGCACGACAAGCCGTCCCGATGCCAGTTCATCCGCCAGCAAAGGCAATGGACCGAGCGCCACGCCGAGGCCATCCACCGCGGCCTGCAAAGCCAGATAGAAGTGATCGAACGACTGCTTCTTCCGGCATTTCGCCGTGACGCCTGCTGCCGATAACCAGATGCCCCATGCATCGGGCCGCGTGTCCGAGTGCAGCAGCACGTGCCTCGCAAGATCGTCCGCTACGCTGATCGGCGAGCGCTGCAGAAGCGCGGGGCTGCACACCGGAATCTCGCTCTCACCCAGGAAATGACCGCTTACGCAGTTCGCCCAATGCGCCGGACCGCGCCGCACCGCGACGTCGAAGCTATCCAGGGTTTCGACCGGGGCGTTTGAGGTCGACAAGCGCAGTTCCACATTCGGCACCTTGCGTTGGAACTGATGGAGCCGTGGCAGCAACCATTTCATTGCGAACGTCGGCAACGCATTCACCCGCAAGACGTGAACGACGCCCGTATCGCGCAGTTGGTCGGTAGCAAGTGCGATGCTGTCGAACGCGGCCTGGACGGTGGCCAGACAGCGGCGACCGTCGTCGGTCAGACGCACGCGTTTGCCGTGGCGATGGAACACCTGCACGCCGAGCCAGGTTTCGAAAGCAGCAACCTGCCGGCTGATTGCACCGTGCGTCACATGCAATTCGTTCGCCGCGGCGGTGAAGCTTTCGTGCCGCGCCGCGGCTTCGAACGCGCGGAGCGCCGGAAAAGGAGGGAGATTGCGGGCCATGCTTGTGATTCTAGATCACAAAGGCGCGCTCAAAAATCGTTTTGCCCAGAACTGGTTCTGGCGCTAACCTCCTGAGCTTGAACTGGAAGCGTAGCGAAATGGATCATGAACTCACCTCGGCCGAGATGGATCTCGCGCCCACGCCCACATTGCGGGAGATTTTTGGCGGCTTTCTCGGCCTCGGGCTGATCTCGTTTGGCGGTGCGCTGCCGCTGGCGCGGCGCGCCCTGGTCGAGCAACGGCGCTGGCTGAGCGGCGCGGAATTCACCGATCTGCTCGGTTTATGCCAATTCTTGCCGGGCGGCAACGTCATCAATCTTTCAGTGGCGATCGGGATGCGCTTTCGCGGTGTGCCAGGGGCGCTGGCGGGTTTGCTCGGCTTGATCGCGGGGCCTTCGCTGGTGGTAATCGGCCTTGGCGTGCTGTACGAACACACGCAAAACGACCCGCACGTTCGCCATCTGTTCGCCGGCCTCGCGGCGGCCGCGTCCGGCCTGCTGATCTCGATGGCCGTGAAGATCCTGCTGCCACTGCGGAATAAACCCATGGCCGCGCTCATCGCAGCGCTCGGGTTCATCGCGATTGCCATCATGCGTCTGCCGCTTCTGCCTACGATGCTGGTGCTCACGCCGCTTAGCATCTACATCGCATCGAGGGCCGCACGATGAACGACACGCTGATTTCTCTTGCCATTATTTTCAGCCAGCTTTCTTTGCTGGCGTTCGGTGGCGGCAATACGATTCTTCCGGAGATGCAGCGTCAGGTCGTGGACGTGCATCACTGGATGCCCGCCAGCGAGTTCAGTGCGCTGTTCGCGCTCGCGCAAGCGGCGCCGGGGCCGAATCTCATGATCGTCACGCTGATCGGCTGGCATGTGGCGGGTTGGGCAGGCATGCTGGTGACTTCAGTGGCGAAGTTCGGGCCGTCTTCGCTCGTCACGATCCTCGCGCTGCACGCGTGGGATCGGTTCAAGGACCGTCCGTGGCGACGTTATGCGCAAGCGGGCCTGGTGCCGGTGACTGCCGGCATCGTCGCGGCGAGCGCCGCGCTGATCGCCGAAGCGTCGAACCCGACGGCGATTGCATGGGCAATCTGCGCGTTTACCGCTGTGCTGGCGCTGAAGACGCGGATTCATCCGCTGTGGCTGCTGGCGGCGGGGAGTTTGATTGGGCTGACGGGGTTTGGGCAGTTCTAAGTCTCGAGGCCAGGGCGAGCAAGCAGATGCTCGTCCCGGCTTCCTCATCCCTTACCGACGCTTACTGAAACGCCACTTCCGCAAAGCTGCGCAACTTCCGGCTATGCAGACGATGCAGCCCATTCATCCGCAACAACTCCATCGCCTTCACACCAATCTGCAGATGCTGATCGACTTGCGCACGATAGAACTGATCGGCCATGCCCGGCAGTTTCAATTCGCCATGCAGAGGCTTGTCCGACACGCATAGCAAGGTGCCGTAAGGCACGCGGAAGCGAAAGCCATTCGCGGCGATCGTCGCGCTTTCCATATCGAGCGCGACCGCGCGGCTTTGCGACAGCCGCTGCACCGGTTCACGATGATCGCGTAGCTCCCAGTTGCGGTTGTCCACGCTCGCCACCGTGCCCGTGCGCATCACACGCTTCAATTCGACGCCATCCAGTTGCGTGACCTGCGCGACCGCGCGTTCCAACGCCACCTGCACTTCAGCCAGCGCGGGAATCGGCACCCACAGCGGCAAATCGTCGTCGAGCACGTGATCTTCGCGCACATAGCCGTGCGCCAGCACGTAGTCGCCCAAGCGCTGCGTATTGCGCAGACCCGCGCAATGTCCGAGCATGATCCACGCATGCGGACGCAGCACGGCGATGTGGTCCGTGATGGTCTTCGCGTTCGACGGCCCGACGCCGATATTGACCATCGTGATGCCGCTGCCATCGGCCCGTTTCAGGTGATACGCGGGCATCTGCGGCAGCCGCGGCGGCGCCGTGCCTTCCTGCGCCTGCTCGCCGAGATTCTCGTTGTACGTGATCACGTCGCCCGGTTCGACGAATGACGTGTATTCGCTGCGATAAGCACGCAATTCCTCTTCGTCGGTATGCGCCATCATCGTGCGGCCGAGTTTGACGAATTCGTCGATATAGAACTGGTAGTTCGTGTACAGCACGTAATTCTGGAAATGCGTGGGCGAGGTCGCCGTGTAATGCTTCAGCCGATGCAGCGAGAAATCCACCCGCGCCGCCGTGAACAGCGCGAGCGGATGCGGCTCGCCCGGCAGCGGTTCATACGTGCCATTGACAATACGGTCGTCGAGCAGCGCGAGGTCCGGTGTATCGAACACGTCGCGCATCAGGAACAGGCGTTCCCGATCCAGATCGCCCTCGAGATGGATGCCTTCGGAAAACGCAAAGTGAATCGGAATCGGCTGTTCGGACACGCCGACTTCGATCTTCACGTGGTGATTCTTCGCCAGCAGGCGCAATTGCTCGCGATAGTAATTGCCGAACAGATCGGGCCGGGTAACGGTCGTCTCGAACACGCCCGGACCCGCGACGAACCCATATGACCGGCGCGAGTCTATATGCGTGTTGACTTCGGTGCGTACCCTGACGAACGGATAGCAGGCCCGCACGCGGCGTTCGAACAGTTCGTTGCGGCGATAGCGCGCGAAGGCGTCGCGCAGGAACGAGGTGTTCGCTTCGTAGATCGCCGACAGGCGCGTGACGGCCTCGGTCGCGTCGTCAAAGGATTCGGTTGGGAAGCTGTTGGCGGGAGTCTGCACCGCGCGTTGATTGGTATCGTTGTTCATCTTCATTCACCTCGATTGATGAGACGACATTACCACGGAACCCGTGATCGCCAAATGACCTCGCGGCGCCTACCATAAATGCCGCGGCGGTGATCGCAAGATTGCGCGCACGCCGCGCGAAAGCGGCGCAAAATAAGGTGATCGCGCCCGGGAGCAAGGCTGGATTTGCTAGAATCGGGGCACCATATTGGAGAATCACCATGAAGCCGTTCCTTCCCGTCGCCGTTGCACTGGCCCTCGCCTTTGGCAACGCCGCGATGGCTGCCCAGCCTGTCGATGACACGCCGCCTCCCGGTACGCCCCAGTCCGCCAATGAACGGGCCGGCCTGCCTGACCTGGCGAAGATCAATCGTCCGGCCGCCGAGGTCAGCTCGAAGGTCGAAATCAACGTCCCGCGCACGCCGAGCTTCTACGAACGCAGCGCTAACGGCACCGAAATCACCGAATACCGCGACAAGGGCAAACCCGTCGAAATCAACGTGCACTCGAATCTCGGCACGCGCTACCAGATGAGCGCGCCGCTCGACTCGTCGCCTACCGTGCGCGACAACGGCCGCGCCAGCACGCGTTTGCCGTCGGTGAACCTGACTTATTGATCGTTGCCCGGGTGGGCGGCCGGCGTAAGCCGCCCCCTGGATCTGTGCGGCCCGCGGGCGTCGCCCCGGGCTTTCAGCCTGCTTGCCGATTTTCAGTACCTCACACCTCGCACTGGCCGCATCGCGCCAGCCCGACTAACCTGACTCGACGTTTCCCGCATGGCTGTCTTCACCGCTGTCACCGAACCCCAACTAGCAGAATGGATGCGTCACTACGATCTCGGCGAAGTCGTCGAGTTTCGCGGCATCCCGTCCGGTATTGAGAACAGCAATTTCTTTCTGACGACGACGCGCGGCGAATACGTCCTCACCATTTTCGAGAAGCTGACGGCCGGACAACTGCCGTTCTATCTCGATCTGATGCGACACCTCGCCGCGCACCGCGTGCCGGTGCCGGACCCCATGCCGCGCGAAGATGGCGCGCTGTTCGGCACATTGCATGGCAAGCCCGCAGCCATCGTGACCAAACTCGAAGGCACGCCGGAGATGGCCCCGCAAGTCGAACACTGCGTCGAAGTCGGGCAAATGCTCGCACGCATGCACCTGGCGGGACGCGATTACGCGCGCTATCAGCCGAATCTGCGCAGCCTGCCGTGGTGGCAGGAAACCGTGCCGACCATCCTGCCGTTCCTCGAGGGCGCGCAGCGCGACTTGCTGTCGTCCGAACTGGCGCATCAGGAGGCGTTCTTCGCGTCAGCGGAGTACGCCCGCTTGCCCGAAGGTCCCTGCCACGCCGACCTGTTCCGCGATAACGCGCTGTTCGCGCATGCAGCGCCGAAAAGCGGCCACGAGGTGCGCCTAGGCGGCTTCTTCGACTTCTATTTCGCCGGCTGCGACAAGTGGCTGTTCGACGTCGCGGTCACCGTCAACGACTGGTGCGTCGACCTCGCCACCGGCAAGCTCGATGAGGCGCGCACCGAGGCCCTGCTGCGCGCGTACCAAACCGTGCGCCCGTTCACCGTCGAAGAAAACCGCCATTGGGGCGATATGCTGCGCGCGGGCGCCTACCGCTTCTGGGTCTCGCGCCTGTATGATTTTCATTTGCCGCGCGCGGCCGAGATGCTCAAGCCGCACGACCCCGGCCATTTCGAGCGCATCCTGCGCGAACGCCTGACCGGCGCTGCTCTTCCAGGCATTCATAGCTCATGCAACTGATCGAAGTCCCCGCGAAAACCGGCTACGTCTGGTTCCGGCAGGGTATCTGGCTGTTCCGCAAGAACCCGCTCGCGTTTCTGACGCTGTTCTTCACCTATCTGCTGGTCATGACGCTGGCCGCGCAGATTCCGGTGATCGGCGGCGTGTTGCCACTGGTCTTCATTCCGGGCGTGGCGGTCGGCTTCATGGCGGCGTGCCGCAACACCATCGCGGGCAAGCCGGTGTTCCCGACCATTCTGGTGGACGGTTTTCACTCGTATGGCCCGGGGGTCGCCAAGCGCCTGCTGCTGCTGGGCTTGCTGTACGTCGTCGCAATGGCGCTGGTGCTGGCCGGCTCGGCGCTTGCCGACGGCGGCATGCTGCTGAAGGTCATGCTCGGCATGGCCACGGTGGATCAGGACGTGGTCGCCAACAGCAATATCCCGCTGGCGGTGCTCACTGCGTTCGCGTTCTACGTACCTGTAGCGATGATTTTCTGGTTCTCACCGATTCTTACCGCGTGGCACGACGTACCCCCCGTCAAGGCGATGTTCTTCAGCGTCGTCAGTTGCTGGCGCAATCGTGGTGCGTTCATTGTGTTCGGCGCACTATGGTTCGCCGTAGCAACCACGGTCTCGTTCGGCCTGACCGCGTTGATGCAGGCACTAGGCGCAGGCGACTTCGCGTTCGCGATCCTGATGCCCGCCACGATGATCGTCATAACCATGCTGTACTGCTCGTTCTACGCGACCTATCGCGGCTGCTTCGGTGTGCAAACGCCCGAAGCACCAGACCTGCCGACCACGCCGGCGGCTTGATTGTCTTTCGAGGGGCGGGCGTTTTCTGACGCCCACCCTCGCCCTCCGGTCCTAAAGGGCGCGGCGCGCCGCTCCAGTGAATCCCCGCCCTACTCGTCAAGTTGCGTCAATTTGCGGCACAATAGTTTGCGCGCAATCGATTTGCACGCTCTTTTCACGCGAGATGCAACATGACCCAGCGCCCTGCTTTGCCCTTCACACTAGACGAGCAACTCTGCTTCGCCCTCTATTCAACCTCGCTTGCGATGACGAAGGCGTACAAGCCGCTGCTCGACAAGCTCAGCCTCACCTATCCGCAATATCTGGCAATGCTGGCGCTCTGGGAAGCCGACGACGTTACGGTCAAGGACCTCGCCGCGCGATTGAATCTCGACTCGGCAACGGTCACACCGCTGCTCAAGCGTCTCGAAGCACAGGGCTACCTGGAACGGGTACGCGGCGTCGAGGATGAGCGGCTCGTCTATATCCGGCTCACCAAAGCGGGCACCGCACTGAAGCGTCAGGCACGCGAAGTGCCGGCGGAAATCTTCTGCGCAACCCAGCAATCACCGGAATTCCTGCTCCGCCTGCGCGACGATCTGACACGTTTGCGCGCTACGCTCAACGATTACATGGACCACTAGCCAGCCTGCCGGAAAAGCATGCTATCGCTACGATGCAAGAATTCATTTGCACACAAATGATTTGTGTACTATCTTTATCACATGCCGCTTCGATAGCACTCCGCCAGAACGGCTGGCAAGCATACAGCGGCAAGCAAGCACACCCTGACAACCCAGATTGAGGAGCAGCACCATGAACATCCTGTACAAGGCAAGCGCAACGAGCACCGGTGGCCGCGATGGCCGTGCAGTGTCGTCGGACAACGCGCTGGACGTGAAACTGGCGGCACCGCGTGAACTGGGCGGTACGGGCGCCGCGGGCACCAACCCGGAACAACTCTTTGCAGCCGGCTATTCGGCATGTTTCCTGAGCGCGATGAAATTCGTTGCCGGCCAGCGCAAGCAGGCTTTGCCGGCTGACACGCAAGTTACGGCAGAAGTGGGAATCGGCCCGAACGACAAAGGCGGTTTCGCGCTTGACATCGATCTGCGCGTCTCGTTGCCGGGCCTCGCTGCTGACGCGGCCCAAGAACTGGTCGACGCAGCGCATCAGGTCTGCCCGTACTCGAACGCTACGCGCAACAACGTCGCGGTGCGCCTGCAGGTCGCGTAAGCCGTGGCCTGAACGGCTCGTTGGTGAATAATTGACCGTGCGCGGCAAAACCGCGCGACGTTGGACAGCGCCCGCACCCGGTAAAACGGGGCCGGGCGCTGCGCCGTTCATGGATGCGGCACGTAAAGTGCGTTATGGGAGTTGGCGATCACTTACCATCGCCGATCCTATGGATAATTGTCCGGATCCGTCATATCGCCGCCTGGCAATTTGTCATTGCGCAGGCCGATGCTCGATCCCCAGCCATTCACCCTGTCCACAATTCCGATGACACGCGTCCGACGCCTGAGCAATACCTTCGATACCGGCCTGGTCTGGTTTCGCCGTGACCTGCGCAACACGGACAACGCCGCGCTCTACTACGCGCTCAAGCATTGCGAGCGCGTGTGGTGCGTGTTCGTATTCGACACGACAATCCTGCAACCGCTGATCGACGCCTGGCAAACCCGACATCCGGGCACGCAAGCGCAGGACCGCCGCATCGAGTTCATCCTTGCTGCATTGGGCGAACTGGACGACGCGCTGCGCGCCAAGGGCGGCGGCCTCGTCGTGCTGTACGGCGATCCGGCCGATCTCGTACCCAGGCTTGCCGACGAACTCAAGGTCGACGCGGTATTCGCGAATCACGATTACGAACCAGTCGCAATCGAGCGTGATGAAACGGTGCGGGGGCGGCTCGCCGAAGCTGGACGGCAATGGCTGACGTTCAAGGATCAGGTGATTTTTGAGCGTGAGGAGGTGCTAACGGGCCAGAACAAACCATTCACGGTGTTCACACCGTACAAGAACGCATGGCTCAAGCAACTGACGGCCTTCGATTTGAAGCCGTATCCGGTAGAAAGCTACGCGAACCATCTGGCCACCCTACCGCCGGGGCTGGACCGCGCGTTACCGACGCTCGATCAACTCGGCTTCGCACCGAGCAATCTCGCGGAACTCAGCTTGCCCACCGGAATGAGCGGCGCGCAACATCTGCTCGACGACTTCATGACCCGCATCGACAGCTATCAGGACCGGCGCGACTTTCCCGCCGTCAAAGGACCAAGCTATCTGTCGATGCACCTGCGTTTCGGTACGGTCTCGATCCGCACGCTCGCACGGTTCGCGCACGAAAGCTCACTGCAGCCCGACGGGCAAGGCTCAGCCACATGGCTTTCGGAGCTGATCTGGCGGGATTTTTACTTCATGATCCTCGCGCATCATCCGAAGCTGGCAGCCGGCGCGTCATTCAAGGAAGAATACGAGCGGCTGCGCTGGGAGCATGGACGGGCAGCGGACGAAGCATTTGCCGCATGGTGTGACGGCCGTACCGGCTATCCGTTAGTCGACGCCGCCATGCAGCAGCTCAACCGCACGGGGTACATGCACAACCGCCTGCGAATGGTGACGGCGAGCTTTCTGGTAAAGGATCTGGGCATCGACTGGCGGCTCGGCGAGCGCTATTTCGCCGAACAATTGAACGACTTCGATTTCGCGGCGAATAACGGGGGCTGGCAATGGGCGGCGTCGACGGGATGCGATGCGCAACCGTATTTCCGGATTTTCAACCCGATCACGCAGTCCGAAAAATTCGATGCGGATGGCCGCTTCATCAAGCGCTACTTACCGCAGCTTGCGAAACTCCCAGCCAAATGGATTCACGCGCCATGGCTGGCAGGTGCGGAACGGCTAGCGGAGTTCGGCGTGATATTGGGCAAGGATTACCCTGCACCGATCGTCGATCATGCCGAGGCACGACAACGCACACTTGCCCGTTTCGGCAAGTAAGTGCCCACTAACGTGGTTAGCTCGAAAATGTCTGGAGGACACTGAGCGAGGCGTTTTTGCTGTCGCCGTGCTTATAACGACTCGACAGTGGGGGCGCCTGACCCCAAACACCGGCGTTCTTCACTACACGCCGATGCTCAAACCCGCGCAGCTTAGTGCTGGCTCATCCACGACGGATGACGTGTGGTCGCCTCACGGTCCAGCTTGCGCATACGGAATTCCAGATCGTACAGATCGGTTGCTTCTGCGAGGAAGGCATCAGCGCGTTCTTTC
Source organism: Paraburkholderia sp. BGA-UO-ETr-F12 (assembly GCF_059567945.1). Taxonomy (NCBI): domain Bacteria; kingdom Pseudomonadati; phylum Pseudomonadota; class Betaproteobacteria; order Burkholderiales; family Burkholderiaceae; genus Paraburkholderia; species Paraburkholderia sp. BGA-UO-ETr-F12. The sequence continues at coordinate 206,122 of NZ_JCAQOZ010000051.1, read as the reverse complement.
GCGAGTTGATCGGGCGATTTGGTCAGAAACAGAAACAGGCGGCTAAGCAGATACATGGTCAACCTCGACAATGAATTTAGGCGTTAACGCCTAAGGGATAACCCGTATTATAGGGAAAACCCTAGTAGCGCGCCAATACTCATTTCGAAGTGTTGCTCCAACCTCACCGCGCGTTCGCCGAAGCTTCCGTGGCGGTGCTTTCAGCGATACGGCCAGTCCCTGTGCGCCGCTGATGCCTGAAGAATTCCCACACCATGGCGCTCGCGTCCGGACCTTTGGCGGAATGGAACGGTACGGCGTCGTCGCCACCGCTCCACGCGTGCGCGAGCCCTTGCACACGGCACAGCCGTACCACACGCCGACCGCCGCGCAGATAGTCGCGCATCACCACGCCCCCTTTGCGCTCTTCCTTGACTTCGCCGGCTTTGCGCGCGCCTTTCTCGTCGACGATCCGGTTCAGGCGAAGAAATTGCACCGCCAACTGCTCCGCATTGACTGGTGCGACTACATGGTCGGTGTCGCCGTGGAGAATGATGGCCGGCATGCCGGGATACTCAGCGACGTTGACGAGTTCATCGACGAGTTCGGCCGGCTCACGGCGGGCGCCGCGCCGCATCACGTCCATCGCCGTAATACCCGAGCGTGCCTCCCCGAAAGCGGGGCCGGAATGTAGTGCGACCGCAGCGAAATGCTCCGGATAATTGACGGCCAGAAGCGCTGCCAGGCCGGCGCCCGCAGAGATGCCGGCAACATACACGCGCTCGCTGTCGAAGCCATGCTGGGCAACCAGCGCATCCACCAGCGAGACGACGGCACGCGCCTCGGCGCCGCCCGCGCTATCGCCGGCGTCGTACCAATGCCAGCAGCGATGCGCATGCACGTGCTTCGACTGTTCCGGATAAACCACCGCAAAGCCGTAGCGGTCCGCCAGTACATTCATCCGCGTGCCTTCCGCGAATTCGTCGATCGACTGGGTGCAGCCGTGCAGCATCACGACCAGCGGCATGGAGTCGTGCGCATGGCCGGACGGGATATACAAACCGTACTGAAGATGGTTGACGAGCCGCCCAGGCGCGGCGGGCGCCGAATGAAACGAGCGCGTCCACGCGCCGCTCGCCCATGCCGAAGCACGCGGGCGAACCCGCGACTCCCGCGGCGCGGCGCGCGGCGCTTCGCGTTTCGCGGATGCACGCAGCGCGGCCACCGGCTTGGCAGGACGAACCTTAGCTGATGGTTTGCTGGTGGCGGCGCGGGTCGGCCGTGCGGTAGCGCGCTTGGTCGTTGCGTGGGCGTGCTCGGTTTGAATAGCGAGCAGCCGCTTGAGACCGCGCAGCCAGATTTTCGATAGACTTTTTGCCATCGGCGGGTAACCTCGCAAAAAGGGACAGGTGCCGTTCGATAGAACGACGCTTTGTTGTGCAATGCACAATAACACCAATCCTCATGCGATGCTGGCGGTCAGAACCACTGTCGAACACCGATTTTTCCGCGCGGCGAACCTTGCAGCCGCAACATCGTCAAACCTCTGCAAGCCTTGTTCGCCAGCCAACGTCCCGTGACAAAAAGCCTGACGCGCGGCAAGCCTGCTCCGAAGCACCCGTCTATACTGGCTGGTAATTAATTTCGGAACACGCCTTCGCGGCGTCGGCGATTTACGCCGTTCGCGCGTTAAATCCATTACCAACCGATTCTACGCGGCCTTGGTCGCTCCTTTGCCATGCCCGATTTACCTGTCCACCTGTGGTACTCGATCACCAGCCTCGGCAGCGCCGGCATGACGCTGCCGCTCGCGTTCGCCATCGCGCTTTGGCTGGCAGTCGGCTACACGTGGCGCATGGCTGTTGGCTGGTTGCTGCTGCTTGGCGCGGCCATCGGCGTTGTGACGGTGACCAAGCTGGCCTTTCTCGGCTGGGGTGTCGGCATACGCGAACTGGATTTCACCGGCGTCAGCGGTCATGCCATGCTGTCTACCGCCGTCTATCCGGTCGCGCTATTCCTGATGCTGCTGCCGGCTCGGCCGGCCATTCGCCTGCTTGGCGTCGTGTTCGGCCTGGCCGCGGGCGTCGCGGTCGGCTTGTCGCGCGTCGTGCTGAGCGCCCATTCGCCGTCTGAAGCAGTCACCGGCTGCCTGGTCGGCGCACTGGCGGCGCTGGTCTTTGTGCGCATGGCGTGGAATCTCGAGCCGGGCCGGTTGTCGGCGTGGCCCGTCACCGCGTCTCTGATGGTCCTCGCGGTACTGATGCACGGCGTGCACGTGCCGACGCAGCGCTGGGTCACGCACATCGCGCTGAAGGTGTCGGGTCACGACCGGCCGTTCATCCGCGCCAAATGGCGGTCCTTGCGCGACGTACGCCCGGGCACGGCGCCGCTGTCGCAAACCCTCAACACGCTTACGCTGCCGCACTCGTCCGACGTCTGAAGCACATCCGGCCGGGCGACCGACCGGCAATGAAGCCCACGCTCACCGACCCGCGCTGCCACTTCATGCGCGCAATTGAATAATCGTCATGGGTACCGCTATAACCTTACGTATATTACGATAGCGTTTTAACCCATCGCTCCGGCCTGCGCCGGACATCCAGACCTTCATGACATTGTCCCGCCGCCTTGTGAAACATGCGCTGTTCATTGCCAGCGCCGTCTCCGTTGCCGTCAGCGCCAACGCGCGTGCCGACGAGCTGGTGGTCTCGGCCGCCGCGAGCCTGACCAACGCGTTCAAAGCAGTGAGCGAGGTGTTCGAACAGCAGCATCCCGGCACCAAGGTCCTGCTGAACTTCGGCGCGTCCGACGTCCTGATGCAGCAAATCGTCAAGGGCGCACCGGCCGACGTGTTCGCCTCCGCCGACCAGAAAGCGATGGACAAAGCCGCGGCGGAAAAAGTGATCGTTCCGGCCACGCGCAAGGATTTCGCCGCCAATTCGCTGGTCCTGATCGTGCCGACCGATAGCCATTTTGCGCCTGCCTCCCTGAACGAGCTGACGTCGGCAAATGTGAAGCGGGTGGCTTATGGCGATCCGGCTTCGGTGCCGGTTGGCCGCTACACGCAAGGCGCGCTGCAGGCCGCGGGCGTGTGGGACGCAGTCAGCGCGAAGGCCGTGCTGGCATCGAACGTACGCCAGAGCCTGGATTATGTGTCGCGTGGCGAAGTCGACGCCGGCTTCGTGTTCAGTACCGACGCCGCGGTCATGCCGGACAAGGTCAAGGTCGCGCTGAACGTGCCGACGCAAACGCCGATCACCTATCCGATCGCGCAGGTCGAAGGCAGCCGTCATGCTGCCGACGCGCAGGCCTTCATGAACTTCGTGCTCTCGCCGGCCGGCCGGGCCGTGCTCGCGAAGTACGGCTTCAAACCCGCGCACTAACTCAGGTACCGCACTCATGCAACAGGCCTGGATTCCGCTCCTGCTGTCCCTGAAAGTGGCGGGCTGGGCCACCGCGCTCAATCTGGTGTTCGGCGTCGCGGCCGGTTTCGGTTTGTCGCGCTGGCGCTCAGGTGCGCGCGACGTGATCGACTCGTTGCTCATGCTCCCGCTCGTGATGCCACCCACCGTGCTTGGTTACTACCTGCTCGTCATGCTCGGCCGGCGCGGCGTGATCGGCGGGTGGCTCGACCGTTTCGATATCCAGTTGGTGTTCACGTGGCAGGGTGCGGTCATCGCGTCGACGGTGGTGGCGTTTCCGCTCGTGCTGAAATCGGCCCGCGCCGCCTTCGAAGCGGTCGATCCGCAGCTCGAACGGGCCGCGCGCACACTCGGCGTCAGCGAGACGGCGATCTTTTTTCGTGTGACGCTGCCGCTCGCCGCGCGCGGCATTCTCGCCGGCGGATTGCTGGCGTTTGCGCGGGCGCTCGGCGAATTCGGCGCGACGCTGATGATCGCGGGCAACTTGCCGGGGCGCACGCAGACACTTTCGGTGGCGGTCTATTCAGCCGTGCAGGCCGGCGACGACAGCACCGCCAATTTCCTCGTGCTCGTGACTTCGGTGACGTGTGTCGTAATCCTGTTGCTCGCGGGGCGTCTGGTGCCGCAGCACACGCTTTTGACGTCCCGCTGATATGCCGCTTGCTGTCGACATCCGCAAGACCTTCCAGAGCGCCGAGCGCCGTTTCACGCTCGATGTCGCATTCAGGACGACCACGCAGCGCGTCGTGCTGTTCGGGCCGTCCGGCGCCGGAAAGAGCCTGACGCTACAGGCTATCGCCGGCTTGCTGCGTCCCGACGAAGGGTCGATCACACTACATGGCAACGCGCTATTTGACAGCGCGCGCGGCGTCGATCAGAAACCGCAGGCGCGCAAGATCGCCTATCTGTTTCAGGACTACGCGCTATTTCCGCATCTGAATGTGCGGCAAAACATCGGCTTCGGCTTGCAGCAGGGTTGGCTCAATCCGCGCGCGCGATTCTCGCATCCACAAGTGGATTACTGGCTCGAAGCGCTCGAATTGAAAAGCGTGGCCGGCAATCATCCTGCGCAGCTTTCGGGAGGACAGAAGCAGCGCGTAGCACTAGCGCGGGCACTGGTCGCGCAGCCTCAGTTGCTGCTGCTCGACGAGCCGTTTTCCGCGCTCGATAGCGCGCTGCGTCAGCGCATGCGCAGCGAGTTGTCGGACCTGCAAACGCGGCTCGATATCCCGATGGTGTTGATCACGCACGATCCCGACGACGTCGCCGCCTTCGGCGATCAGGTCGTACAGGTCAGCGATGGCTGCGTGCGCGAGAATCAGACGTTCGCGGGCTACGTACGCAGTGAGTCTTGAGCATAGGGCGCGCCCTTTCCGCGCCCTGCGCCCCAGGCTCACTCAGTCTTTCACGCCCAGAATCACACTCGACGCCTTGAATGCCGCAACCGCGATGCCGCCTTCCACAAGCTTGAGCGTGTCGACGCTTTCGTTCGTGACGACCGCGATAATCACCGTGCCGCCGTCCAGCACCAACGACACCTCCGCGTTGATCGCCCCGCGCTTCACGCTCTGCACGGTGCCGCGCAACTGATTGCGCGCGGACAGTTGCAGCGGCGCGCCGTTGTCGTTCTCCACCAGCAGCACGACCCACGATGCCTTGATCAACGCGAACGCCGGCGCGCCCGTAACAAGCCCCAGCGTCTCGGTACTTTCATGCGTGAGCACGGCCACAATCGTGTGGCCGCCTGGCAGCGCCAGCGACACTTCGTCGTTGACCGAGCCGCGCGTGATCGCCGATACCGTTCCATAGAGCTGATTACGCGCGCTCGTTCTGACGCCGATGCGGCCGATCAGATCCCACTCGGTCGCAAAGCCCTCAATAGCCGCGCCCGCCCTTTCGAGAAAACGCCGATGCTCGCGCTCGACCGCGCGAAACGTGTCGATCAGTTTCACCGCGCGCGGCGTGAGCGTCGTACCGCCACCACCCTTACCGCCGGTGGAGCGCACGACGAGTGGCTCGCCAGCGAGGTTGTTCATCGTGTCGATGGCATCCCACGCGCCTTTGTAGCTCATGCCGATGGCTTTCGCCGCGCTGGTGATTGAACCGGTCTCGCCGATCGCCGCAAGCAGCGCGATTCGCGCCGCGCCGCCGAGCGTTTGCGCGCCCGCCTGAAACCAGATGGAGCCACCGAGTTCAAGGGATTCGTGAGGCGGATCGATGCGGTGGGATGTCATGGCGGCGGGTTCGTTGTGCGAGGAAAGGACAGCGAACCATTATAGCGACGCGGTACCCTCCGGCGGCGGCGCATCAGGTTCGTCACGCCGCCTGTCGCGCCCGCCGCTCACTCAGAGCGCGTACTGCGCAATCCCATTTCCGAACGACCAGTTTTCCTTCAGCACTTCGACGAGATTGATGAACACATCCTCTCGCCGCAGCCCCGGCGACTCCGCCAGTTCATCCGCCATGCGTTGGTACAGCGCCTTCTTTTGTTCGAGCGTACGCGTGTTGTTCAACGTGATCTGAATGATCACAAGATCGTCGCTGCGTTCGACGTTCAGATACTGCTTGTCGTAGACAAAATTGCCGGCGTCGTGCTCGGTGATCAGCATGAAGATGTCGTCTTTCGGCACATTGAAGGTGTCGACCAGCGAACGCTGAATGCTGTCCGTCAGCGCCTTCCGGTATTGCGCCGGCTTGCCGGCGCGCAATGCGATTCGTGTGAGCGGCATGGTGAAACTCCTTGCTTGCTGTGATGGGGTAAACACAGCTTAGGCGCGCTCATTCATAATAAACAGACATCACTGGCTATTTCATCTATATTCAATTGAAATGAAAGTCCTCGATCTCGATGCGGTGCGTGCCTTCGTGCTGGTCGCCGCCCTGCATAGCTTCACACGGGCCGCCGATGCGCTCGACACCACGCAATCGGCCGTCAGCCTGAAGCTCAAGCGGCTGGAGGCCCACCTCGGCAAGCAGTTGCTCGCGCGCACGCCGCGCGTGGTGCGTCTCTCCGCGGATGGCAACGCGTTCCTTGGCGCGGCTCGCGATCTGCTGAGCGCGCATGAGCGGGCGCTCGGTTCCTTGTCGGTGGAGCGCCGGCGGCTCACGTTGGGGCTGAGCGAGCATGTCGCGGGACCGAATTTGCCGCAGTTGCTGGCGCGGCTCAATGCGCACGATCCGGGCTTGGTGGTCGAGTTGCATCTGGGCACGTCGGCGGCGCTAGTCGCGCAATTCGACGAGCGCCGCCTCGACGCGGTGATCGTTCGCTATGGCGCCGACGAGCCTCCGCGTGACGACGCGCAGGTGCTGTTCAGCGAGCCGCTCGGCTGGCTCGCCACGCCGGAATGGCTGCCGCGTACTGGCGAGCCGTTGGCGTTAGCGCTGCTGAGTCCGCCATGCAACGTGCGCGAAGTCGCGCTGCACGCGCTGAACAAGGCGGGGCTGGCGTGGCAGGAAGTGTTCGTCGGCGGCGGCGTGGCGGCGGTCGGCGCCGCGCTCTCGGCCGGCCTCGCCGTGTCGCCGCTGGCGCGTAGAGTCGCGCCGCGAGGCCTGGTCGATGTGGGTCTGCGGCTAGGGCTGCCGCAGTTGCCGGAATCGCGCGTGACGCTGCATTCGCGGGTGCGGGACAAGCGGTCGATGGAGACGTTGCGGTTGGTGACGAACGGCCTGGCCAGCGGTTGAGGCATTCGGACGCGCTTTCATAAAAACCCAAGCGGCTACGGTATATAATCGTTGCCACACCCATCCTTGCCCGGATCGACGGGCTGATCGTGGTTATCTACCCTCACGATCACGCGCCGCCTCATGTTCATGTTCTCGGTCCGGATGGTGAGATTATCTTTATCTTGAATTTTCCCAACGGCCCGGTTTCCATCCGCGATGGCCCGAGGGTATTCAGAACGCGAAGCGCGCCGGCTGGCAAAACGCATTACCGAAATGGTGCCGTTCCTGTGCTCCGCATGGAAAGGAATCCACTCATGAATCGCAGCGATGAATGGCGGCTTGCGCGGGAGCGCGGCGCTGAAACCGCGAGGCGTCCCGCCGCGCGCAGCGCATCTTATCAGCCGCGCACGAAACGGCTCGAAATCACCTTGACCAACGACATTTCGCTGTTAGTGCCCGTCGCCTATATTGAGGGGCTGCACAATGCGTCGGCTGTCGATTTGCGCTCGATCGACATTTTCGGTCTCGGCTCGGCGCTCGTTTTTCCGGCGCTTGATGTGGTCGTGTCGGTGCATGGTCTGATCGACGGTGTGTTCGGCTCAAAAGCATGGATGCGCGATATTGGCCGTACTGGCGGCAGCGTGAAATCCGAGGCGAAATCGGCGGCTGCGCGCGAGAACGGGAAGAAAGGCGGCCGGCCGCGAAAGGCTGCATGAGGGTTATCACCGCTTATCACCGCAAAGGCACTTAGTGGACCTCGACCCCCGACAAACCACCGCGGTGCGCGCGGTCATCGAAACCGGCAGTTTCGAGCAGGCCGCCGCGCGCCTGAACATCACGTCGTCGGCGGTATCGCAGCGTGTGCGGGCGCTCGAAACACGCCTCGGCAGTCCGCTGATCGTGCGCACCCGCCCGTGCCGCGCAACGCAGATGGGCCAGCGCCTATTGCAGTATTTGCGTCGCGCCGCCCTGCTCGAAGACGACTTTGCCAGCGATCTGGCAGGCGCCAATGAAGCGCTGCTGAACGTCGCCGCGGCCGTCAACGCGGATACGCTCTCCACGTGGTTTTTCCCCGCGCTCGCCGAGATCCTTCTGCGGGAAAACGTCCTGCTGGATCTGACCGTCGACGATCAGGATCACACCTACGCGCTGCTCGCCTCCGGTCTCGCGATCGGCTGCATTACGACCGAACCGGCTCCCATGCGCGGTTGTTTCGCGGAACGGCTCGGCGCGATGCGCTACCGGCTGGTGGCGTCGCCTGCGTTCGTCGAGCGCTGGTTTCCGAATGGCTTGACGCGCGAAAGCGCGCGGCGCGCGCCGGTCATCCTGTCCTCACGCAAGGACGCGTTGCAGGCGCGCTTTCTCGAGACACGCTTCGGTCTGCCGCCGGAGGCTTATCCGTGCCATTACGTGCCGGCACCGGTGCCGCGCTACATGGCAATCCAGCGTGGCCTGGCGTACGGCATGGTGCCCGAACTGGAATTCGGCGACGCGGTGGAGCGCGGCGAACTGGTCGATCTTGCGCCGAAGCAACCCACCGACGTCGAGTTGTACTGGCATGCCTGGAAGGTCCAGTCGCCACGGCTCGAAACGCTCTCGGCGCGCATCGTCGAACTCGGCCGCGCCGCGCTTGGGCCGCCGGGGGCAAAGACCAAACGCAAACGCGCCGCCTGAACCGGCGATTGGTTAGTGAAGGATCGGTGGCAACGAACCGCTGCTGGCGGTCGCGGGATTAGTGTTTGAGCCTGCGGGACTTGCGGTGACGTTCGCGGCAGCGGGGCCCGGCGCTCCGTTTACGGCCTTGGCCGGTGCGCTCATTGAGGCCGAAGCACCGGTTTTCGCCGTCACCTTGACCGCGTGAGTAGGTGCTGCATGGCCTTGAATCAGGTTGGCGCGCATGACCCTGCCTTGGCCCGGTTTCCCCGGTTTCGCCTGAGCGATTTTTGCGTGCGGCTTTTTACCCTGCGCGATCACGGCTGTTTTCGACTTAGGCTTGCCCGCGCCCTTGAGCGCGCCGCCGTGGCCAACATTCTTGCTGGCGACCTTCTTTACGTCGCCATGCACGCCGCTCTTCGACGCCGACGCAGCCCGTTGCGCGCCATGCTGAGCGCTCGCCGCGTGCGTCAAACCCGTCTTTGCGCCGGCGACCGGCTTGACCTTGGTGGCACCTGCCGCTTTCTTTGCGTGCTTCGCCGCGTGCCCGGTCGCCTCGGGCGGGTTCCACACTTCCGCATAACCAGCGGCCATTGCCGCACCCGACACACACCACACTGCAACTGCTGTTGCTACTGCACGAACCCACATCTCCTGCTTCTCCTGATCTTCGGCCTCATAACGAGCCGGGATTATATTCTCTTGCAAAAATCCATTTTTAGACTAATATCAATCACAAGTACAGATAAGGACTCACTCAGTCATGGCTCACGCTGCCCGCGCCACGCAACCCGAACTGCCGATTCGTCGGCCTGCTTCGGAACCCACGCTTACCGAAATGTCGGCGGCAGGCTTGCGCGCGTTCTTCAATATCGCGCGGGACTGGGATTTGAGCGCCGAAGAGCAGATCGTCCTGCTCGGCTCGCCGGGCCGCTCCACCTATTTCAAATGGAAATCCGCCCCGCAAACGGCTCGTCTGGGGCGCGACACGCTGGAACGCCTGTCGCTGCTGCTAGGCATCTATAAGTCGCTACAAATCCTGCTGCCGCAACCCGGCGTTGCCGATACCTGGGTCAAGCGCCCCAACAGCGCCCCGCCGTTCGGCGGCCGCCGTGCGCTCGACCGCATGCTGGCCGGCAACATCAGCGACCTCGTGGCCGTGCGCCAGTATCTCGACGCAATGCGAGGCGGCTGGGCGTGACAAAACCGCTTTGGCAGGACCGCTGGCGCAGCGCGCCGCTCGACTGGTCGCCCGCGTATCGCGTGATTCCCACGCGCTTTCCGGCCGTCAATCTGTTCGATCGGGTCGCCTCGCCCGAAGACTTCGACGCGCTCTATGCGCTCGAAGCAATGACCAACGACCGCTTGCGCACCGAAGTCGGCGAACTCGATCTCGTGCCCCGCGAAGAGCGCCGTTTCGGCTCGGGATACGGTCCGATCATGGCCGCGCTGACGCACCTGAATCCACTCGGCAGCCGCTTCTCTGACGGCACGTATGGCGTGTTCTACTGCGCCCGCTCACGGGCCACGGCAATCGCCGAGACGCGCTATCACACAGGGAAGTTTCTGGAGGCAACCGCGGAGCCGCCCATGCGCCAGCAGATGCGCCTCTACACCGTGGTGGCGCAAGGCAACGTGGTCGATATCCGCGGCGACGCGTCGCTCGATCCGGCGGTGCTGTCGCCCGACGATTACGTCGCCGGGCAATCGCTAGGCCGCGCCGTACGCGAGGCCGGCGCGCCGGGCATTGTGTATCCGTCGGTGCGGGATGACGAAGGCGAATGCCTCGCCGCGTTCAGAACCACGCTGCTGCGCGATTGCCATCACGCGGCGTATCTGGAATACAACTGGAACGGCACCACCGTCGATATCGTGTTCGAACTCAATCAGGTGGGTTGAGCGGCCATCAGGGCAGGGCCAACGCCGCCGCGCCGCTCTCCCGTGCCGCCTCGACCGAGATCGACCAGCGCCGTAGCGCCAGCGGCTCCACAATCGTCAGCTTGCCGCCGGGCCCGAAAGCGCCCGTGTCGATAAACACCTGCGAGCCGATCTGCTGGATGTCGCGTACAGGCGTATGGCCGCAATAGGTCAGCGAAAGGCCACGCTGACGCTGCGGATCGCCATTGCCCACGGCCAGATCGCGCCCCCACAGCAATTGCTGGCGCGTTTCATCGGAATAATTCCCGGCGTCGAGTTCAGCGTCCGTGCCGAAGAATTCGGCATGCAGAATATTGAAGCGCTCCTTACCGCTGCCCACCACTCGCACGAGCGGCAGCGTCCGCAGACGTTCGGCATACTGCTGCAAGCGTTCGTCGGGGACATTCGCGGCCCACGTCCCGCCGATTCCATACCACCACTGCCGCCGCATGCGTCCATCGACAACCGCGCACAAGGTGTCTTCGTGATTGCCGAGCACCGCATAAAACCACGGCTTGTCGAGCAGGGCTAGCGCCTGCTCGGAATGTTCGCCGCGGTCCACCAGGTCGCCGACCGAAAACAGCCGGTCGCGCGCCGGGTCGAACGCGATGTCGCGCAGCAGATAGCGCAATGCATCGACGCAGCCATGCAAATCGCCTACGACAAAGTCGCGGCCGCTTGAATTGGTCAAATGATGCTGGACGGGATTGACGGGTACGGAAGCCATGCGTTCATGATAGATCGGCATGCGCAAATGCGTATGCGCGCTCCCTATCTTTTCCTGGCGTGCCAAAGCACCGGGATCACGTAGAAACGACGCAAAAATGGCGCGTCTCCGGCATAACTTACCGGGAAACGCGCCATTGACGCAGTCGTTATTGCTGAGTGCGCAACCTGGCCACCTGATCCACCGTCACCGTGGACTGCGGATTGCCGAACTGTTTGGTCACGTAGTTGGTGATCGCCGCCACCTGATCGTCGGTGAGCTCGGTGCCGAAGGCGGGCATCAGCACATCGGCCTGTTTCGTCGTACGAGTCACGCCGTGCAGAATCACCATCGCCAGATTGTTGGCGTCGCTCGCGCCGACCGCCGAGTTGTGAATCAACGAGGGGTACGCCCCCGGCGCGCTTGCGCCGATGCCCTGACCCGTCCAGTTATGGCAGGTCGCGCAATTGGCGATGAACAGCTGCGCGCCGTTCACCGCATTGACCGTGGTGCCGCGCAACGTGGTGACGTCGTCGGCGGCGGGATTGCCCCACTGGTCGCGCGGACGGGATTCTCCGCCGCTGATCGGCGGCAGCGAACGCAGATACTTGACGATTGAGCCGACGTCCTCTTGCGTCAGGTATTGCGTGCTGTCGGTCACCACTTCGGCCATCGGGCCGGCCGCATTGGCGCGGCCCGGCGCCGCCCCGGTCGACAGATACGCGGCCAGTTCGTCATCGCTCCAGTTGCCCACGCCGCTGTTCTTATCGGGTGTGATGTTGTACGCGTGCCAGCCAGCCTGGACCGCGCCGGAGAAACGCGAACTCGTCTTCAAGCCCTGCATGAAATTGCGCGGCGTATGGCACTCCTCGCAATGCGCGAGTCCCTCGACCAGATACGCGCCGCGATTCCACTCGGCGCTTTGCTTCGGATCGGGAACAAAGCGGCCCTCGTTGAAATTGAACAGATTCCAGAACACCATCAGCCAGCGCTGGTTGAAGGGGAATTTCAGGGTATTGCCCGGCGGCGCGTAATGGATCGGCGTCAGTGTCTTCAGATACGCGCGAATCGCCATCACGTCCTGATCGGTGACCTTGGTGTACTCCACGTACGGAAACGCCGGATACAACCGCTCGCCGCCCTTGCCGATACCTTCGTGCATCGCGCGCAGAAAATCGGCGTCGCTCCATTGGCCGATACCGGTGTCCGGATCCGGCGTGATGTTGGGCGTCACGATCGTGCCGACCGGCGTGTTGATCGGCAGGCCGCCCGCAAACGGGCGTGATTTGTCCGCTGTGTGACACGCGACGCAATCGCCGACGCGCGCAAGGTACTCGCCGCGCTTCACGAGATCGCCGCCGGCCACCGCCGCCGGCGTACCCGCCGCATTGGACGGTTGCGAGGCATCGTCCGCGTGAGCCTGCGTGATCGGCAGTTCATCGTTATGCCGTTCGCCCGGCCCACGTGCTTCGTGCCACGCAACGTACAGCGCGAATAGCGCAAAAATGGCCGCCAGCGTCGCCACCCGCAAACGGCGACGACGTATGCTCTGAACAGGCAGATCGGCCGGCTGCACGCGAGAGGTGTTCTTCATCATGTTGGCTCTCCGTTCAGGCTCAGATTTCACGCTTGAGCTTGTCCGCCAGTTTCAGCGACAAGGCCGCGATCGTCAGCGTGCAATTCACGGAGGCTGCAGTGGGCATCACGCCGCTGCTGGCAATGAACAGATTCGAGTGATCGTGCGTGCGGCAATCCACGTCGACGACCGAATCCCCGGGATCGCTGCCCATGATGGTGGTACCCATGATGTGATTGTTCGGCGCGAATGTATCGTCGAACGAGACCTCGGCGCCGCCGAACAGCGCGGCGATCTGCGCGTAAAGCTCATGCGTGTTCGCCGCGCTCTTCTTCACGTAGTCGTTGATCGAGTAGTAGATCTCGGGTTGCGCAATGCCCAGCGCGTCCTTGTGATCCGCCGATGGCACCACGCGGTTCTGCGGCTCAGGGAGATGCTCGTGAAAACTGTTGATGTTCAGCGTGCGAGCCGCGCGATCGCGAATCTGGCGGTCGAGCTCGGCGCCCGTCACACCCTTTTTCAGCAGGTCGGCGGTCACACCCATGGTCGGCACGCCATTCGACGGATGCAGCTTCTTCGCCGCGTAATCGGAGCGGAACGCGCCGTCGCGGAAGTTGACGATCGAGGTCATTTCCATCGGCCCGCGCCCTGGCCACAGCGGTTCGTTGGCGAGGAAGGTGACGCCCGTGCCCGGATGATCCATCAGGTTACGGCCCACCTGGTCGGAGCTGTTGCCGATACCGTGCGGGAATTTGTCGGAGGTCGACATCAGCATCAGCTTCGGCGTTTCGATGCCGTTTGCGGCGAGCACGAACAGCTTGCCGGTCACGCGCGTGCTGTTGCCGTTCGGGTCCTTGTAGTGGACAGCCGTAATGAGCCCTTTGTTGTCCGCTTCGACGCGGTACACAACCGCCTCGGCAATCAGCTTCGCACCGGCCTGCTCGGCCTTCTCGGCATGCACCACGCCGTTGTACATCGCCGCGATCGGGCAGATCGGCATGCAGTTGTTGTTGCCGCAGCAGGTGGGCCGCGCATCGTAGGGACGGCTGTTGCGCGCGACCGGCTCGGGCACCACCTTGAAGCCCTGCGCGTTGAGCACGTCGCTAAAGCGCTGATCCATGTACGACAGCGGCAGTTGGCTCATCGGATAGGGTTGCGAGCGCGGCGAACCGAGATCGATCGTGCTGTCCGGGCCGGAAACACCCAGTTGCACTTCGGCCGCCTGGTACCACGGCTCCAGGGTCTCATACGGATAAGGCCAGTCACGTCCCACGCCATACAGCGTGTGCAACCTGAAGTCCGCCGGCAACAGCCTCCAGGCAGCGGCCGCCCAGTGCCACGTCGTGCCGCCGACCAGCCGCACATACTGTGAGTTGTACGGATAGTCGCCCTTCTGGATCAGGTAATGGTTGGCCGGCGAGTACTCGGGATGCGGCGCGTAAGGCGTGGAGGGATAGGGCGTCGCGAAGTCGGACTTGGCCGGCGAGTTGCGGAAGTTCTCGACGATCTGCCAGCGCGGAATTCGCGGCCCGGCCTCGAGCAGAATCACCGATGCACCGGCCAGCGCCATCTGATGTGCAACCAGCCCACCTGCCACGCCCGATCCGACTACGACGATGTCGGCGGAATTTGAGTTTGCCATTGTTGCCCTCTTATCCTGGCTTATCGTTGCTTGCTGATCCCACGTGCCGGCGTTTCGTCGAACGGCTCAGTCAGGCGATCCGGCGCTACGACAATCGACACGGCACGCGCGAGAGGAACGTCGTTCAGGTGCTCACCGGTTTCTGCGTCCAATAGAACGGCACGTCGCGGCAATAGGACGGAATTGTCAGCACGTCCTTGACCGGTTCGAACATCAGCGCTTTTTCATAAGCGACCACGTCGACATGCGGCATGTCACCCACAAGACCGAGATACCACGCACGCATGATCGCGCTGACGGACTTGGCGAGCGCGGGCTGATCGGCCGCCAGTGCCTGCGTGACGGTGTCGGACGGCACCCCGCCGTGGCCTTGCAGCCACGTGTTGAGCGCGGCGACGTTCTGCGCGAACTGGCTGTCGGATTTCGCAAGCGCGTCATAGACCCGCTTGCCGAGCACGGCGTCGAAACCCGTGCGGCCGGTGAGACGCTGCGAGAGCGCGAGGAAAGCGTCGAGCCCGCCGCCGGCGGGCGCGTCGGCAAACGCCGGGGCGACCCACGAGAACGAACGGCCCGCGCCGGCAAACGCGAGCGCCGCGGCAGCGGCACACGCGCCCAGCACCCACGCCCGGCGCGAGGCTGAAAACGAACGCGAAACTTGAAGCGGAGGCGACTGCGAGGACGATGAAGTAGACGACGGGAACCGGGCCAAATGCGTCACTTCGTGGTGCGCATCTTTGTTCTCGGAAGCATCTGTCATGGGGACTCCAGATGGTGAGTCGATCGTGAGTCATTCTCAACGGGCAACGCCGCCGTAATGTGGCATGGCGCGAAAAGCGCCCGCGCGTTACCTCGATTTCTCTACCCCAAAAAATCTGGCCTGGCGCCGCTTAAGCGGTCTCGTGAGACTGCATGATGCCGATGCGAAGCGCATTACGTTGTGTTGATGAAAGGCTTCTGCCCGGCCTGGGCGCACGGTATGCAAGGCGACAGGCGTGCCGCCTGCCAATCGCCTTTCAATCAGACCCCGTACGCTGGACCACTGCAAAAGACTATAGCCTGTGATTCACCGATTCGACAAATGGCGCTCGAAGCGCGAGTAGAATTCGCGACACAGTCGGCCTTCCCTTGATCACATGTCCATAAAATACTATCCACAGGTTCTTCGCAATCGACCACGTATGCTGGTCGGCCTCGCCGTCGGCCTCGTGGTCGCACTGCTGCTGCTCCCCAAACACGCAAGCCCGATGGCGCGCACCTTGGCCGGCTGGGATGCCGCGGTATGGAGCTATCTCGTGCTGATCTGGATGCACATGGCTATGGCCGACGAAGGCCGGGTCCGCGAGTTCGCACGGCGCGACGATGAAAACGCCGGCGTGGTGCTGGTCGTGATCTGCGCAGCCACGATCGCCAGTATTGTTGCGATCGTGCTCGAACTTGCCTCGGTGAAGGGCACGGCCGGCGCCTCGACGCTTTGGCACTATCTTCTGACCGGGCTCACGTTGTTCGGTGCATGGTTCCTGATTCCGACCATTTTCACGATGCACTACGCGCGGCTGTACTACGACCTGGATACGACGGAAACCGCGCTGCTGTTTCCCGACCACCAGCTCCAGCCGAACTATTGGGACTTTCTGTATTTCTCGTTCACCATCGCGGTGGCCTCGCAAACCTCGGATGTCGTGCTGCGCTCGCGATCGATCCGCCGCGCGGCACTCGCGCAGTCAATCCTGTCGTTCTACTTCAACGTCGCCGTGCTCGGCTTGTGCGTGAACATCGCAGCGGGCCTGCTCGGTTCGTAGCCGTGTAAAACCCGGACGACGCCCGCCCGTTTTACACGCGGGCCGCCCGCGCCCGCGGGCAACTTCGCCCCGGGGCCACTCCGCGCCCCTTCCTGCCGGGCGCGCATCCCCCACCTTTTCGCTTCGATCCATCCGGTCTAAAAACGCACTGGCACAACGTTTGCTGCGTCTTGCGAATAGTTCTGGCCGCTCGCGCGCTCTTGAAGCCTGGCGTCAAAGCACCTGTTACTGGCCAGCGGCGTGACGATCTTTGCACTACATTGACCAGTACGCGCCCTCGCTTTGCGCATCGCGCGGTATCCGGCTCTGGAAGCCCAATGAGCGCTGTGATCGCATGTCAATTGCATCCACACCGCAGCAGGACGAATCTGGAAACGACCGATGGAATCCCCAAACGGGTACGCGCCGCGGATTTACTTTTTTCATTCACTTCTCGTCGGGCCGCTCGATGCATGGCCCGCACAGTTTGCTCACGCAGCCGGGCTGGGCTTCGATCACGCGCTGATTGGCAGCGTCTTCGAGCCCGGGCGAGGCGGGCATGGGCAGGTGGTCGGCAACCACAGCCGGCTGCATCCTGTGTTCGAGACCCAGCAATCTGCCACGACAGCGATCCGCACGCTGGCACAGGCCGCTCGCCAGAATGGCCTGGCCTTGCTGGTCGATCTGGTGATCGACCGGATGGCCGCCGATGGCGTGCTATACGCAGAACATGCAGACTGGTTCCACCCATTCGAGTCTGAAGAGGCACGCCTCGATCCGCGCCACGTGCACCGCGAGGACAACGTCGCGTATGCCAACTTCAACGACGGCGCCAGCCGTGCGGCGCTAGTCGGCTGGTGGACCCAGCAACTGCTGGCACTCGCCGACGCGGGCGTGAGCGGCTTCCGCTTCGATTCACCACACCGTGTGCCGGCCGCCGTTTGGCGGCAACTCGGCGACGCGGTTCGCGCAAAGCACCCGGAAGTGCGCTTCCTCGCCGCGACGCCGGGTCTCGCCCGTGGCGATCTGCTCGGCCTCGCAGGCGCGGGCTTCGACAGCGTGTTTTCGTCAGTGCGCTGGTGGGACTTCCGCGCCAGCTGGATGGTGGAAGAACATGCGGCCCTCGCCCGCATCGCCGCCCCGGTCGCCTTTCCGGAAGCGCCTTACGGCACCCGCCTTGCCGCCGACCTCGGCGAGGCGCACGACGCCGCCATCGTCGAGCGGGCCTACCGGCGCGCGCTGTTCGCGTCGGCCTCCATCGGCACCGGCTGGATGATGCCGATGGGCTTCGAGTACGGCATCGCCGAGCCGATGTCGCAAACACGCGGCGACGCGGCGCAGTTCGCGCTTGCCAGCCAGTCGAAGCGATTCGATCTCTCCGAGCGGATCAGCCATGCGAACCAACTGGTAAGCAAGACGAAAACGTTGCACAGCAACGGCGAATTGCGTCCGCTAAGCGGGCCCGGCGCGCCGGCAGCCGTGTTGCTGCGCGCCGACACGGCCGATCTGCGCGACGCCGGCGAAGCAATCCTGATCGCCATCAATCCCGAACTCGGTGCGCCTGTGCGCGTCGATCCCGCGCGCTTCCTGGCGGGCGTACCGGGCAATTTCACGCGCTTCGTGCCGCTCGACGCGCCCGGACATGCCACGCCCGCCACGTTGACACCATTCACGCTCGCAGCCGGCGCCGTGCGCTTGTTCCGCGGCGTCGCCGAGCAGCCGATCCGGCTCGCGCCGCCGATCGACAAGGCGACCGGCAAGCGCAGCGGCCACAAGACGGTGCTCGAAGCGATCAACGCGCCGCGCGTGGCGATCGAGAGCGTGACGCCCGCGGTCGACAACGGCCGCTTTCCCGCCAAGCGCACGGTGGGCGAGCGCGCCGAAATCACCGCCGCGATCTTCGCCGAAGGACACGACAAGATCGCCGCTGCCGTCATCTGGCGCGCAGCCGACGAAACCGCCTGGCACGAAGTCCCGATGCGCCCGGCACAACCGGCTGGCCTGGATATCTGGAGCGCGCGCATTCCGCTGGAACGGCTCGGCCGCCACGAATTCACGGTCATTGCATGGCGCGACGACTTTGCTTCGCTGGTCGAGCATATCCAGAAGAAGCTGAAAGCGGGCCAAACCGTCGAACTCGAACTCGAAGAAGCCGCGCATCTGTTCGCACTCGTGCTCGCCGAAGTGGAAACGGTAGAGGGCGCCGTGACCGAACCGCTCGAGCAAATCGTCAAACGCTTCACCAAGGCGGACGCCGCAACGAAGCTCGCCTTGCTGCTCGAGCCGGCCACCGCGCAGGCGATGAGCGCCGCGCGCCACCGGCCGTTCCTGAGCCGCGATCCGATCGTCTACAAGATCGACGCCGAGCGGACCGCCGCGAGTTTCGCCAGCTGGTACGAGATCTTCCCGCGTTCGATGAGCGACGACGAATCGCGTCATGGCACCTTTGCCGACGTCGTCACGAAATTGCCACGCATCCGCGACATGGGTTTCGACGTGCTGTACTTCCCGCCGATCCACCCGATCGGCATGACGAACCGCAAAGGCCGCAACAACACGCTGAATGCACAACCGGGCGATGTCGGCAGCCCGTATGCAATCGGTGCGGCCGAAGGCGGCCACACCGCCGTGCACCCCGAACTCGGCACGCTCGACGACTTCAAGCAGATGCTGGCCGCCGCGCACGCGCACGGCCTCGAAATCGCACTCGATTTCGCGATCCAGTGCTCGCCGGATCACCCATGGCTCAAGGAGCATCCCACCTGGTTTGCGTGGCGCCCCGACGGCACGCTGCGTTACGCGGAAAATCCGCCGAAGAAGTATCAGGACATCGTCAATCCGGACTTCTATGCGCACGACGCCAAACCTGATTTGTGGCTCGCGCTGCGCGACGTTTTCCTGTTCTGGATCGAAGCCGGCGTGCATATTTTCCGGGTGGACAATCCGCACACCAAGCCGCTGCCGTTCTGGGAATGGGTAATCAACGACGTGCGTTCGCGCTATCCCGACACGATCTTCCTCGCCGAAGCCTTCACGCGACCGCGCATGATGAACCGCCTCGGCAAGATCGGTTTCTCGCAGTCGTACACGTACTTCACGTGGCGCGAATCGAAGCGCGATTTCATCGAGTACATGACCGAACTCACGCAAACCGGCGCGCGCGATTTCTACCGGCCGAATTTCTTCGTCAACACGCCGGACATCAACCCGCGGCATCTGCAATCGTCGGGGCGTTCGGGCTTTCTGATTCGCGCGGCGCTCGCGTCCACACTCGCCGGTTTATGGGGTGTGTATAGCGGTTTCGAATTGTGCGAGGCCGCCGCGCTGCCGAACAGCGAGGAATATCTCGACTCCGAAAAGTATCAGTTGCGTGCGTGGGACTGGAACCGGCCGGGCAATATCGTCGGCGAAATCAGTGCGTTGAACCGGATTCGACGCGCGAACCCGGCGCTGCACACGCATCTCGGCCTCACGTTCCTCACCGCGCACAACGACAACATTCTGTTCTTCGAGAAAGCGACCGAAGCACGCGATAACGTCATCCTGGTGGCAATCAATCTCGACCCGTTCAACGAACAGGGGGCGGATATCGAATTGTCGTGGGACACTTTCCAGCGTTGGAATCTGCACGATCATGGCGCACTGGAAGTGACCGATCAGATGACGGGCGCCCGCTTCGAATGGCACGGCCGCTGGCAGCATGTCCGCCTCGGTTCGGATCAACCGTTTTCGATCTGGCGCATCGCGCCGCTTGGCGGCCTGCCCGCCGAGCGCCCCGCTGCCGCCGACAGCGACTATCACGCAGACGACGCTGGCAACCCCACCTCTACGGAAGGCGCACATGAAGCGTGACGATCCAGCCCAAACTCCGCCGCAAGCCTCGACCAACGTGAGCACCGGCAGCGCCGCCAAAGCGCGCTCGCATCGGCGCAGCAAACCTGCTGCCTTGAGCGACGATCCGCTCTGGTACAAAGACGCGATCATTTATCAGGTACACATCAAGTCGTTCTTCGACGCGAACAACGACGGCGTAGGCGACTTTCCCGGCCTGATCGCGAAGCTCGATTACATCGCCGAGCTCGGTGTCAATGCGATCTGGCTGCTGCCGTTCTATCCATCGCCGCGCCGCGACGACGGCTACGATATCGCCGACTATCGCAATGTGCATCCGGACTACGGCCAGCTTTCCGACGTGAAGCGCTTCATTCAGGAAGCGCACGCACGCGGCATCCGCGTGATTACGGAACTGGTGATCAACCACACGTCGGATCAGCACCCATGGTTTCAACGCGCGCGCCGCGCGAAGCCGGGGTCGAATCATCGCAACTACTACGTGTGGTCCGATACCGATCAGAAGTACCAGGAAACGCGGATCATCTTTATCGATTCGGAGCCGTCGAACTGGACCCATGACCCCGTTGCGGGTGCTTACTATTGGCACCGCTTCTATTCGCACCAGCCCGATCTGAACTTCGACAATCCGGCCGTGCTAAAGGAAGTGCTGCAGATCATGCGCTTCTGGCTCGATATGGGGATCGACGGGCTGCGGCTAGACGCAGTGCCGTATCTGGTCGAACGCGAAGGCACCAACAACGAGAATCTGCCGGAAACGCACGAGGTGCTGAAGAAGATTCGCGCGACCATCGACGCCGAGTACCCCAACCGCATGCTGCTCGCCGAAGCGAACCAGTGGCCGGAAGACGTGAAGGAATATTTCGGCGACGAAGACGAATGCCACATGGCGTTCCATTTCCCGCTGATGCCGCGCATCTATATGTCGATTGCGAGCGAAGACCGCTTCCCGATTACCGACATCATGCGCCAGACGCCGGACCTCGCCCCCAGCAATCAGTGGGCGATTTTCCTGCGCAATCACGACGAACTGACGCTCGAAATGGTCACGGATTCCGAGCGCGACTATCTGTGGAACACCTATGCAAGCGATCGCCGCGCACGCCTGAATCTCGGCATTCGCCGCCGTCTCGCCCCGCTGATGGAGCGCGATCGCCGCCGCATCGAGCTGATCAACTCGCTGCTGCTGTCGATGCCCGGCACGCCCGTGATCTATTACGGCGACGAACTCGGCATGGGCGACAACATCCACCTCGGCGACCGCGACGGCGTGCGCACGCCGATGCAATGGTCGTCGGATCGCAACGGTGGATTCTCGCGCGCCGATCCCGAGCAACTGGTGCTGCCGCCGGTAATGGGCGCGTTGTACGGCTTCGACGCCGTCAATGTCGAAGCGCAAAGCCGCGACCCGCATTCGCTGTTGAACTGGACCCGGCGCATGCTCGCCACGCGGCGCGCGAAACAGACTTTCGGACGTGGCACGATCCGTTTCCTGAAGCCGGAAAACCGTAAAATCCTCGCGTATCTCCGCGAATTACCCGGCGAGCCGCCGATCCTGTGCGTGGCGAATCTGTCACGCGCACCGCAAGCGGTCGAGCTGGATCTATCCGAATTCAATGGCGCGGTGCCGGTTGAAATGACCGCGGATTCCGTATTCCCCGCGATCGGCCAGCTCACCTATCTGCTGACCTTTCCGCCGTACGGTTTCCTGTGGTTCTTGCTGTGTTCAGGCGGCCAACGCCCGACCTGGGCGCAGGCGCATTCCGAGCCACTGCCCGAATTCGTCACGATCGTGATCCGCGAAGGCCAGGTCGGTCCGACACCGGAAAACGTCCGCTTGCTCGAATCCGAAGTGCTGCCGTCGTGGCTGAGCCGGCGCCGCTGGTTTGCCTCCAAGGATCAAAAGATGCACGCGGTGCGGCTCGCCGCGTTGACCACGATTCCTCAAGGCGGCTTCGCGTTCACCGAAATCGAAGCCGACGTGGGCGACCATACCGAACGCTACGTCGTGCCGATCGCGATCACATGGGGCGGTGAAACCACCACGCCGCTATTCCTTCAACTGGCGCTGGCGCGCGTTCGCCGTGGCCGCAATGTCGGCCATCTGACCGACGCGTTCGCGCTGCCCATCTTCGCCCACGGGGTATTGCGCAAGCTGCGCGAGCGCGCGGTGATTCCGACCGTGCAGAAGAGTGAGATCAGGTTCATCCCGACCGAGCGTTTCTCCGAACTCGCCGATCTCGGCGAACAGCCCGAGATTCGCTGGCTGGCGGCCGAACAGAGCAACAGTTCGCTGATCATCGCCGATGCCGCGGTGCTGAAACTGGTCCGGCGTC
The DNA here is from genome assembly GCF_059567945.1 of Paraburkholderia sp. BGA-UO-ETr-F12. NCBI lineage: Bacteria > Pseudomonadati > Pseudomonadota > Betaproteobacteria > Burkholderiales > Burkholderiaceae > Paraburkholderia > Paraburkholderia sp. BGA-UO-ETr-F12. Next base: position 183,598 of record NZ_JCAQOZ010000051.1, on the reverse strand, counting down.
TGGTGAGCGGCATCCATCCGGAAGCCGAAATCAGCCGCTACTTGACCCAGCTCGGCTACGCGAACACCGCGCCGCTGTATGGTGAAGTGGTGCGCGTCGATCCCGAAGGCGTGCCGCATACACTCGCGATCTTGCAAGGCTATATCGACAACCAGGGCGACGCGTGGAACTGGTCGCTCGACTACCTGCGCCGCTCGGTGGATGAACTGGCCATTGCGGTCGATACGGAAGCACAATCGCCGGACCGCGACAACGAAGCGATTCTCGTGGACGGCTACAGTGCGCTCGCCGGCATCATCGGCAAGCGCCTGGGCGAATTGCACGTGGCGCTCGCTTCGCCGTCCGACGACCCGGCGTTCGCCCCCGAACCGGCCAGCGCCGAACAGGTGAAGGCGTGGGTCGACGGCACGCAATCCATGCTCGCAAGCGCGCTCGATCTGCTTGCGCCGCGTATCGAGCAGATGAGCGATCCGGACACCAAAGCGTTGGCGCAAAGCCTGATCGACCGTCGCGCGGCGCTGGTCGACGCGGTCAGCAAACTGATATCGGGCAACGCAGGCGCGTTGCGCACGCGCATTCACGGTGACTTCCATCTCGGGCAGGTGCTGGTCGCGCAGGGCGACGCGTATCTGATCGACTTCGAAGGCGAGCCCGCGCGTACCCTGGAGGAGCGGCGCCAGAAATCGAGCCCGCTGCGTGACGTCGCTGGCTTGATGCGTTCGCTGTCCTATGCGAGCGCCGCGGCGCAGTCCACGACGGAAAGCGCGCCGGTGCAGACCGCCGATCGCAAGCGCGCCCTTTTTGAGCGTTTCCGTGCGCACGCCACCGAAACATTCCTGAAAGAATACCGGGCCGCTGCCGCCGCTTCGGCGACGCAACTGGTCGCGCCGGAAGCCGAACAGGCTCTGCTCGATCTGTTCCTGATCGAGAAAGCCGCGTACGAAATCCGTTACGAAGCGGCCAATCGGCCGACGTGGCTCAGTCTGCCGGTACGCGGCCTTGCCGCGCTCACCAGCCGCCTGCTCGGCGACACCGGTAAGCACGATCCGTCAACCCAGGCGCCAGGCGCCGCCGCACCGCCTACCCCGGCCGAGGGCGATTATGAGTGAGCACGATCCGGCCGCAGGCCTCCAACCACTGGATATCGACGCGCTCGTCGAAGCGCGTCACCCCGATCCTTTCTCGCAGCTCGGCATGCATCAGACGGACGCGGGTCCGGTGGTGCGTGCGCTGTTGCCGAATGCTTCGCACGTCAAGGTTATCGCGCGTGCCGATGGTTCGACGCTCGGCGAACTCGAACAGCTCAAACCGGGGCTGTTCGCCGGTCGCGTGAGTTCGGCGGCGCCCTATCGTCTGCGTATCGACTGGCACGGCACCGTGCAGGAAATCGAGGACACGTATTCGTTCGGCCCCATTCTCGGCGACGAACCGCTGGGGCGTCTCGCCGGCGGCGATCCCTATGCTGTGCTCGAGTGCCTCGGCGCACGCCCGATGGAAGTGGACGGCGTGCCGGGCGTGCGCTTCGCCGTCTGGGCGCCGAATGCGCGGCGCGTGTCGGTAGTCGGCGACTTCAATTCATGGGATGGGCGCCGCCATCCGATGCGATTGCGTCACCAGGCCGGCGTGTGGGAATTGTTCGTGCCGCGCGTCGGCCCGGGCACGCGTTACAAGTACGAGTTGCTTGCCCGTGACGGCCATCCGCTGCCGTTGAAGGCCGATCCGTGTGCCATGCAAACGGAAAAGCCGCCGGGCACCGCGTCGGTGGTCGCGCACGTCGACGAAATCGAGCAGTTCGCGTGGACCGACCACGAGTGGATCCAATCGCGCGCCGACAAACAGACGCCGCGCGCACCGATCTCGATCTACGAAGTGCATGCCGAATCGTGGCTGCGCGTCGCCGAAGAGGGGCAGCGCGGTTTGACCTGGGAGGAACTCGCCGAACGGCTGATTCCCTACGTTAAAAGCATGGGCTTCACGCATGTCGAGTTCATGCCGATCGCGGAGCATCCGTTCGGCGGCTCGTGGGGTTATCAGCCGCTTGGACAGTTCGCGCCATCCGCCCGTTTCGGCAAGCCCGAGCAGTTCGCGCTGTTCGTCGACAAGGCACACGCGGCCGGTCTCGGCGTGATTCTCGACTGGGTGCCGGCGCACTTCCCGAACGACGCGCATGGCCTGATCGACTTCGACGGCACGCCGCTCTACGAGCACGCCGATCCGCGCGAAGGCTATCACCAGGACTGGAACACGATGATCTACAACCTCGGCCGCAACGAGGTGAGCGCGTTCCTGGTGGCGTCGGGACTCGCCTGGTTGAAGCGCTATCACGTCGACGGCCTGCGCGTGGATGCGGTCGCCTCGATGTTGTATCGCGACTATTCGCGCAACGCCGGAGAGTGGGTGCCGAACATCTACGGCGGCCGCGAAAATCTCGAATCGATCGCGTTTCTGAAGCGGCTGAATCATGAAGTCGGCTATGTGCCAGGCGTTCCGGGCGCGATCACGATTGCGGAAGAATCGACCGCATGGCCAGGGGTGACGGCGCGCGTCGAAGACGGCGGCCTCGGCTTCCAGTTCAAGTGGAACATGGGCTGGATGCACGACACGCTGCATTACATGCAGGAAGACCCGGTGTACCGCCAATACCATCATCACATGATGACGTTCGGCATGGTGTACGCGTATTCCGAGCGTTTCGTGCTGCCGCTTTCGCACGACGAAGTGGTGCACGGCAAAGGCTCGCTGCTCGGCAAGATGCCCGGCGACCGATGGCAAAAATTCGCCAACCTGCGGGCGTACTTCGGCTTCATGTGGACGCATCCGGGCAAGAAGCTGCTGTTCATGGGCGGCGAATTCGGCCAGATGGCCGAATTCAACCACGACGCGTCGCCGCACTGGCATCTGCTCGACGATCCGAACCATCACGGCGTACAGATGCTCGTGCGCGATCTGAACCATCTGTACCACGAAGACCCCGCGCTACATCGGCTCGACAGCGAGCCAGGCGGCTTCCAGTGGCTGGTAGGCGACGACAGCGGCAACAGCGTGTATGCCTACCGCCGCAGCGATGGCGAGGGGCGCGAACTTGTCGTGGTGTGCAACATGACGCCGGTGCCGCGCCTCGGCTACCGGATCGGCATGCCGCGCGGCGGCCGCTGGACAGAAGTACTGAACACGGATGCCAGCGTGTATGGCGGCTCGAACATGGGCAACGGTGGCGTGATTCATACCGACAACGCCTCGAGCCACGGTTGGCCGAATTCCGCCGCGCTGACGCTGCCGCCTTTGGCGACGATCGTGTTGCGCGCGGATTGACGGATGAGGAGTAAGGCGAGCCCGCGGCCGACGGGCGGCGCGCTCGTTGCATGAAATCCCACGAGAGCGTTCATAAAACAGAACAAGGAACGGGAATCATGTCGCACGCAATGCCCGACCGGCTTCTGCCCGGTTCGCCCTATCCGCTCGGCGCCAGTTGGGATGGCCTCGGCGTCAACTTCGCGGTGTTCTCGGCGAATGCGCAAAAAATCGAGCTTTGCCTGTTCGATCCCACCGGTCGCAAAGAGATCAGGCGCTTCACGCTGCCCGAATGCACCGACGAAGTCTGGCACGGCTATCTGCCCAACGCGCACCCCGGCACCGCGTACGGTTTTCGCGCGCACGGGCCGTATCAGCCGCAGCATGGGCATCGCTTCAATCCGCACAAGCTCCTGCTCGATCCGTATGCACGCAAACTGGTCGGGCAGTTCCGCTGGTCCGACGCGCTGTTCGGCTATCGCGTGCATTCGAATCGTGCCGACCTCTCGATCGATCGGCGCGATTCGGCGCCGGCCATGCCGAAGTGCGTCGTGATCGACGAGGCTTTCGACTGGTCGCACGACAAGCGCCCGAATGTACCGTGGGGCGAAACCGTCATCTACGAAGCACATGTGCGCGGCGTGTCGATGTTGCGTCCCGATTTGCGCCAGCACGAACGCGGCACGTTCGCCGCGCTGGCTGCGCCGGAATTCATCGAGCATTTGCTGAAGCTGGGTGTCACCGCAGTCGAATTGCTGCCGGTGCACGCGTTTCTGAACGACCGCTTTCTGGTGGCGCGCGGCCTGCGCAATTACTGGGGCTACAACACCGCGGCTTTTTTTGCGCCGGAGCCGTCTTATCTGAGTACGCACCGGCTCGACGAAATGCGCATCGCCGTGCGCCAGTTGCACGCGGCCGGTATTGAAGTGATCCTCGACGTGGTCTACAACCACACCTGCGAGGGCAACGAGGCGGGGCCGACCATCTCGTGGCGCGGCCTCGACAATGCGAGCTACTACCGCCTGGTTCCCGGCGACGAACGCCACCATATCAACGACACCGGCTGCGGCAATACCGTCAACGTAGTGCACCCGCGTGTCCTGCAGATGGTGATGGATTCGCTGCGCTACTGGTCGACGAAGTTCAATATCGACGGCTTCCGTTTCGATCTCGGCGTGACGCTCGGCCGCGAGCAACACGGCTTCGATCCCGGTTCCGGTTTCTTCGACGCGTTGCGCCAGGACCCGATCCTGTCGGAACGCAAGCTGATTTCCGAGCCGTGGGACATTGGCCCGGGCGGTTATCAACTCGGCAATCATCCGCCGGGGTTCGCCGAATGGAACGACCGTTTCCGCGACACGGTACGCCGCTTCTGGCGCGGCGACGCTGGCTTGCGCCCCGATCTCGCCGCGCGGCTGACCGGCTCCGCCGATCTGTTCAACCGGCGCTTCAGGAAACCATGGGCTTCGATCAACTTCGTCACGTCGCACGACGGTTTTACGCTCGCCGACGTCACTGCGTACGAGCACAAGCATAACGAAGCGAATCGCGAAGACAACAACGACGGCCACAATGAAAACTGCAGCAGCAATTGGGGCGTGGAAGGTCCGACCGACGATCCGGCGATACTCGAAACGCGCAAGCGCGTGGCCCGCTCGCTGATCGCCACTCTGCTGATGGCGCTCGGCACACCGATGGTGCTGGCCGGCGACGAATCGCTGCGCACGCAGCACGGCAACAACAATGCGTATTGCCAGGATAACGAACTATCATGGCTCGACTGGGATCGCATGGAGTCGCCCGACGGGCGGCAGATGACCGAGTTCGTCGCGCGTCTGATTGCATTGCGCAAACAGCACCCACTACTGCGCGAAACGCGCTTTCTGTTCGGCGACCGCGAAGTACTGCCCGGTCTGTACGACGTCGGCTGGTTCGATGAACACGGCGACCCGCTCACTATCGAAGCCTGGCAAGACCCCGAAGGCCGCGCGTTCACGCTGCGTCGCGCGGGTCCGGGCTCGAATGGCGAAACGGAAGTATTGTTGATGATGCTCAACGCTTCGGCGGACACCTTGCGTTTCGTGCCGCCCGCGCCGCACCTGGAATGGCACGTGCTGATAGACACGGCCGAGCCCGAAAGCGCGCCGCACCCGCTGACCACGCCCGACATCGAAGTGGCCGCGCATAGCCTCGTGATGCTGGCGGCGCAACCAGTCGGCGAAGCGGATTGGCAGACGGGCTGGAAGGCCGGCGCGCAGCACGGGCCGCGCTTATTGACCGCCCTGCCGCCCGATCCGGGTGCGCATATGCCCGGTAGCGATACGTCGCCGTCCACGTAGGCGGGAAGCAAAACCGAATGGTGATGAATCATGTCCGAAAGTCCGATTGATCCGCACGCGCACCATCACGCGCATTGCCTGCCGTTCAGCGCGCAGTTGCTGGGCGCAACGGGCGCGAAGCCGCGCACCCGGTTTCGCTTCTGGGCGCCTTCGTGCAAGACGGTGCAGGTGGAAATCGAAAACGGACCGGCCCAAGGCACGCACGACATGACCGCCACGGGCAACGGCTGGTTCGAAACGACCGTCGAGAGCGGCGCGGGCACGTTGTATCGCTTCCGCCTCGATGGCGGACAGGCGGTGCCCGATCCCGCGTCGCGCTTCCAGCCGCAAGACGTGCACGGACCGAGCGAAGTGATCGATCCGCGCGCGTACCGTTGGGAGCATACGAACTGGCATGGCCGTCCGTGGGAAGAAACGGTGCTGTACGAATTGCACGTCGGCGCGATGGGCGGTTATGCCGGCGTGATGAAGCGTTTGCCCGCGCTGGTCGCGCTCGGCGTCACGGCAATCGAATTGATGCCGTTGAACGATTTTCCCGGCCAGCACAACTGGGGCTACGACGGCGTGTTGCCCTATGCGCCCGATTCAGCGTACGGCCGCCCCGAAGAATTGAAAGCGCTGATCGACGCCGCGCACGGCCTCGGCCTGATGGTATTTCTCGACGTGGTGTACAACCACTTCGGCCCGAACGGCAATTATCTGCATGAATACGCCCGCTCGTTCTTCCGCGAGGGCACGCACACGCCGTGGGGCCCCGCGATCGATTTCGACCGCTGCGAAGTGAGCGACTTCTTCACCGACAACGCCGTCTACTGGATCAACGAGTACCGCTTCGACGGCCTGCGCTTCGATGCGGTGCATGCCATCGACAATCCCGCATGGCTGCGCGATTTATCCGACCATATCCGCGCGAAAGTGCAGCACGGGCGGCATGTGCATCTGGTACTGGAAAACGAGCGCAATAGTGCAAGCCTGCTAGAAACGCATTTCGACGCGCAATGGAACGACGACGCACACAACACGCTGCATGTGCTGCTGACGGGCGAAACCGAAGGCTACTACCACGCCTATGAAGATCAGCCCATCCGCCGCCTTGCACGCGTATTGTCGGAAGGCTTCGCGTATCAGGGCGAACCGTCACCCATTCACGAAGGCGCGCCGCGTGGTGAGTCGAGCGGGCATCTGCCGACCACTTCATTCGTGATGTTCCTGCAGAATCACGACCAGATCGGCAATCGCGCATTCGGCGAACGCCTGCGCACACTGACGTCGGACGATGCCTTGCGGGCGGCCACCGGTTTGCTGCTGTTGTCGCCGCAAATTCCTCTGCTGTTCATGGACGAGGAATACGGCTCGACCCAGCCGTTCCTGTTTTTCACCGACTACACGGGCGAACTCGCCGACGCCGTACGTGAAGGACGGCGTCGCGAATTCGCACGCTTTTCGGCGTTCAGCGACGAACAGCGTCGCGCGCAGATTCCCGATCCGAACGACCCGAAAACCTTCGAGGCCTCGTCGCCGCCTGAGCCTGTTCAAAGCGCGTCCGCGGACGACAACGCGAAAGACCGGCTCGACTGGATGCACTTCTACAAATCCGCGCTTGCCGTGCGGGCAAAACTGATCACGCCGCGCCTGAAGCATTCGAAAGCGCTCGGCGCAACCGTGCTCACCGCCGCAAACGGCGACGATGCCGATGCGCTGATTGCCCGCTGGAAACTCGGCGACGGCGAGACCTTGTCGATCGCGTTGAATCTCTCGAAAGAAGACGTAGCGTTTCCCGATCCGCCAGCCGGCAAGGTAATTTTCGAAACGCCGCCGCGCGTGCGCGAGCAGGTCGACGCCAAGGTGTTGCCGTCATACGCGTTTGTCGCGTGGGTAACCGGCGACGTCAGCGATTACGCCATCGGCCACGATGCGCGCATCGCGAGCCAACAGGAGCGCCACGCGTGAGCACCCGACGCCCGACCGATACGATCACTACCCTTGCCACGCGCGCCGGCTTCGAGGTCGAGTGGCAGGATGCGCACCATACGACGCAGCATGTACCGGAGAGCACGCTCGCCGTGCTGCTCGAACGGATGGGCTTGCCCTGCGCCAACGCCACGCAGATCCGGCACAGCGCGGCCACGCTCGACGCCGAACTGTCCGGGCGCAAATTGCCGCCGTTGATGACCGCGGAGGTCGACCGCGGCATCGCGCTGCCGGCTGCGGCGATCAAATCCGCCAGTCACTACCGGATCGAACTCGAAAGCGGCTCGATCATCGACGGCCGCTTCACGGTGCCGAAGGGCGCGGAAGCATTGCTCACGCCGATCGAAGAGCCCGGCTACCACACGCTGGTGATCAACGATCAACGCATGACATTGGCCGTGGCGCCGTCGCGCTGCTATACCGTCGCGGATGCATGGCACACGCTGCATGGCGGCGGCGCCGCGCAAACGGCACAACCGGCACGACCGGCACAAACGCCGCCGCTGTGGGGCATTGCCGCGCAGTTGTACGGTCTGCGCCGCACTGGCGACGGCGGCCTCGGCGACTATACGGCCCTCGCGCAAATGGCGACCGAGAGCGCGAAGCGCGGCGCGCATGCGCTCGCCGTCAGCCCCACGCACGCGATGTTCAGTGCCGAGCCGGGTCGCTTCAGCCCGTATTCGCCGTCGTCGCGTTTGTGGCTGAACGTCACGCATATCGACCCTGCCGCCGTGTTCGGCGAGGATGCCGCGCGCGCCGCGCTCGAGGCCGCGCAGGCCACCAGCGCATGGTCGGCGCTCGAAGACTTGCCGCTGATCGATTGGCCGAGCGCGGTGGTGCTGAAACTGAAGGTTTTGCGCGCGCTGTACGAGAACTTCTGCACTCAGGAACGCGCAGCCGGCACACCGCGCGCTCTCGAATTTCACGGTTTCTGTGAACGTGCCGGTCGCGCGCTCGAAGATCATGCGCGCTTCGAGGCGTTGCAGGCCGTGCAGTTGGCGCAGGAGGACGGTAAGGGCCACTGGCGCGACTGGCCCGAACCGTTGCGCGATCCGCGCAGCGCGGAAGTCGAAGCCTTTGCCGAAGCGCATCGGCATGAAGTCGATTTTCATCTGTTTCTGCAATGGCTCGCCGCCAAGGGTCTGTCGCACGCCCAGCAGGCCGCGACCGATGCCGGGATGGCCATCGGCCTGATCGCCGATCTCGCCGTTGGCTGCGATAGTGCCGGCAGCCACGCATGGTCGTATCGCGACGACATGCTGCAAGGTGTCTCGGTGGGCGCACCGCCCGATCTGTTCAACCAGGCCGGACAGGCTTGGGGTCTCACCACCTTCTCGCCGCGCGCGATGCGCACGCAGGGCTTCTCCGCCTTCATCGACATGCTGCGCGCGGCGTTCGCGCATGCGGGCGGCATCCGCATCGATCACATTCTCGGTTTGCGGCGCCTGTGGCTCGTGCCCGAAGGCGAGAGCGCGCGCAACGGCGCCTATCTGCGCTATCCGCTCGAAGACCTGCTGCGGTTGATCGCGCTCGAATCGTGGCGGCATCGCGCAATCGTGATCGGCGAAGATCTGGGCACCGTGCCGCCCGGCTTTCGCGAACGGCTCGAAGAGCATGGTCTCGCCGGCATTCGCGTGCTGTGGTTCGAAGGCGCGGAAAGCGGCAAGGGCTTCAAACCGCCGTACGCGTGGGATCGCAATGCCGTCGGCACCACCACGACCCACGACCTGCCGACCGTGGCGGGCTGGTGGCGCGGCAGCGACATCACGTGGCGCAACCGGATCGGCCAGACCATGGCGCGCGCCGATGGCCGCGATGCGGAGCAAGTGGCGCTGGAAGAACGCGCCGCCGATCGCGCGCTGCTCTGGCAAGCGTTCCAGCAGGCCGGCGTCGCCGCGCCGGGCGTGGCGGCGCCGCCGCCCGACGAGGCGCCCGTGGATGAAGCGCTTGCCTTCGTCGCCGCCACGCCTGGGCCGCTCGTCACATTCCCGCTCGAAGATCTGCTGGGCCTCGTCGAGCAGCCCAATCTGCCCGGCTCGATCGACGAGCATCCGAACTGGCGCCGCCGCGTGAGTCTGCCGATCGACGCATTGTTCGAGGACGACGCCTTCAACGATCGCCTGCTGGCCGTCGACCGCGCGCGCCGCGGCGCAACCGTTCCCGCCTCCACCAACGTTTCTTCGGAGCCTGATACGCCATGACCGTCCCGCGCTCCACGCTTCGCCTCCAGTTCCATCGAGGCTTTACCTTCGACGATGCCGCGAAGCACGTCGACTACTTCGCCGCGCTCGGCATCAGCCACCTGTACGCGTCGCCGATCACCACCGCCGAGCCGGGCTCGATGCACGGCTACGATACCGTCGACTACACCCAGGTCAACCCGGAATACGGCGGCGAAGCGGGCTTGAAACGCCTCGTCGAAAAACTGCGCGCGCACAACATGGGGCTGATCGTCGACGTGGTGCCGAACCATATGGGCGTCGGCGGTTCGAGCAATGCGTGGTGGCTCGATATCCTCGAATGGGGCAGGCATAGCGCCTACGCGCGCCATTTCGACGTCGACTGGCATTCGCCCGATCCAGCCCTGCGTGGCAAGGTGCTGTTGCCGACACTCGGTGCACCGTACGGCGATGAACTCGCCGAGGGCCGGATTGCGCTGCATTTCGCGGCCGATAGTGGACGCTTCTATATCGGCTACGGCCCGCACGTATTTCCCGTGTGTCCGACCGACTACGCAGCGATTCTGCAAAGCGCCGACCGCGCCGATCTCAACGCGCTGGCCGAACGTTTCCAGGGTCTGACGACGCAGCCGACCGATCAGCCGCGCGCCGCCGAAGGACGCGACATGCTGCGCGAGTTCGTCGCGCAAAACGGCGCCTCGGCGATCGAGCTGGTGCTGCAAGCGTATTCACCCGCGGATCCGGTGACGCGTGACCGCTTGCATCGATTGATCGAACGGCAGCATTTCCGTCTTGCCTGGTGGCGCACTGCTTCAGACGAAGTGAACTGGCGGCGTTTCTTCGACATCTCGACGTTGGCCGGCGTGCGCGTGGAGCGGCCCGAGGTGTTCGAGGCAGTGCATGCGCTGGTTTTCCGTCTATATCAGGAAGGCGTGGTGGACGGTTTGCGGATCGATCACGTGGACGGTCTGGCTGAACCGCGTGAGTACTGTCAGCGTCTGCGCCAACGCCTCACCGAATTGCGCGACACCACGCCATATGTGGTCGTCGAAAAAATTCTCGGCCGCGGCGAACCGCTGCGCGACGACTGGCCCGTGGACGGCACGACCGGCTACGATTTCATGAACGACGTGGGCGCCCTCTTGCACGATCCGGCCGGTGCCGAACCGCTTGCGCAAACGTGGACCGAACTCACCGCCCGCAGCCCGCGCTTCGCCGACGAAGCGTTGCCGGCCCGGCGCAAGATTCTCGCGGAGAACCTCTCCGCCGAACTGGACCGCGCGACGCGCGCGTTGCATCGGATTGCCCGCGACTCGCTCGCGACACGTGATTTCACCTTCACCGCGTTGCGGCGCGTGCTGACCGAACTGGTCGTGCATTTTCCGGTATATCGGATCTATGCGCAGAACGGCGTGCGCAGCGCCGCCGACAACGTGTATTTCGATCAGGCACTGGCAGGCGCGAAACAGACGCTTTCGCGCGCGGATCATGAAGTGCTCGACCGTGTTAACGCGTGGCTTGGCGAGAGCGCCGAAGAAGTATCGAATCCGAATGCCCGCGGCAATGCGCAAGCGCAGCAGCAGGGTCCAGGTGGCGCGCCGCCGAGTCATGCAGGTTCGGCACGGCGCACCGCGCAAACGCTGTTCGCGCAACTGACCGCACCAGTCGCCGCAAAGGCGATTGAAGATACCGCGTGCTATCGCTATGGCCGTTTGCTGTCGCGTAATGAAGTGGGCTCGGACCCGGGCGAGTTCGCGTTGTCGGTCGAGCAGTTTCATGCGGCGAATCTCGAGCGCTCGCAGCGCTTTCCTCACGCGATGCTCGCCACGGCAACGCACGACCACAAGCGTGGCGAAGACGTGCGCGCGCGCCTTGCGGTGTTGAGCGAAATCGCCGACGAATGGAGCGCGAAGTGGCGCGCATGGTCGACGCTAAACGCACCACATCGCCGTGCTCTGGACGGTACACCGATCAGCAGCGTCAGCCACGACATCAGCTACGACTGGGCACCCGGGCCGGCCGCTGAAGCGATGCTGTATCAAACCCTGGTGGGTTGCTGGCCGCCCGGCTTGCAAGCGGACGATGAAGCCGGCATCAAGGAACTCGCCGAACGGGTCGCGCAATGGCAGTTGAAGGCGCTGCGGGAAGCGAAGCTGCAGACCAACTGGCTCGCCCCCGACGAAGCCTATGAAGCCGGCTGCCGCGCATTCCTGTTCGACATTCTGGCACCGCAGCGGCGCGATGGATTCCTGCGCGAATTGTCCACGTTCGTCACGCGGATCAGCCGCGCGGGTGCGCTCAATAGTTTGCAGCAAACGGTGTTGCGGCTGGCGTCGCCTGGGATTCCCGATCTTTATCAGGGCACGGAGTTATGGGACTTCAGTCTGGTCGATCCAGACAATCGCCGGCCCGTCGATTTTGCCAAACGTGAAGCGTTGCTGGCGCAGACACCCCCTTCGGATTTCCTCGCGGACTGGCGCGATGGACGGGTCAAGCTCGCCGTGGTGCAACGGGTGCTGGCCTTGCGCGCCCATTTGCCGGAGTTGCTGAGTCAAAGCACGTATCTGCCGCTGGAGGTACGCGGTCCGCATGCGGCGAATGTGATCGCGTTCGCACGGCGGCATGGGAATGCGTGGGCCGTGGTGGTGGCGAGCCGGCTTGCTGCCGGCTTGCTCGGCGACACCAGCGAACCCGATGATCTGCCGATGGTCGATCCGGCTAAATGGGGCGATACAGCCATCGAGATGCCGACGGATCTGGCCGCACGAGCGCTATTCGACTGGTTGAGTCCGGCGGCACCCAAGGTCGACGAAAACGGCTTGCTGTATCTGCGCGATGCGTTAGGCGCAATGCCTATCGCGGTGTTGGTGGAAGACGGTGTGCCACGCAGTTGATGCGCGTTTGCTGAAGGCCTGGCTTGCAGGGGCGGTGAAAGCACACGTGCTTTAACCGCCTTTTTTGTCGGCTCACGCAACGGCTCCCTGACCGGCGCGCTCAGCGCTATGCGTCACGCCGACGAGCCGCCTTGCTGTGCACGTTTGACGGCTTCGGCCATCTGTTCCGCCACACGCCTCGTGTCCCAGTACACCTGCCCTTTGTACATCCGGTCGCCGCGCAAGTTGAAGCGGTCGACACCCTGCCAGTTGAGTGCCTGCCCGGCCACGGTGGCCGATGCCCGCCATTCGATCATGACGGCGTCGCCGGTGGGCGCCCATTGAAGGACGTCGACTTTCAAGTCCGGCAGTTGCGCCAGGACCTGACGGAAATGTTCGATGACGCCTTTCCGGTCGGCCGGCTCCGTCATGGGTGGGATCAGGTTTTGTGTGTCTTCGTGCATGAGGGCTTCCAGGTTATCCGCGACGGGGTGCTGCCACTCCGAAGCGAAACGTTGAACAGCGGTCCTGGCGTTGGCCAACTGCTCCGCGCTCGGGGGAAGGTATTTTTCTGCTGACGTCATGTGGGTTTGCTCCTGAATGGGTTGCTTACCTACGGTGTAGCTGCCCTATGGTGTTGCTGCCCTGGTGTGCAGGCCGCAGCCGGAATGCCGCTTTAACATACAATCAGATTTTCACATACACCGTGTATGTATACTACAATCAGAATGTGAAAAATCAAGGGATAAAAACGAAGCCCATGCCAAGCGCAGCCCTAACACCCAAATCCCGTCGCGAGGAATATGCGGACGCGACCCGGCAGGCGCTCATCGCCGCCGCGGCCGAGCTATTCACGTCGCAGGGGTATCAGCAAGTCGGGATCGAAGCCATCGCGCGCAGCGCACGCGTGACCCGTGGTGCCTTCTATCATCACTTTGCAGACAAGGCCGAGTTGTTCGACGCGCTGGTGCAGGCTCTTCAGGCGGACGCTGCATCCAAAGTCAAAGCCGCCGCCGAAGCAGTTCCTGAGGCAAAACGGATAAGCGCGGGCATTCGCGAATTCCTGGAGATCTGCATCGAACCCGCCTACCGGCAACTCGTCATTGAAACCGCGCCCGCCGTGCTCGGTCCGGCACGATGCCGCGAGATCGAAGAAGCGCACGTGTATGGTCTGCTGATCGGCGCACTGACGAATCAGGTCTCCGGCAAGGAAAAAGCAAAGGCGTATCTCGCCGCGCGCATGATCGGCAGCATGGTGTGCGAGGCGGCACAATTGCTCGATGGCGCGGACGACCCGGTCGCCATGAAAGCGGACGCATTGAAGCTCGTTGAAAGCATGGCCGGCGCGCTGACGGCTGACAGGAACCGGAATACGGCAAACCGCAAGTAAGCTGTTGTCGTGCCGGCCGGCAAACCGACGTATAGCAGCAGCAAATATCCCGTGTCGCTCCGTGGTACGGACGGCGACTTTACTTGAGCCATGCCGCGGTCGACTTACGACGAGTACGGTGACGAAGCCGGTTAAAGTGGTTCAAGGCGGTGTAGGGCGGCTTGAGGCGGCTTAGCCGCCCTCATCGTCGAACGTTTTCGGATAAACGCGCACCAGCACGATGCGCGGTCCCTTCATCTTCTTGATCACTACGTCGAAGCGATCGAATTCGATGCGCTGCCCTTCAGTAGGCAGATCGTTGAGCGCCTGAATCACCAGGCCGCCAACCGATTCAGCCCGGCCTTCGTCGATGTCGATCCCAAGCGCACGTTCCAGTGAGACCACCGGCAAGCTGCCCTTGCCCATCAAGGTGCCGTCGTCCATGCGCGTCCAGTCGGCGTCGCCCTGGCGGAATTCGTCGTGAATCTGCCCAACCAGCGCGCCGAGCAGATTGTCCAGCGTGAGAAAGCCGATCGGCTTCGCGTTCTTATGGCCCACCAGCGCGAAATGCGGCGCACCTTTGCGGAAGCGGCGAAACAGTTCGAGCGCCGGCATATCCGGTTTGACGTACTGCACGGGGCGCGCGTATCTGGACAGGTCGTCGAGCGTGCTGCCCGCGTGCCGCGCCAGCAGCAAGTCCTTCAAATGGATCATGCCGGCCACGCGCTCGCCGGAAGCGTCTTCGAACAACGGATAGCGGCTGAAACGATGCCGCGCCACCACCTGCATGTTTTCGCGCAGCGGCAAATCGCGCCGCAGGCCGACCATTTCATAAGACGGACGCATCAGATCCGACACCGTCATGCGCGAAAAATCCAGCGAATGCGCGATCGTGTTCCACTCGTCCTGGCTGTAGGCGCCATCCGGTGAACCGAGTTCAGTCGCGACGTTGGCGCGGCGGCCACGCAGGATCAGTTTGAGTTCGTCGGTCGAGTAATGCGAATCGTGGCCGTGCTCGCCGTTGAGGCCCGCAAGTTTCAGCACCGCGTTGGCACTGGAGTTGAGCACCCAGATCGCCGGATACATCGCCCAGTAGAAACCGTAGAGCGGCGTGGCGGCCCACAGCGAAACCTTTTCCGCTTCACGAATGGCCAGCGATTTCGGCGCCAGTTCGCCCACCACGATATGCAGGAACGATATGCACGAGAACGCGAAGAACAGCGAGATGCCGTGGATCAGCTTTTCCGATTCCACTCCAAGCAGGCTAAAGACCGGCGTGAGCAGTTCCGCGAACGCCGGCTCGCCGATCCAGCCGAGCCCGAGGGATGCCAGCGTAATGCCAAGCTGACAGGCCGACAGATAGGCGTCGAGCCGTCCATGCACCTTCGCCAGCAAACGCCCACGCATTCCGTGTTTGGCCGCGAGGCTCTGCACGCGCGTCTGGCGCAGCTTCACCAGACCAAATTCGGCGGCGACAAAGAAACCGTTGAGGGCGACGAGAAACAATGCACCAATAAGGGCGACAACCTGGATCAAAGCGAGGGGCTCCGGCAACAAAAGTTGTCAGTATAAGACGCGAAAGCAAGATGAAAGTTAATCGTGCCCAGGAAGTGCGCCGACAACCGCCGCTCACGTGGGAGTCGATGCACTCAGTGGCACGTGCAGCGCGAGCGTAACAGTTTCGCCCTCAGATGCGTCGCTTTGCTCGAAACTGCCGCCGTGTGCTTCCGCAACGCGCTTACACAGCGCGAGCACCCACGCGATCCGTTTGGCCTCGCGCGGTTCACGCGCCTGTTTGAGGGCAAAAGCTTCCAGCACATGGGGCACCGAAGCATCGTCCAGGGCGGCGGCGCTCTGATTGAAAGCGACCGTGGCGTACCACCGGGAGGCGTCCGCGCGCGCGGCCAGCGTGACTGCGGCACCCTTTGGGCTCGCTTCGACGGCAAATGTGAGCATCACCCACAGCGCGGCGGCGAGGCGCTCACGGTCGCCGTTGAGCTGCTCGGTAGCAAGTTGCGACTCGACCGTGAGCTCGACGCCACGCGCACGAGCCAACCCCGAGCGAACTTCCTCCACGGTTTCATCGAGTAGCGGATGCAGCGGAAACGGCGCCAACTCAAGTGCGAGCGATCGGGTCTCAGCGCGCGTGGCATCGACAATCGTCTCCAGCAACTTCACCTGCTGGTCCACGCCATTACGAATTCCGGTGACGGCGCGCTGCGAATTGGGATCGTTTGCATCGAGCTTGCGCTCGAGCACGTACGCCCAGCTATGGATGGCGTTCAGCGGACCGCGCAGGTCGTGTGACACAAGCGACAGCACGTGATCGCGCATGAACAGCGCAGTCTCCGCGCGCAGACGCGCGGTGCGTTCGGAGACGACGAGGCCGGAAGAAACCGGCTTGGCGCCGGTGGTCCCGGTGGAAGACGTTGTCACGATCGAGCCCTCTCAGGCAGTACATGGAATATTGAACGAAACCCCATTATAGGCATGCCGTCCTGGGCAACCAGCCTGGCCGGACGGCTAACGTGGACGCAAACCGCATGCCACCTGCCAATCCTCGGCGATACGACCTCAACACGCCTACAATGTCGGTTTTACGTTTTTGACCTAAGGAGCGACATATGTCGACTGTGACTACCGAATCCGGCCTGAAATACGAAGACATCGTTGAAGGCACCGGCGCCGAAGCGGTTGCCGGCAAGACCGTCAGCGTGCACTACACGGGCTGGCTGACCGACGGTCAGAAGTTCGACTCGAGCAAGGACCGCAACGACCCGTTCGCGTTCGTGCTGGGCGGCGGCATGGTCATCAAGGGCTGGGATGAAGGCGTGCAAGGCATGAAGGTCGGCGGCACGCGCAAGCTGACGATTCCGCCGCAACTCGGCTACGGCGTACGTGGCGCGGGCGGCGTGATTCCGCCGAATGCCACGCTCGTGTTCGAAGTCGAACTGCTCGACGTCTAAGTTTTCACTGTTTTGTAATTGCGCCATTAAGCCAATGGGTCACGCCGCCATCACCGCACCTAGCGTTTCGCTGCGCCGTTACGGCACGGTCGAAGCGTCGGACGTGCACGATTTTCACCAGGTCGTGCTCGGACTCGACGGCGCGATGGTGATGGCGGTAGACGGCGTCGCGCAACAGATCGACGCCGGTTCCGCGTGGCTCATTCCGGCAGGCGCGCGGCACGACTATGCGGGCATCGGCGAGAACCGGCAATTGGTGCTGGATCTGCCGGCCGCCTCGCTGGCCGTGCCGGAGCGTCTGTTCGACCGCGCGCGGGCGGTCACAGTGGACGCCTCGCTCACGCAGCTCGTGCATCGGATTGCGGGGCACGCCACAGGCGGCGCTCAGACCAGCAATCTGGACGCCCGGCGTTTTCAATGGGATGCAGCCGCACGATTGGGCGCTGCGCTGGTGGCCGATACCGGCACCATGGCCGCAGCGCAGGCATACGGCGCCGGCCTCGACTTCGCGCGCATCGACCGCTGGCTGCGCACCCATCTTTCGGAACCGCTGCGTATCGCCGACCTTGCCGCGCATTGCGGCTTCGGCATGCGGCGCTTCCATCAGCTTTTTATCGAAGCCTTCGGCGAAACGCCGCATCGCTATTTGCAGCGTCTGCGGCTCGATACGTCACTGGGTTTGCTGTCCGATCCACGTTTGTCGCTGAGCGATATCGCGCTGGAAATCGGCTTTGGCGATCAGAGCGCCTACACCCACGCATTCACGCGGCGCTTCGGGCTGGCGCCCGGTCAATGGCGCGCGCTGCGTCATTGATGATTGCGTTCGGGCGATCCGCGAGCCACCTGAAAAAGGCGGCTCGCACTTCTTGCTACCGTTGCTTGCTAACGCTGCCCCGCACGCTGAACGCTTAACCCGCCAGGCCGCGTTCCAGATCGCCGCGGATATCGCCGGCGTTTTCCAGACCTACTGCAAGACGGATCAGACCTTCGCTGATACCCGCCGCGGCACGCGCTTCCGGCGTTACGCGACCGTGCGTGGTGGTCGCAGGATGCGTGATGGTGGTACGCGTGTCGCCGAGGTTGCCGGTAATCGAGCAGATCTTCGTGCTGTCGATCACGCGCCAGGCATTCGCGCGCATCTGCTCAGGCGTATCGCCTTTCAATTCGAACGACAGAATCGCGCCGCCCGACTTTTGCTGACGCATGGCCAGCGCGTGCTGCGGATGCGATTCGAGCCCCGGATAGAACACCCGGTTCACGGCAGGATGCGTCTCCAGCCAGCGCGCGATCTCGAGCGCATTCGCCGACTGCTTGTCGACCCGCAGCGACAGCGTTTCCATGCCCTTGAGCAGCACCCATGCATTGAACGCGGACAGCGTCGGCCCGGCGCTGCGCACGAACGGAAACACCTTTTCCATGATGAACTTCTTCGAGCCCACCAGCGCGCCGCCGAGCACACGCCCCTGGCCGTCGAGGAACTTGGTGGCCGAATGCATGACGACGTCGGCGCCTAATTTCAGCGGCTGCTGCAAGGCCGGGCTGCAGAAACAGTTGTCGACCACGAAAACCGCATTGGCCGCCTTCGCGATCTTGCTGATCGCCTCGATGTCCGCGACTTCGGTCAGCGGGTTCGACGGCGTTTCGAGGAAGAACATCTTCGTTTCCGGGCGCACGGCGTTTTTCCATGCATCCAGATCGGTCGGATCGACAAAGGTCGTGGTAATGCCGAACTTGCTGAAGATTTGCGAGAACATGCCGAGCGTCGAGCCGAACAGCGCCTGCGAGCTGACCAGATGGTCGCCGGCCTGCAGCGTGGACATCACCACCGACATGATCGCCGCCATCCCCGAAGCCGTGGCCATACACGCTTCACCACCCTCGAGCGCGGCCAGACGGTCCTGGAACATCGAGACCGTCGGGTTCGTGAATCGCGAGTAGGTGTAGTTGTCTTCGGAATTCTTGAATTTTTCGGCAGCGTCCGCGGCACTCGCGAAGACGAAGCTCGACGTCAGGAAAATCGCTTCCGAATGTTCGTTGAAGTCGCTGCGCGCTGTGCCCGAGCGGATCGCCAGCGTATCGAAGTTCAGGGAGTCGTCCATGTTAGTTCTGGTTTCCAATGTTCCATAGCTGGGTTCAGCGTCGGCGGCTCGCGTTAGACGAGTTCAACAACGCCAAACGACAGCAACAAAAAAGCCCGCTTTTGCGTCGGCATAAGCGGGCTTCATGTGCGGGGAAAGCTGGAGCGGAGGCGGATGACTGCGGCTTTTCCACCATTCGCTTTAGCTGTTTTGGGTTGCCCCGCGTCCGCAAGCTGAGATCAAATCGACGCAAGCCGTCATGCTAACACGCTCGCGGCGTGGCGTGCAGCGCGCCACGCCGTAAGCGTTATCACTCAACCGACCGACAATTGCAGATGCAGTTGCGAACGCGACGGGCCGCCCTCGGCCGCTTCGCTGGCGGCGTCGCGGTCCGATTGCGAGGACGGCGCGAGACGCGCGGTTTCGATGCGGTCGAGATACTCGGTCGTGACATCGCCGGTCACGTAATTGCCGTCGAAGCACGAGGCCTCGAATTCCTTCAGCGCCGGGTTGATATCGCGCACTGCCTGCTTCAGGGCGTCGACGTCCTGATAAACGAGATGGTCCGCGCCGATCATGCGCGCGACTTCGTCGTCCGTGCGGCCATGGGCGACGAGTTCGCCGCGCGTGGGCATGTCGATACCGTAGACGTTCGGGTACTTCACCGGCGGCGCCGCCGAAGCGAAGATCACCTTGTTCGCGCCTGCGTCGCGTGCCATCTGCACGATTTCGTGCGAGGTGGTGCCGCGCACGATCGAATCGTCGACGATCAGCACGTTCTTGCCCTTGAACTCGATGCCCATGGCGTTGAGCTTCTGGCGCACCGACTTCTTGCGCATCGCCTGGCCCGGCATGATAAAGGTGCGGCCCACGTAGCGGTTCTTGAAGAAGCCTTCGCGGTACTCGACGCCCAGCTTCTTGGCGACCTGCATCGCGGCCGGACGGGACGAATCGGGAATCGGCATCACGACGTCGATCTCGACGTCGGGCAATTCACGCTTGATCTTCTCGGCGAGGTAGTCGCCCATGCGCAAACGCACGTTGTAGACCGGCACGCCGTCGAGCACCGAGTCCGGACGCGCGAGATACACGAGTTCGAAAATACACGGGTTCAGGCTCGGGTTGGTCGCGCATTGCTGCGAGTGCAGGTTGCCTTCGAGGTCGATGAAAATGGCCTCGCCCGGCGCAATATCACGCACGAATTCGAAACCGATACCTTCGATCGCAACCGATTCCGACGCCAGTATCCACTCGACGCCTTCCGGCGTTTCCTGCTTGCCGAGGCACAGCGGGCGAATCCCGAACGGGTCGCGGAAACCGAGCAGGCCGTAGCCTGCAATCAGCGACACGATCGCGTACGAACCCCGCACCCGGCGATGCACGCCCGACACAGCCTTGAACAGCGCGGCCGGATCGAGTTGCAGGCTCGAACTGGAAAGCTGCAATTCGTGCGCGAGCACGTTGAGCATCACTTCCGTATCGGAGTTGGTGTTGATATGGCGGCGATCGATGCGGAACATCTCATCTTTCAGCTGCTGCCAGTTGGTCAGATTGCCGTTGTGCGCGAGGATGATGCCGAACGGCGCGTTCACGTAGAACGGCTGGGCTTCTTCTTCGCTCGATGCAGAACCGGCGGTCGGGTAACGGACCTGGCCGATCCCGGTGGTGCCGGGCAGGCTGCGCATGTTGCGCGTGCGGAACACGTCGCGCACCATGCCATTGGCCTTGTGCATGTGGAAATTGCTGCCGTTCGCGGTTGCGATGCCGGCGGCGTCCTGACCGCGGTGCTGCAGAAGCAGCAGGCTGTCATAGATCAGCTGATTGACCGGAGAGTGGGAAACTACGCCTACGATGCCGCACATGGCATGTCCTTCAAAGGTACGAAATTCGTAACGGCGGCCGGTGCCTGCAATGCTCCGCGTGAGTACGCGACGGTGCGTACAGGCAACCGGATTGCGCCGGAGTCCTGCAAGCTTCCCGTGGCCACCCGCCTGATCGTCACACGTGGACGTAGGCAGCGAGCGTCTCGGGAAGCAGCGGTTTCATTATGTGCACGCCCTCGACCGCATAGGGCCGAAGCAAGGCGTTGCGCCAGAATTCCTGTTGGGGCAGTTCGGTCAAGCCTGCAAGGGCGACCAGAATCAGCACCAGAATGACCCCGCGCACGAGGCCGAACATCAAACCGAGCGAGCGGTCCACGCCGCTCAAGCCGGTTGCCTGCACAATGCGGCTTAGCAATGCGTTCAGCACGCTTGCCACCAGCACCACGCCGATCACCACCAACGCGAACGCCAGAAGCCACTGGGTCAGCGCGCCCCCCGGCCACGTGGCAGGGATAAAAGGCACGACATACCCGACGAAGCGGCACGCAATGAAAAACGCCGCGATCCAGCCGATCAGCCCGAATATCTCGGACAAAAACCCGCGCCAGGTGCCGCGCAAGGCTGACAAACCGATCACCGCCATTACAGCGTAGTCGAAGGCAGTGAACATCGCTCGCTTACTGTGCAGCGCCGCTGTTCGCGCCCGACGTCAGGCCGGCCTCACGAACCTTCGCAATTGCGGCGGAAGCCGCTGCACGATCGGCGAACGGACCAGCGCGCAATAACGTGAGCGTCGAGCCGTCGGCCTGTTTCCGATGTTCGGTATATGCGGGCACACCAGCCGCTTTCAACTTGGCGGCCCAATTACGCGCGTTAGCGTCGTTCGCAAACGCGCCGAGCTGGACGGCAAAACGGCTGCCCGGCGGCGAAGCCGGCGTGCCGGAATTCGCATCGGCGCTCGCGGCGGCGGTATTCGTGCTGTCCGCGCTCGTTGCTGGCGCGGTCGCCACGCTTTGCGCGGCGGGCGCGGGTGTGTTGGTCGATTTGGCCGGCTTGGCGGGCGCCGTGTTGGCGGCAACGGCCGGTGCCTGCGCTTTCGCAGCCGGCTTGGCGGCAGGCGCGGCGCTGGTAGCGGCGCTCTGCTGCTTCGCCGCGCCGGACTGGCCTTGCGTGGCTGCCGTTGTCGGCGCCAGGCTGGAAGCGGCAAGTGCCGTATCAGGCGCCGGGTTATCCGGGGCTACGCCGGCCTGCGTATCTTCGTCGGTCTTGGCGACCTTCGGCGCAGGACGACTTGGAATGTCGATGGAGATGTCGTCCGTAACGGGCTTCGGGTGTGAATCCAGCACCATGGGCAGGACGACCACCGCCGCGACGACCAGTGCGATCGCGCCGACGAGCCTGCGCCGAGCACGCTGCTTTTCCGGCAACGTGGGGTCGAGCAGCATCGCATCGGCATCCACGGCGCGCTCCGTGCGGCGGGTTCGCCGCTCCACGCGCTCGCCACGAGCGGCCCGAGTGGAACTGGTATTTGCGCCGCGCCGGGTGGGCGCGTCGTCTTTCTTGCCGAACGAGAAAATTCCCATGAATCGCTTGGTTCGAGCCTGGCGCCCGTTCAGTGTTGCTGCGATTTACGGTAGGCCATAACGCCTGCTACCGTATAGAAACTGCCGAAAACCACGATTCTATCATTCTCTGACGCTCGTTTTAGCGCGTCTTGGAATGCCTCCGCCGGTGTTGCGTAGCGCGTCACGCTGCTGTCGTTGGCGTCGCTCACGCCCTGCTCGCGCAAAGCCGCTTCGAGTTCTTCCGCCGAAGCCGCACGCGGGGTCGGCAAATCGGTCACGCACCAGTGGTCGATTTCGCCTTTCAGATGGGTCAGTACGCCGGCAATGTCCTTATCGCGCATCGCGCCGAACACGGCGTAGGTGTACGGAAAAAAGCCCATATTGCCGAGGTTCTGCGCCAAAACCGCCGCAGCGTGAGGATTGTGGCCCACGTCGAGCACCACGGCGGGCTTGCCGGGCAGGACCTGGAAGCGTCCCGGCAATTCGACGTTGGCGAGGCCGAGCCGGATGTCCTGCGCCGACACGGGCAAACGGTCGCGCAGCGCTTCAAGAGCGGCCAGCGCAGCCGACGTGTTGATCAACTGATTCGCGCCGCGCAACGCCGGGTAGGCGAGCGCTGAACGGCGCATGGTCGGCCCTACATAACTCCATTGCTGGCGTTCGCTGCCCGCCTGCCCTTCGTAGCGGAAATCGCGGCCAAATAGCCACAGTTCGGCGCCAATCTTCTCGGCATGATCGATGAGGGTCTGCGGCGGCACCGGATCGGCGCAGATCGCCGGCTTGCCCGGACGGAAAATACCGGCTTTTTCAAAAGCGATCTTCTCGCGCGTGTCGCCGAGATATTCGGTGTGGTCGATATCGATGCTGGTAACGATCGCGCAATCCGCGTCGAGGATATTGACCGCGTCGAGGCGACCGCCCAGGCCGACTTCGAAAATGACCGCATCCAGGCCGCGCGAGGCGAACAGGCTCATGATCGCCAGCGTCGTGAATTCGAAGTAGGTCAGCGTGACCGGTTCGGCGAGGCTCAGGCGTGCGGCTTCGACGGCTTCGAAATGCGGCAGCAGGTCTGCGTCGCTCGCCATTTCACCATTCACGCGCGCCCGCTCGTTGAACGACAGCAAATGCGGCGACGTGTGGCAGCCAACCGTGAAGCCCGCGCGCAGCAAAATCGATTCGAGAATCGCGCAGGTCGAGCCCTTGCCGTTGGTGCCACCGACCGTGATGATCGGGCACTCAAACGACAACTTCATCGCGTCGCGTACCTGCGTGATACGGCCCAATCCCATGTCGATGCCGACAGGATGCGCGGATTCAAGGTGCGTGAGCCACGCGTCGAGGGTGGGGAATGTGGTCATCGAGTGAATCTGTGCTGCGTTGCGAGACCGTGATTATCCCGGAAATGACAACGCGCCGCTTGATGACTCTCGCGGCGCGCTATTTTTTTACTGCTTTTCCGACGGCCGCCGCGCCTGAAAGCGCACGGCACGGCATTGATATGAAGATTACGCGACCGCGTCAGCCGGCTGATGGCTCAACAGCGCCATCAATTGCGCGATTTCTTCGCGCAGCTTGCGACGGTCGACGATCATGTCGACCGCGCCCTTCGTCAGCAGGAACTCGGCACGCTGGAAGCCTTCCGGCAGCTTTTCGCGCACCGTTTGCTCGATCACGCGCGGGCCGGCGAAGCCGATCAGCGCCTTCGGCTCGGCAATCACCACGTCGCCCAGGAACGCGAAACTCGCCGACACGCCGCCCATGGTCGGATCGGTCAGCACAGAAATGAACGGCAGCTTGGCTTCGGCGAGCTTGGTCAGCATTGCCGTGGTCTTTGCCATTTGCATCAAAGAAAGCAGGCTTTCCTGCATCCGCGCGCCGCCGGAAGCGGTGAAGCAGATAAACGGCACCTTCTGTTCAAGCGCGTTCTGGGCGCCGCGCACGAAGCGCTCCCCAACTACCGAGCCCATCGAGCCGCCCATGAACGAGAACTCGAAGCATGCGACCACCACCGGCAGGGTGTGGATGGCGCCGCCCATCACGACCATGGCGTCGGTTTCGTCGGTGTCGTCCATCGCCTCTTTCAGGCGGTCCGGGTACTTGCGGCTGTCTTTGAACTTGAGCGCGTCGACCGGCACGATTTCCTGGCCGATCTCGTAGCGGCCTTCCGGATCGAGCAGGCTGTCGAGCCGCTCACGCGCGCCGATGCGCATGTGGTGGTCGCACTTCGGGCAAACGTGCAGATTGGCCTCGACGTCGTTGCGGTACAGCACGGCTTCGCACGACGGGCACTTGATCCACAGGCCTTCCGGAATCCCCTTGCGGTTCTTCGGGTCGGTTTGTTTGATTTTCGGCGGGAGCAGCTTATCGATCCAGCTCATATTGAATCCTTCTGGGGTCAGCGGTTGCGCAAACGGCGGGACAAACCCGCCGTTCACACTACAGACGACAAAAAATAACTGTTATCGGGCAGTCGCGACGCTGTCGATCGCCTCGCGCACCTCGGCGACGAAGCGCGTGAGCGTCTCGGCGGCAGCTTCAGGGGCCGCTTGTTCGAGCAACTGCACGATACGGCTGCCGATCACGACGGCATCGGACACTTCGGCCACCAGACGCGCTGTTTGCGCGTCGCGGATGCCGAAACCGACGCCCACCGGCAGGGGGACGTGCGACTTGATGGCCGGGATTTTACTCGCGATGCTGGAAACGTCCAGATTTGCCGCGCCGGTCACGCCCTTCAGCGACACATAATAGACGTAACCGCTCGCAATTTTACCGACTTGGGCGATACGTTCGGCCGTGGACGTGGGCGCAAGCAAAAAAATCGGATCGATGTCAGCAGATCGCATCTGTTCGGCGAAGTTAGCGCACTCTTCGGGCGGGTAGTCGACAACCAGCACGCCGTCCACCCCGGCTTCTTTCGCCGCCTTGGCGAAGGCCTCTGTGCCCATGCGCTCGATCGGGTTCGCGTAGCCCATCAGCACTACCGGCGTCTTGTCGTCGGTTTCGCGGAAGCGCTTCACGTCGGCCAGCACGTGACGCAGCGACACACCATGCGCCAGCGCGCGTTCGGACGACTGCTGGATCACCGGGCCGTCGGCCATCGGGTCGGAAAACGGCACGCCAAGTTCGATCACATCGGCGCCGCCGGCAGCGAGCGCGTGCATGAATTCGACCGTGCGAGCCGGATCCGGATCACCGGCCGTCATGAACGGAATCAGGCCTTTCTTACCCTGGGCGGACAACGCAGCAAACGTGTTCTTGATACGGGACATGGAATATTCTCGGATTTTTAAGCTACCGCGCGCTTATTGCGCCTCGGTTTGCCGCTCAGCCTTGGCCGCATTCTTGCGGGTTTTGCGGGCGGCAGTGGGCGCCGACGCGGCCGCGCTAACGCGTTCGCGCGCTATTGCGCAGTAACTTTCATTGATCTCATAGCCGACGAATTCGCGTTGCTGCCGGGCGCAAGCGACTGCGGTGGTGCCGCTGCCCATGAACGGGTCGAGCACGCGCCCGCCCTTCGGACAACTTGCCAGCACCATCCGCTCGACAATTTCCAGAGGCTTCTGGGTCGGGTGATCGACGCGCTCGGCATGTTGCCGATGCAGCCGCGATACCGACCAGACATCCTTGGGATTATAGCCAAGCTCCAGCCACTTACTGCCTTCGAACAATTTACGCGAACGCGCCTTCTTCGTGACGGCATCGTACGGGATGCGGACGGGATCGAGATCGAAAAAGTAATCTTTCGACACCGCGAAAAAGCCGATGTTGTCGTGCACCGAGGTGAAACGGCGCACCGTTCCGCCCATACTCGGCACACGCCGGTCCCAGATGATTTCGTTGATCATCGTGAGTTTTGTCTTCAGGAAGCTAAAGATTTCCGGCGCGTACTGCCATGTGCAGAAAATATAGAGCGAACCCGACGGCTTGAGCTTCGGAATAGCCAGCTCGAGCCAGCCACGCGTCCAGGCGAGAAAATCCTCGCCGGAACGCATGTCGGAGTCGTTGCCATAATCCTTGCCGAGCCCATAAGGCGGATCGCACAGGATCAGGTCAATCGACCCGTCGGGAATGTTCGACACATCGGACAAAAAATCGCGGTTCAACAGCCGGATACTGGCGGGCACCTGCGGCAGCAAGGGTGCAGGCGCCTCGGCCACCACGACCTCGGCGACCGGGGTCGTGCTTTCAAGTGCCGGTTGCGGCTCGTCGAACTCGTCGCGCATCGTCGCGGCGCTCAGAACTGAATGCCCGATCGCTCAGCGACCGTATGCATGTCCTTGTCGCCGCGGCCCGACAGATT
This sequence comes from Paraburkholderia sp. BGA-UO-ETr-F12, assembly GCF_059567945.1. Lineage (NCBI taxonomy): Bacteria > Pseudomonadati > Pseudomonadota > Betaproteobacteria > Burkholderiales > Burkholderiaceae > Paraburkholderia > Paraburkholderia sp. BGA-UO-ETr-F12. The sequence goes on along the minus strand of NZ_JCAQOZ010000051.1, from coordinate 156,840 downwards.
GACCAGAAGCACCTTGTCCTTCGGCAGTGTCGGCGCGAGCTTCGCTGCATAGGCCAGTGCGTGACTGGATTCCAATGCCGGAATAATGCCTTCGATGCGACAGCAATCGTGGAATCCCTTAAGCGCCTCTTCGTCGGTGATGCTGACATATTGCGCGCGCTTGCTGTCTTTTAGCCATGCATGCTCAGGACCGACGCCCGGATAATCCAGACCGGCCGAGATCGAATGCGTCTCGATGATCTGCCCGTTCTCGTCTTGCAGAAGATAAGTGCGGTTGCCATGCAGCACACCCGGACTGCCGCCGATCAGCGAGGCCGCGTGACGGCCAGTTTCGATCCCGTCACCGGCAGGCTCAACGCCAATCAACTGAACAGAAGTGTCGTCAATGTACGGGTAAAAGATACCCATTGCATTCGAACCACCGCCAACGCACGCAATTACAGCATCCGGTTGACGGCCCACCAGTTCGGGCATCTGCACCTTGCACTCGTCGCCGATCACGCGCTGGAAGTCGCGCACCATCATCGGATACGGGTGCGGTCCCGCCACTGTGCCGATGATGTAGAAGGTATTTTCGACGTTGGTCACCCAGTCGCGCATCGCTTCATTGAGCGCGTCCTTCAGCGTGCGCGAGCCCGACTGCACGGGCACGACGCTCGCACCGAGCAGTTTCATCCGATAGACGTTGGCGGCCTGGCGGCGCACGTCTTCCTCGCCCATGTAGACCACGCATTCCATGCCGAAGCGCGCCGCGATGGTCGCGGTCGCCACACCGTGTTGGCCCGCGCCGGTTTCCGCGATCACGCGCGGTTTGCCCATGCGCTTTGCGAGCAGCGCCTGGCCGATCACGTTATTGATCTTGTGCGCGCCGGTGTGATTCAGATCTTCCCGCTTGAGGAAAATCTGCGCGCCGCCGAGCATTTCGCTCCAGCGCTGTGCGTGATAAATCGGGGACGGACGACCCACGAAATGCTTCAGTTCGCGCTCGTATTCGGCGACGAATTGCGGGTCTTTCTGATATTTCTCATATGCGGCACGCAGCTCGCTGAGTGCATGAACCAGCGTTTCGGCAACGAACACGCCGCCATATGGGCCGAAATGGCCTCTTTCGTCAGGCAAGTTATACATGGTGATCACTCTTCTCAGTGTGGCGCGCGGTTGTCATGGGAGAAACCGCGCCGCCTGAATCATTCAGCGTCCGCCGCGCGCACTGCGCGTACGAACGCCGACATCCGGGCGTGATCTTTCACGCCCCGGGCGCCCGGTACTTCGATGCCGCTCGAGACATCGACCGCGTACGGGCGCACGCGATGGATCGCATCACTGACGTTTTGCGCGTTCAACCCACCACTCAAAACGGCCCGACGCGCGAGCTCTGCTGGAATAAGTGACCAATCGAAAACCTTCCCGCCGCCGCCATAGCCTTCGACATGGGTGTCGAACAGAAGGCCATTGGCTGCTGAATAGTTAAGCGCTGATTTTACCAAATCTGCCGGTTGAGTATCCGCCGCAACCCGCAAAGCACGCAACCAAGGCAAACCCGCAAGACTGGCGAGCGATTCGCATTGCGCGACGGTTTCGTCGCCGTGGAACTGCAGCAGCGTGAGCCCGACGTTACTGACGACTTCGCGAATCCAGTCCTGCGTCGGGTTCACGAATAAGCCGACTACCGACACGAACGGCGGCACATCGTGCACCAGTTCGACGGCCTGCGCGACGCTCACCGAACGCGCGCTCGGCGGATAAAACACGAGGCCGATCGCGTCGGCGCCGAGGTCGATCGCGTACGCCACGTCTTCCGGCTTCGACAGGCCGCACAGCTTGATACGCGTACGATGCGGCACGGCGTGTTGCGATGCGCCCGCGTGAGCTTCGGCCGCCAGGTTTTCGGTTGATTTCATGGTTTCGCTTGCTCGGTCCATACAGTACTCCAGGGCACGCTGCCGGTGTGCGGCGCGGGCACGGCGAATTGCTCAGGATAGCCCACCTGCGCCAGATACAGGCCGTCAGGCATGAAAGTCGGCGCAGCACAATCGCGATCGCGGCTGGCGAGCACCTCTGCCATCCATTCGGCCGGATGGCGTCCCCGGCCGATGTCGACGAGACAACCCATCAGGTTGCGCACCATATGATGCAGGAACGCGTTTGCCCGGAAGCGGAAATGAACGAAGTCTCCCTGTTGCAGGATGTCGATCTGATACAGATGCTTGACCGGCGTCTTCGCCTGACATTGCGACGAGCGAAACGCCGAAAAATCGTGCTCGCCAATCAGATGAGCGGTGGCAGCCCGCATGGCGTCGACGTCGAGCGGCGTATGCACCCAGCCAGCCCGCGTGGCCTGCATCGGCGAACGGAACGGATGGACGTACAGGACGTAGTAATACGTGCGTTCGAACGCCGAAAAGCGCGCGTGGAACTCATCCGGCATTGGCTTGGCCCATTGCACGGCGATCGTCTTTGGCAGAAACGCATTGGTGCCGCGAATCCACGAAAAATCCGTGCGATCGAGTTCCGTGTCGAAATGCACCACCTGGCCCAGGCCGTGCACGCCGGTATCCGTGCGACCGGCTACAACGGTTTGCACGGGCGTTTGTGCGAACTCGCGCAACGCCCGTTCGAGCTCATCCTGCACGGTTTTGCCGTGCGGCTGCGACTGCCAGCCACAAAATGCCGAACCGTCGTACTGGACGCCTAGCGCAATACGCTTCACGACAACGGCGCAAGCGTCGAGAGCAGCGCGCGGGCCTCGGTGCGCGTGGCCGGATCGTTCGCTTCGATCACTTCGTTGATGAGCACGCGCGCGCCGGACAGATCGCCGAGGTCAATATATTCGGCGGCCAGATCGAGCTTGTTACGGGCGATGCGGGTGAGATCGGCCGATGTGAAAACGGGCAGGGGCTGAGCCGGACTCGGCGGCAATTCAAGGTCGAAATCGAGCTTCAACGCACCGAAGCCGACCGCGCCCAGGCCTGCGACGGCTGCATGACCAGCGGTGCCCGCGGAGATTTCGTCGGCGGCGTGCGGGACGTCGTCCGGATCGTGCGGCGCCACGGCTTGCCGCGCGGTGCTTTCTGGCGATGCGACCGGCTGGGTCGCAAGCGATTCGGGCGTGCCCAGCGCTGCGTCGGGCAATTCGATGCGCGGCGGCAACGGCATGTCGAGACTGCTGAACGCATCGACGGCGTCACGCGGAAACTCGGACGGCACGGACAGCGCGGGCGGAACTTGCGCGACCGGTGCCGGCTCGGCGTGCGACGCTTCATGAGGCGTCGCGGTTTCGACTTGCTGAGGGGGCTGCGGTTGCGTCTCCACAAGCGGATTGCCGAATGGCGAAGTCGTATGCGGCTCGACCGGCTGCTGTGTGAAATCGATGACCGGAGCCGGCGTGTCGAGCGGGTGCGGCGAATCAGCGGACAGGTCGTTCTTCGGCTCGGCCAGCGGCACGCTTGATGCCGGCTCGTCATCCCATTGCAGACGGTGCGGAGGCACCTCTTCCGGGAAGGCCTCATTAACCGGCTCAAGCGGCGTGCGCGGCAACGCGTCTGCGCCGAGTTCCGCCGCAGCAGCGAGGCTCGCAGCCGTGGTCGCGCCGTCGAGGTTTTCGTGATGAGCGGACGGAAGCGGTTCGGCCGTCGGACCGCCTTGGGCAGCCGACGTGAGCTCCGAATTCCGTTGCTCGTCTGGTTCGATGGGGGTAGGCGCCGGGTGGCTTTCCTGCAACACGTGTTGAGGCGTGTTGAGATCTTGCGCAGGCAAGTCGGTGTGCAGTTGGCGGGCAACGGCCTCATGTTCCGCTGCAGCTTGTTCTGCGGCTTCACGCTCCGCTGTTGCACGTTCCTGATCCGCATGGTCGGTTGCGGCTTGTTCCGCCGCCGCATGCTCCGCCCTTTCCCGCTCCGCTGCCTCACGCTCTGCCGCCGCGCGAATTTCCGCTGCGCGCTCCGCTGCCACGCGTTCTGCCGTTTCCCGCGCCGCTGCGTCAGCTTCCGCCGCCTCCCGGTCAGCCGGCGTCAGCGTTACTGCGTATCCTTGCGCCGCTTCGCCGCCTGCGTCCGACGCTTCGGGCGCCGGGGTCGGCTCGTGCGTCGAACCGGCTTCCTGTAACTCTGCCGCTCGGGCGGCAGCCGCCGCCGCATCGGCTGCCAGCGTACCCTCAGTCGCGGCAACGGCGACGCGCTTACGCCGACGCATGCGGAAAGCCGCCAACAGTACGACCAAAGCCGCACCGATTGCCGCCGCTATGCTCAAATTCGTTTGCGAGATGCCGGTGTCATTCGACGTGGAAGTCGGCACGGCGCCATTGCTAGAAATCGCAGCCGCGGACGAAGCGCCTGTGGCCGGCTGCACCGTGTTCGTCGAAGGCTTGACCGGCGCGGCAGGCGAACCGCCGATACCATGTTTTTGCAATTCCATCAGCACGCGGTTTTTCAGCGCGAGCAATTGCTGCAGGCTGGACACCTGCGCGCGCGGTTGCGACGCCGACTGCGCGGCGGCCGTTGCCGGCGTGGCTGCTGTGGCCGCCGACGCGCCTTCGGCCGCCTCGCTGGCGGAAGGCTGGATCGCACCCGACCAGACATGGGCGCCGCTGCCCGGCAACGCGGCCGCAGCTTGTGAGCCCGCCGCTGGCGCTGCCGGAGCCATCCCCGCCGCTGTCGAGCTGCCCGGCGCAACCGGACTGGCTCCAACCGTCGAGCTGCCCGCTTCTGAAACCGCCGCCGTGGCTGGTGCTGCCGCGCGAGCCGCGGCACTTGCCGCGCTTGCAGCAGCGGCATTGACCTGTGCCACGCCGCTTGCGGCGCCGACCACCGCACCGGCCGGCGCTGCATTCGGCGCGGAAGCCGACGTCACCGGCGCAGCCGATGGTGCGGCAGACGCAGACCCCGCCACCGGCGCGGAAGCGGCCAGCGCGCCCGATGCATCCAGTGCCGGAATCGTCAGCAGCGCGCCGACGCGCATCCGGCTCGGGTCATGACTCATGAAGGCATTCGGATTCGCATCGAACAGCGCGCGCGAAGCACGTGCGAGCGTCCCCTTGTCATGCGATTGGGTGACGGCGATCGCCACGTCGTTCAGCGACTGCCCGGGTCGCACCGTATATTGGCTCCCGGCGGCATAAGACACGGAGGCGCCCTCCGGCGCGCTTGCGGCGTCACCGGGCGCGGCCATCGCGCTATTCATGCCGGCACCGGCCAATGCAAACGCCAAAGCGGCTGCGGCCGTCAGTCGGCCGGTAGCTTGATGCATAAACATAGCCCGAAGGGAGGAGAATCGAAGGTTCATCGGGACCCCTGGCGCGTCAGCGCGCAGCCCTTTTTTGCGGTTGGAAAGAGACAAGATAATCGGAGCACAATGAAAAAAGCGCCGCGCAAGCGCGACGCTTCTTGAGTTTTCTACGCGTCGTGAGCGCGTAGTTTACTTTACTTGTCGAGCACAATGCGAAGCATGCGACGCAGCGGTTCCGCCGCGCCCCACAGCAGCTGATCGCCGACCGTGAAGGCCGACAGATATTCGCCGCCCATCGCCAGTTTGCGCACCCGGCCGACCGGTACCGTCAGGGTGCCTGTGACTACCGCCGGGGACAGATCGCGCATCGACGCTTCGCGTTCGTTCGGCACGACCTTGACCCAATCGTTGCCCGACGCGAGGATGCTGTTCACTTCGTCCAGCGGCACATCCTTGTTCAGCTTGATGGTCAGCGCCTGCGAGTGGCAGCGCATCGCGCCGATCCGCACGCACAGGCCATCCACCGGGATCGAACCCGGCGTACCCATGGCCGGCTTGCCGAGAATCTTGTTGGTTTCCGCGCCGCCCTTCCATTCTTCTTTCGACATGCCGTTGCCGAGATCCTTGTCGATCCACGGAATCAGCGAGCCGGCGAGCGGCACGCCGAAGTTGTCGGTCGGCATGCGGTCGCTGTTCATGGCGCTCAACACGCGGCGGTCGATATCGAGAATCGCCGACGACGGATCAGCCAGATCTTCCTTGGCCGCACCGTACAGCGTGCCCATTTGTTGCAGCAGTTCGCGCATGTTTTGCGCGCCCGCGCCCGAAGCGGCCTGATACGTCATGGCCGTCATCCAGTCGACGAGGTTTTCGCGGAACAGGCCGCCCAGCGCCATCAGCATCAGGCTGACCGTGCAGTTGCCGCCGATGAAATTCTTCTGGCCCTTGACCAGCGCGTTCTTGATCACGTCGAGGTTGACCGGATCGAGAATGATGACTGCGTCGTCCTTCATGCGCAGCGACGAAGCCGCGTCGATCCAGTAGCCGTTCCAGCCCGCTGCGCGCAGCTTCGGGAACACCTCATTGGTGTAATCGCCGCCCTGGCAGGAGATGATTGCTTCGCACTTCTTCAGGTCTTCGATGCTTGTCGCATCTTTGAGCTTGGTCTCGTTTTTGGCGAACGACGGCGCGTTGCCGCCCGCGTTGCTGGTGCTGAAAAACACCGGTTCGATCAAGTCGAAATCGCCTTCCTGTTGCATACGTTGCATCAGGACGCTGCCGACCATACCGCGCCAACCTACGAGACCTACGTTCATGACTTCATACCCTTCGAATGGAAACTTCCCCGCATCTTTGCCCGCAGTGACCGCGCGGGGAAGATGAGCGGGCACGACGGACGATCAGCGTTTCGTGATCGTTTTCGGGGTAATCGTTTTTGTGGTGGTAATGGCGAGCTCAACCACACGGGCCGTTTTGCCGTGCAGTTTCGAAATCGAGGAGATTTGAGCCGTCTGTGCCATCGCTACAATATACACGAAAACCGGAATCTGGCGACGCGATTGTCTGCCGCTATCGTTCGTATCACGCGCGAATCGGCCTGTTTTTAGGCCGATTCGCGTTTTAAAGGCCGCTTTGACGATCGTCTGGCGATCTGACGGCCACCTGCCTTTTATTGCCTTACAGCGCCGCGACCACCGCATCGCCCATGGCGACGGTGCCGACCTGCTTGCAACCCGGCGTGAGAATGTCGCCGGTGCGGAAACCTTGCTCCAGCACCTTCTTCACCGCATTTTCGATGCGATCCGCCTGCTCCGCCTTGTTCAGCGAGTAACGCAGCATCATCGCCGCCGACAGAATCGTGGCCAGCGGATTGGCCACGCCCTTGCCGGCGATATCCGGTGCCGAACCGTGCGACGGCTCGTACAAGCCCTTGTTGTTCTTGTCGAGCGACGCTGACGGCAGCATGCCGATCGAACCCGTCAGCATGGCGGCTTCGTCGGAGAGAATGTCGCCGAACATGTTGCCGGTCACGACCACGTCAAACGCCTTCGGCGCCTTGACCAATTGCATCGCGGCATTGTCGACGTACATGTGCGACAACTCGACGTCCGCGTATTCCTTCGAAACGTCGATCATCACGTCACGCCAGAACTGCGACGTTTCGAGCACATTGGCCTTGTCCACGCTCGTCAGCCGTTTCTGACGCTTTTGCGCCGCCTGAAACGCCACGTGCGCGATGCGGCGTACTTCGGGTTCCGAATAACGCATCGTGTCGAAGCCTTCTTTCGCGCCTTCGAACAGCCCGTCCGGCGACGAACGCACGCCACGCGGCGCGCCGAAGTAAATGTCGCCATTCAGTTCGCGCACGATCAGGATGTCGAGACCCGAAACGATTTCTTCTTTCAACGACGAAGCGCCCGTCAGTTGCGGATAGCAGATTGCCGGACGGAAGTTCGCGAACAGATGCAGATGCTTGCGCAGACCGAGAATGGCCTGCTCGGGGCGCAGCGCGCGTTCGAGCGAGTCGTACTTCCAGTCGCCGACGGCGCCGAACAGGATCGCGTCGGCTTCCTTCGCCAGCGCCAGCGTCGAATCGGGAAGCGGGTGGCCCTTGGCTTCGTAGCCCGCGCCGCCAACCGGCGCTTCTTCGAGCTCGAACTTTTCGCCGAGCACGTTCAGGACCTTCACGGCCTCCTTGACGATTTCGGGACCGATGCCGTCGCCCGGCAAGACTGCGATCTTCATGCGAATTCCTTGATGGTTTTCCTGGAAACTGTTGAGCGTGAATAAGCGAGCCATAGGGCTCTAAGGCTTGTCTGCCTTTAACCGACGATGCGGTGATTCAGCCACGGCTGCTTCGCGATCCGCTCGGCTTCGAACTGGCGAATCTTGTCGGCATGACGCAGCGTGAGGCCGATATCGTCAAAGCCGTTCAGCAGGCAGTACTTGCGGAAGCCCGCGACTTCGAACGGATACGCGGTGTTGCCATCCGTTGTGCGTACGACTTGCGCGTCCAGGTCGATAGTCAACTGGAAGCCATTGAATGCGTACGTTTCGTTGAACAGGTGATCGACTTGCTGCTCGGTCAGCACGATCGGCAGCAGCCCGTTCTTGAAGCAGTTGTTGTAGAAAATATCGGCGAAGCTCGGCGCGATGATCGCGCGGAAGCCGTATTGCTGCAGCGCCCACGGCGCATGCTCACGCGAGCTGCCGCAGCCGAAGTTCTTGCGCGCCAACAGCACCGACGCGCCCTGATAGCGCGGCTGATTCAGCACGAAATCCGGATTCAGCGGACGCTTCGAATTGTCCTGACCCGGCTCGCCGTGGTCGAGGTAACGCCATTCGTCGAACGCGTTCGGGCCAAAGCCCGTGCGCTTGATCGACTTCAGGAATTGCTTAGGAATGATCGCGTCCGTGTCGACGTTCTCGCGATCGAGCGGCGCCACGACGCCGGTATGTACGATGAATTTATCCATGACGCTTGCGCCTGTTTCAAGACCGGGCGATGCGCGCGGCGGCCGGAAAGCCGCTCGCCGCATTGCCGGCAAAAAATCAAAAACCGCTTATTTGTCAGCGTGATTGCTGATCGAATTGCCGAGGTGCGACATGTCCTCGCCGAATCCGTGCACCGTGTTGCAACCGGCCAGACCGAGCAATAGCCCGGCTAGCGTACCGAGTGCGAAGCGGCGCAATAGAGTGGTGCGATTCATGTTTTTCATCATGCGTGTTTATCCAAGCTTGCGAATATCGACGAAATGCCCTTCGATAGCCGCAGCGGCAGCCATCGCGGGGCTCACGAGGTGGGTACGGCCACCGGCGCCCTGACGACCTTCGAAATTACGATTCGACGTGGATGCGCAACGCTCGCCCGGATCCAGCCGGTCGGCGTTCATCGCGAGACACATCGAGCAACCGGGCTCACGCCATTCGAAACCGGCGTCCGTAAAGACCTTGTCGAGGCCTTCGCGTTCCGCTTGCGCCTTCACCAGACCCGAACCCGGCACGACCATGGCCAGACGGATGTTCGGCGCAACGCGACGGCCGAGCTTCTTTACGACGTAGGCCGCGGCGCGAATGTCTTCAATGCGCGCGTTGGTGCACGACCCAATGAAGATTTTATCCGGCTTGATGGATTCGATCGGCGCATTCGGTTCGAGCGCCATGTACTTCAGTGCGCGTTCCATGGCATCGCGCTTGACCGGGTCTTTTTCGCGTTCCGGGTCCGGCACACGGCCGTCCACGGCGGTGACCATTTCCGGCGAGGTGCCCCACGTGACTTGCGGCACGATCTCCGCGGCGTTCAGTTCGACCACGCGATCGAATTGCGCACCTTCGTCCGACTTGAACTGTTTCCAGTACTCAACCGCATGGTCCCACTCGACGCCCGTCGGCGAGAACGGACGGCCCTTCAGGTATTCGATCGTGGTGTCGTCGACAGCGACCATGCCGGCGCGCGCGCCCGCTTCGATCGCCATGTTGCAGACCGTCATGCGGCCTTCCATGGACAGCGCGCGAATCGTCGAACCGCCGAATTCGATCGCGTAGCCCGTGCCGCCTGCCGTGCCGATCTTGCCGATGATCGCGAGCACGATGTCTTTGGCGGTACAACCGCGCGGCAACGGGCCCTCGACCTTCACCAGCATGTTCTTGCTCTTCTTCTGCAAGAGCGTTTGCGTGGCCAGCACGTGCTCGACTTCCGAGGTGCCGATGCCGTGCGCCAACGCGCCGAACGCGCCGTGCGTGGACGTGTGCGAGTCGCCGCAGACGATGGTCATGCCCGGCAGCGTAGCGCCCTGCTCCGGCCCGATGATATGCACGATGCCCTGGCGCAGATCGTTCATCTTGAACTGCGTGATGCCGTAGGCGTCGCAGTTCGTGTCGAGCGTATCGACTTGCAGCTTGGAAACCGGATCGGCAATGCCGTGGCTGCGATCCGTGGTGGGCACGTTGTGGTCCGACACCGCCAGGTTCGCGCTGATGCGCCACACCGGGCGCTCAGCCAGTTTCAGGCCTTCGAACGCCTGAGGGCTGGTCACTTCGTGCAGCAGGTGACGGTCGATATAAAGAATCGTCGTACCGTCTTCTTCCGTGTGGACCACATGTGTGTTCCACAATTTGTCGTAGAGAGTCTGTGCCATGGTATGCGGGGTAGTAATGACTGCGGGCTGACTGTGTCAGTCGATTATGCCATGCAGAACCGCGCCATGGGACCATCAATCATGGAAAAAACCGATAAAAAACAGAGAGTTGGGTGGTAGTGTCGATACCTGTATGGGTGTTACCCGGCATGGGATGACGTGGCGTGCGCGATGCAGCGGCACGCATGTTCAAAGGGTTGGCGCGATGTACCGCCTCATGCGCTGACACGCCCATCCGCATAGGCTCGGTTCGATACTTAAGATCGAACCCCATTTGCCGCGCACAGGTTCCGCGCGCCCCAAACAAAACGCCCCAACGGTTAAGCCGTTGGGGCGTTTTTCATCCGTCCTGTCTCACGCGTGATTCACAGCCCCCGCGGGCCATGCAAAACGCGGGACCGGCTACCGCTTAGCGTTGCGCAATCGGCTTCGCTTCACGCTGCGTGTCGCCGATGAACAGTTGACGCGGACGGCCAATCTTCTGCTCCGGATCGGCGATCATTTCGTTCCACTGTGCAATCCAGCCGACCGTACGCGCCATCGCGAAGATACACGTGAACATCGAGGTCGGGATGCCCAGCGCGCGCTGCACGATGCCCGAGTAAAAGTCGACGTTCGGGTACAGCTTGCGCGACACGAAGTATTCGTCTTCCAGCGCGATCTTTTCCAATGCCATGGCCAGCTTGAACAGCGGGTCGTCGTGCAGGCCCAGCTCTTCCAGCACTTCGTGGCAGGTTTCGCGCATCAGCTTCGCACGCGGATCGTAGTTCTTGTAGACGCGGTGACCGAAGCCCATCAGCTTCACGCCCGAGTTCTTGTCCTTCACCTGCTTGATGAACTCAGGAATGTTATCGACCGAGCCGATTTCTTCCAGCATGTTCAGTGCGGCTTCGTTCGCACCGCCGTGTGCCGGGCCCCACAGACAGGCGATACCCGCTGCGATACACGCGAACGGATTCGCGCCCGACGAGCCGGCCAGACGAACCGTCGAGGTCGACGCATTCTGTTCGTGGTCAGCGTGCAGGATCAGGATACGGTCGAGCGCGCGCACCAGCACGTCGTTGACCTTGTACTCTTCGCACGGGTTCGAGAACATCATGTGCATGAAGTTCGCGCTGTACGACAGGTCGTTCTTCGGGTACGCAAACGGCTGGCCGATGCTGTACTTGTACGCCATCGCGACCAGCGTGGGCAGCTTCGCGATCATGCGAATGGCCGACACTTCACGGTGACGCGGATTGTTGATGTCGAGCGAGTCGTGATAGAACGCCGACAGTGCGCCGACCGCAGCGACCAGAATCGCCATCGGGTGTGCGTCGCGACGGAAGCCACGGAAGAAGAAGTGCATCTGCTCGTGCACCATCGTGTGCTTCGTGACGGTGTTCACGAACTCGTCTTTCTGTTGCGCGTTCGGCAGTTCGCCCTTCAGCAGCAGATAGCAGGTTTCGAGGAAGTCGGCGTTTTGCGCGAGGTTGTCGATCGGGTAGCCGCGGTACAGCAGCTCGCCCTTGTCGCCGTCGATGTAGGTGATCGCGGAGTTGCACGCCGCCGTCGACATGAAGCCCGGGTCGTACGTGAACTTGCCAGTCTGGCCGTACAGTTTGCGGATGTCGATCACGTCCGGGCCGAGAGTGCCCTTGTAAATCGGCATTTCAACGCTCGGCGAATTGTCGCTGAACGATAGCGTGGCTTTAACATCTGACGGGGTCATAGCACATCCTCAATCGAAGTATGGAAACAGGGTTTCGATAATTTGCACGCCTGGGAACAACGGACAAGCGGTGCTCAAGGCGTTAGCGGCGCTCAAGCATTCCGCAACAGCTCCAGCACCCGGATGACATCCGGGTCGGCAAGCTCGCCTTCCGGTTCCTTGCGAGCCAGCAGCAAGTCCATCAGGTCGTTATCGCTCAGCTCAAGCAGGCGCGTGAGAGCGCCCACGTCGGCATCGCTGAGGTCATGCTCATATCGGCTGAAAAAACGTTCAAAAATCAGATCGTTTTCCAGCAGGCCCCGCCGCGCACGCCAGCGAAGGCGCGCGCGGCGGAGAGGGTCGGACTGATGCGATGTTTCGGTGTTCATGTCGTTACGCCCCGGCCCGTCCCAAGCGTACCGACCGCTCCCTCGGGGAGCAGCGAACGCCAGGAAGCGAGGGGACTATTCATATCAGACCGCGCGGCGAACCATCAATTCCTTGATCTTGCCAATCGCCTTGGTCGGGTTCAGGCCCTTCGGGCAGACGTCGACGCAATTCATGATCGTATGGCAACGGAACAGACGGTACGGATCTTCCAGGTTGTCGAGGCGTTCACCCGTCGCCTGGTCGCGGCTATCCGCGATGAAACGATAGGCTTGCAACAAGCCTGCCGGGCCGACGAACTTGTCCGGATTCCACCAGAAGCTCGGGCACGAAGTCGAGCAGCTGGCACACAGAATACATTCGTACAGGCCGTCGAGCTCGTCGCGTTCTTCCGGCGACTGCAGACGTTCCTTTTCCGGCGGCGGCGTATCGTTGATCAGGTACGGCTTGATCGAGTGATACTGGTTGAAGAACTGCGTGAAGTCGCAAATCAGGTCGCGCACCACCGGCAGGCCCGGCAGCGGACGCAGCACGATCTTTTGCGGCAGATCGTTCATGTTCTGCAAGCAGGCCAGACCGTTCTTGCCGTTGATGTTCATTGCGTCCGAACCGCACACGCCTTCGCGGCACGAACGGCGGAACGACAAGGTTTCGTCCATCGCCTTCAGCTTGAGCAGTGCGTCGAGCAGCATGCGTTCGTGCGAGTCGATTTCGATCTCGTACGTTTGCATGCGCGGTGCTGCGTCCTTATCCGGGTCGTAGCGGTAAATTTCAAATGTACGCTTAGCCATTTCTGAATTCCTTTGACTTGTGCCTTAGAAGGTACGCGCTTTCGGCGGCACCGATTCGACGGTCAGCGGTTGCATTTGAACCGGCTTGTAGTCGAGGCGATCGCCTTCGCTGAACCACAGCGTATGACGCAGCCAGTTTTCGTCGTCGCGATGTTCGAAGTCGTTTTGCGCATGCGCACCGCGGCTTTCCTTGCGCGCTTCGGCGGAAACCATCGTGGCGCGTGCCACTTCGATCAGGTTCTCCACTTCCAGCGCTTCAATACGTGCCGTGTTGAACACCTTCGACTTGTCTTTCAGGTAGATGTTGTCGACCCGGTCAGCCACTTCGCGGATCCGCTCGACGCCTTCGGCCAGCAGCTTCGACGTGCGGAACACGCCGGCATGTGCCTGCATGGTGGAACGGATGTCGGCCGCGACGGTTTGCGAGTATTCGCCCGACGTCGATTTGTCCAGCTTGTTCAGACGCGCCAGCGAGAAATCGCCCGCATCCGCCGGCAGCGGCTTGTGCTCCTTGATGTCCTTCACGTGCTTGACGATGTGGTTGCCGGCCGCGCGGCCGAACACCACCAGGTCGAGCAGCGAGTTCGTGCCGAGACGGTTTGCACCGTGCACCGACACGCACGAGCATTCGCCCACTGCGTAGAAACCGTTGACGACTTCCTTGTGATCCCGCGACGTGCCGACGACCTGGCCGTTGATGTTCGTCGGGATACCACCCATTTGATAGTGGATGGTCGGCACAACCGGAATCGGCTCTTTAATACAATCGACGTTCGCGAACTTCATCGCGATTTCGCGGATCGACGGCAGGCGCTTCATGATCGTCTCGGCGCCGATGTGCGACAGGTCGAGCAGCACGTGATCCTTGTTCGGACCCACGCCGCGGCCTTCCTTGATTTCCTGGTCCATCGAACGCGAAACGAAGTCGCGCGGCGCCAGATCCTTCAGCGTCGGTGCGTAGCGTTCCATGAAACGCTCGCCATTCGAATTACGCAGAATACCGCCTTCACCACGCACGCCTTCGGTAATCAGCACACCCGCGCCGGCCACGCCGGTGGGGTGGAATTGCCAGAATTCCATGTCTTGCAGCGCGATGCCCGAACGCGCCGCCATGCCCAGACCGTCACCGGTGTTGATGAACGCGTTGGTCGAAGCCGCGAAGATCCGGCCCGCGCCACCCGTAGCGAACAGCGTGGTCTTGCCTTCGAGGATGTAGACGTCGCCGGTTTCCATTTCCAGCGCGGTCACGCCGAGCACGTCGCCGTCGGCGTCGCGAATCAGATCCAACGCCATCCACTCGACGAAGAATTGCGTCTTGGCCGCCACGTTTTGCTGGTACAGCGTATGCAGCAGCGCATGACCGGTACGGTCAGCGGCCGCGCAAGCGCGTTGCACCGGCTTTTCGCCGTAGTTGGCGGTGTGGCCGCCGAACGGGCGCTGGTAAATCGTGCCGTCAGCGTTGCGGTCGAACGGCATGCCGAAGTGTTCGAGCTCGTACACCGCGTTCGGTGCTTCACGGCACATGAACTCGATCGCGTCCTGGTCGCCGAGCCAGTCGGAACCCTTGATCGTGTCGTAGAAGTGATAGTGCCAATTGTCTTCGCTCATGTTGCCGAGCGATGCGCCGATGCCGCCTTGAGCCGCGACCGTGTGCGAACGCGTCGGGAACACCTTGGACAGCACGCAGACCGACAGACCGGCGCGCGCGAGTTGCAGCGAAGCGCGCATCCCCGAGCCGCCTGCGCCGACGATAACCACGTCAAACTTGCGACGCGGCAGAGAATTCTTGATTGCAGCCATTCTTTTACACTCTCCAGAGAATCTGCGCAGCGTAGCCCGCACATGCGAGCAGCCAGACGATCGTCAGCGCCTGAAGCAACAGACGCATGCCAACGGGCTTCACATAGTCCATCCAGATATCGCGGATACCAACCCACGCGTGATAGAACAGCGACAGCAGCGTGACAAACGTGGCGAGCTTCATCCATTGCGTTGCAAAGATCGATGCCCAGCCGTCGTACGAGAAATCGCGCGCGCCGAAGAACCAGGCGAGCAGGATGACCGTGTAGATCGCCATGATGCAGGCGGTAATGCGCTGGGCGAGCCAGTCGCGCAGACCGTAATGTGCGCCGACGACAAGACGCTTCGGACCGATTCGGTTATTAGCTGCCATTTTTTTAGAATGCTCCGAAGAGTTTGAGCGCGAATGCAATCGTCAGAAGCGACGAAACGACCAGCACCACGATGGAGGTTTGCTTGCCCTTCTCTTTAGTCGTGAGACCGTGGCTCGTGTCCATGAACAGGTGGCGGACGCCGGCGCAGAAGTGAAACAGGAAAGCCCACGCGAGAACCAGCGTGATGAGCTTGACGACGATGTTGGAGAGGAAACCCTTGAAGACTTCGAAACTAAGTTCGGAAGTCAGGCTCTGATCGAAGAGGTACAGCAGGAACGGAAGAAAAACAAAAAGCAGACCACCGCTCACGCGGTGCAAGATCGACACTCGCCCCGCTAGCGGGAGACGGTATGCCGTCAAAATCTGCCCGATACCGATGTTCCGGAATTCCGGCCTCGGTTTTTTTACGGCTTCAGCCATGCTAGACCCCTACTATGTAGTCACACTAATCCGCAATTTTAGCGCCTTTTTATATCGCGCTGCAGCGAAAACCACCACAGGTCCGTTACAGCGTGCGCGATAAAGGCGCCGTCAAACAGGCGCGCGCGCAGGGCGCGGCGCCCTTTTTCATCCTGCTTCAGCTCAGATCGTTCTGATAGTAATACCCGGTTGTGACATACCAACCACGGCGCACCTCGACCGGCCGGTCTCCGTATGTGTAGGACACCCGCTCGACCGAGAGCAGCGGAAAACCCGCCGGCACATGCAGCAGATCGGCCACCGAAGGCTCGGCCGCAACCGCGCGGATTTTCTCCGTGGCGCGGATCATGCGCGTACCGAACTCCGTCTCGAACATTGCGTAGAGGGGACCTTTATACTCCGACAGCCGCTCGAGCGTGAGCCCGCGGAACACCGCGCCGGGCAACCAGATTTCGTCGAGCACGGTGACTTCGCCGTCGAACTGCAGCAAGCGCTTGATCAACACCACCGGATCGGCGGGCTTGAGATCGAGTTGCCGGGCAATATCCGCCGATGCGCGCAAGCGCCGGCACTCAAGCAGGCGGCTGACGTGCGGGTGTTCCGCGCCGTCATCGGCCAGTAATCTGAGGAAGCGAAACTGGGCACGGTCTTCATTGTGCGTTGCAACAAAAGTACCCTTGCCCTGACGGCGCACCAGCAGGTTGTCGGCGGCAAGCTCGTCAATCGCTTTGCGTACGGTTCCCTGACTGACCTTGTATCTGGCCGCCAATTCGACTTCACTAGGAATGATCTCGCCAGGCTTCCACTCGCCGCTTTCGAGACTCTGCGTAATCAAACCCTTGATCTGCTGATACAAGGGGCTGAAGGTGGGCGATGTAGCGGTCGAGGCGGCGGATACACCCTCGCCCGCGGCCCCATGGCCGCTCGGATTCGTGGTGTTCGCCGGGTTCGAATTCATCCGCGCATTTCATCATAAAGGGCTGGGCCGCGTCTAGGGTTTTCCCCGCAATAGATATGTCTTATATAAGACATAAGATAATGTTGACTTTGTGTCTGGCGACTCCTACACTCCTTGTCGAGCAAGGGTTTGCGGGTTTTTTGGCGGCTGTTTTGCACTGTGCAATGCAGCGCCGTAGCGCACCGGCAGCCACTCTGCACCATGCTGTTCCCACGCAGTCCAGGTTTCGATTCGCCGCCATTCGCTTGGTCAGACGCTTGCCGAAACGCGCTGTTTGCAGGAGCCCGCACCGTGCAGCGGCTACCGGCACCAGGCTGCCTCGCTTCCCCGCTAGTAGTACAGATTTCCGGCATGGCGGTCTTGCCGCAGCGCGCCGCACAGCCTCGCAAAATTACGAGGCCGTACGCGAACAGTGAATTCCGCCGTGTTTCACAACGCTTCGCTGAACGCGCATATAGAATGGCGTTTTCCCTAGCGTCTAACGCATCGTCCTGGAGATTTCTCAATGGCTAAGCCCGCAAAGCGCGTTGCCGTCACCGGCGCCGCAGGTCAAATCGCTTACTCCCTGCTATTTCGCATCGCCAATGGCGATCTGCTCGGCAAGGATCAGCCGGTTATCCTGCAACTGCTCGACCTGCCGCAAGCGCAAGGCGCCGTCAAAGGCGTCGTGATGGAACTGGATGATTGCGCATTCCCGCTGCTGTCGGGCGTCGTGATCACTGACGACCCGAAGGTTGCGTTCAAGGATGCAGACGTTGCCCTGCTCGTCGGCGCACGTCCGCGTTCGAAAGGCATGGAGCGTAAAGACCTGCTGTCGGCCAACGCCGAAATCTTCACGGTTCAGGGCAAGGCGCTGAACGAAGTCGCCAGCCGCGACGTGAAGGTGCTGGTGGTCGGCAACCCGGCCAACACGAATGCTTACATCGCGATGAAGTCGGCACCGGATCTGCCGAAGAAGAACTTCACCGCCATGCTGCGTCTGGACCACAACCGCGCGTTGTCGCAACTGGCCGCCAAGTCGGGCAAGCCGGTCGCTTCGATCGAAAAGCTGGCTGTGTGGGGCAACCACTCGCCGACCATGTACCCGGATTTCCGCTTCGCAACCGCAGAAGGTCAAGACCTGACCAAGCTGATCAACGACGACGCATGGAATCGCAACGAATTCATCCCGACGGTCGGCAAGCGCGGCGCGGCGATCATCGAAGCGCGCGGCCTGTCGTCGGCGGCATCGGCGGCTAACGCTGCAATCGACCACGTGCGTGACTGGGTGCTCGGCACGAACGGCAAGTGGGTCACCATGGGTATCCCGTCGGACGGCTCGTATGGCATTCCGGAAGACATCATCTACGGTGTGCCGGTTACCTGCGAAAACGGCGAGTACAAGCGCGTCGAAGGTCTGGAAATCGACGCGTTCTCGCGCGAGAAGATGGACGGCACGCTGAACGAGCTGCTCGAAGAGCGCGAAGGCGTTCAACACCTGCTCGGCTAAGCGCCTGATGCAGATGAACCGGAACTCCGTAGCTTCGTTGCGGCGGGTTCCGGTTTTTTACGTGCGAATGCAGGTACGCCCCACGAAATTGCGGTTCACTTCGCAATTTGTCGTGCCAGTATTCGCCTCTGATTCGAACGCGCTTTGCGGCATGGCCGGCTGATCGCCGGGCAGAACGCGTCCGAATCCGATTTACTCACCCGACCACCCAGAATCCTGACGCCGAAGATGCGCGCCCTCACACCCGCCGAAGTGCTGTTTGACGGCGAAGTGCCGCCCGCTGTGCTGCCTGCCTGCGATCACTACGCCGGCAGCGAGAAGCTGATGCTGAAATCACTGGCATTGCAGCAGCAACTCGGCCCGGTGTTCGACATCACGCTCGATTGTGAAGACGGCGCGCAAGTAGGCCGGGAAGCCGAGCACGCGGAGCTGGTCGCGTCGCTGCTGGGCAGCGAACATGACCGCTTTGGCCGCGTCGGCGTGCGGATTCACGACTTCGATCACGCGCACTGGCGCGACGACGTCCGCCTCATTCTGCGCGCCGCGAAACGCGCGCCTGCTTACATCACCCTCCCGAAGATCCGCAACGTCCCCGATGCAGCCGAAATGGTCGCGTTCATCGAGGCGACGCGGCGCGAACTCGGCATTGCCCAGCCGGTGCCGGTGCAATTACTGGTCGAAACACATGGCGCGTTGACGCGTGTGTTCGATCTCGCCGCGTTGCCAGGCGTCGAGGCGCTGAGCTTCGGCCTGATGGACTTCGTCTCCGCGCACGACGGCGCGATTCCCGATACCGCCATGCGCTCGCCCGGTCAGTTCGATCACCCGCTGGTGCGGCGCGCGAAGCTCGAGATTTCGGCGGCCTGTCACGCGTACGGCAAGGTGCCGTCGCACAACGTCAGCACCGAAGTGCGCGACATGAGCGTGGTCGCGAACGACGCCGCCCGCGCCCGCAACGAGTTCGGCTACACGCGCATGTGGAGCATCCACCCAGCGCAGATTGAGGCGATCGTGGCCGCCTTTGCACCGCGCGACGAAGAAATCGCCACCGCTACCGAGATTCTGCTGGCCGCGCAATCCGCACAATGGGGACCGACGCGCCATCACGACACGCTGCACGACCGGGCCAGCTATCGCTATTACTGGTCGGTGCTGCGTCGCGCGCAATCCACTGGCCGCGCCGTCCCGCAAGACGCCGCGCCGCTCTTCACGAAAGTGGGCGCTAACGGGCAAGCCGCATCATGAGCAGGTACAAAGGAGATTGCGGGAAATGAGCGAGACGACGCAAACCGCCGGCGCACCGGGCGAGAACGAATCGAAAGGCGCCTTTAAACCGAAAAAGTCGGTCGCCCTGTCCGGCGTAATGGCCGGCAACACCGCGCTGTGCACGGTCGGCAAGACCGGCAACGACCTGCACTACCGTGGCTACGACATTCTCGACATCGCCGGCGCGTGCGAATTCGAAGAGATCGCCTATCTGCTGGTTCACGAAAAGCTGCCGACGCAGGCCGAACTGACCGCCTACAAAACGAAGCTCAAGGCGCTGCGCGGCCTGCCCGCGAACGTCAAGGCCGCGCTCGAATGGATTCCGGCCGCCGCCCACCCGATGGACGTGATGCGCACCGGCGTGTCGGTGCTTGGCACCGTGCTGCCGGAGAAGGACGACCACAACCTGCCGGGCGCGCGCGACATCGCCGACAAGCTGATGGCTTCCCTCGGTTCGATGCTGCTGTACTGGTACCACTACTCGCACAACGGCAAGCGCATCGAAGTGGAAACCGACGACGATTCGATCGGCGGCCACTTCCTGCACCTGCTGCATGGCGTGGAGCCGTCGAAGGAGTGGGTCGACGCGATGCACGTGTCGCTGAACCTGTATGCCGAGCACGAATTCAACGCGTCGACCTTCACCGGCCGCGTGATCGCGGGCACGGGCTCGGACATCTACTCGGCGATCACCGGCGCGATCGGCGCGCTGCGCGGCCCGAAGCACGGCGGCGCGAACGAAGTCGCGTTCGAGATCCAGTCGCGTTATCAGACGCCGGATGAGGCTGAGGCCGACATCCGCAAGCGCGTGGAAAACAAGGAAGTGGTGATCGGTTTCGGCCACCCGGTGTACACGATTTCCGATCCGCGCAACAAGGTGATCAAGGAAGTCGCGAAGAAGCTGTCGAAGGAAGCAGGCAACCTGAAGCTGTTCAACATCGCCGAGCGGCTCGAGGCGGTGATGTGGGAAGCGAAGAAGATGTTCCCGAATCTGGACTGGTTCAGCGCGGTGTCGTATCACATGATGGGCGTGCCGACGGCGATGTTCACGCCGCTGTTCGTGATCGCCCGCACGGCAGGCTGGAGCGCGCACATCATCGAGCAACGGATCGACAACAAGATCATCCGGCCGAGCGCGAATTACACCGGTCCCGAGAATTTGAAGTACGTGCCGCTAAATAGGAGAAAATAGCGGGCGCTGTGCGCTTTCAAAGCGCGTGCAGTTCAACCTCGCGGTTCTCCAGATGGCCAACCGCGCACTGTTTAACTGAAACTAGATAGAAAGGTTTTCTCCATGAAAAAACTGATGATCGCCGCAGTGATTGGCGCCCTGTCCACCACGATGCTGACCGTCGCCACCGACGCTGTCGCGCAAACGGCGACCACCACCACGAAGCCGGCTGCCAAGGCTGTGGCTAAGCGCCCGCAACCGAAGCGCCTGATCAAGCGCAAAGCCAATCCGGCCAAGGAAGCGAAGGTCGATCCGGTGCCGGACGGCTCGGTCAAGTGGTCGTGCAACGAAGGTCTGGCCTTCGACCTGAAGGGCGACATGAAGCGTGACCAGATCGTCACGGTTCACTGGGCGAACAAAAACTACAATCTGCCGCGCGAATCGACCACCACGGGCGCAGACCGTTTCCACGACGCCGCATCGGGTATGGATCTGGTCGTGATCCCGACGAAGGCAATGTTGTTCTCGGACAAGGACAGCTCGCGTCTGGCCGACGAGTGCAAGACGGCAGAGATGATCCAGGGCGCGCCGGCTCCGACGCAATCCAACGCGATCAACAAAACCAACTAATCCGTTACATCAGGAAAGCACCCCGATGTCCGCTCCGATTTCCAACGTACGACCCGCCCCGGACTCCGTCCTGGTCGATATTGTCGATTACGTGCTGGATTTCCCGATCGACAGCACGCTCGCGCTGGACACCGCGCGTAACTGCCTGATCGATACGCTCGGTTGCGGACTCGAGGCGCTCACCTACCCGGCCTGCACCAAGCTGATGGGACCGATCGTGCCGGGCACGATCGTCCCCAACGGCGCGAAGGTGCCGGGCACGTCGTTCCAGCTGGATCCGGTTCAGGCCGCCTTCAACATCGGCGCGATGATCCGCTGGCTCGATTTCAACGACACATGGCTCGCCGCCGAGTGGGGCCATCCGTCGGATAATCTCGGCGGAATTCTGGCGACGGCCGACTGGCTCTCGCGCAGTGCCATCGCAGCGGGCAAGCAGCCGCTGACGATGAAAGACGTGTTGATCGGCATGATCAAGGCGCACGAAATTCAAGGCTGTATCGCGCTCGAAAATTCGTTCAACAAAGTCGGGCTCGATCATGTATTGCTGGTGAAACTGGCTTCGACCGCGGTGGTCGGCCAGATGATCGGTTTGACGCGCGACGAGTTGATCAACGCGGTATCGCAGGCGTTTGTCGATGGGCACGCGCTGCGCACCTACCGCCATGCGCCCAATACCGGCTCGCGCAAGTCGTGGGCCGCCGGCGATGCAACCTCGCGCGCCGTGCGGCTCGCATTGATCGCGAAGACCGGCGAGATGGGCTACCCGTCGGTGCTGACTGCGAAAACGTGGGGCTTCTACGATGTGCTGTTCAAGGGTAACGCGTTCAAATTCCAGCGCCCTTACGGCTCGTATGTGATGGAAAACGTGCTGTTCAAGATTTCGTTCCCGGCTGAATTCCACGCGCAGACGGCGGTGGAGGCGGCGATGACGTTGCACGCGCAATTGCAGAGCGCGGGCAAGCGAGTGGAGGACATCAAGAAGATCACGATCCGCACGCACGAAGCCGCAATCCGCATCATCGACAAAAAAGGCCCCCTGAACAATCCGGCCGACCGCGACCATTGCATTCAGTACATGATCGCCGTGCCGTTGATCCATGGCCGCCTGACGGCCGCGGATTATGAAGATTCGATCGCGCAGGACACGCGCATCGATGTGCTGCGCGCGAAGATGGAATGTGTCGAAGATGCGCAGTTCACGAAGGATTACCACGATCCGGAGAAGCGTTCGATCGCCAATGCACTGACGATCGAATTCAACGACGGGTCGACGTTCGACGAAGTTGTAGTCGAATACCCGATCGGTCATAAGCGTCGTCGCGAAGACGGAATTCCGTTGCTGGTCGAGAAGTTCAAGACCAACCTCGCGCGCCGCTTTCCGGTCAAGCAACAACTGGCGATTCTCGATGTGTCGCTGGACCAGGCGCGGCTCGAAGCCATGCCGGTCAATGAATACGTCGATCTGTACGTCATCTAGTCAAGTTAAGTACTGTAGTTCCGCGATCAAACCAAGGAAAACACCATGGCCCACAACCTCCACAAAACGCTCAAGGAATTCGACAGCGGTTCCGGCAAAGGCAAGTTCTACTCCCTGCCGCAACTCGGCAAGGCACTGAACATCAAGATCGACCGCCTGCCGGTTTCGATCCGTATCGTGCTGGAATCGGTGCTGCGTAACTACGACGGCAAGAAGATCGCCGAAGAACACATCGAGCAACTCGCGAACTGGAAGCCGACGGCAGCACGTGTCGACGAAATCCCGTTCGTCGTGTCGCGCGTCGTGCTGCAAGACTTTACCGGCGTGCCGCTGCTCGCCGACATCGCAGCGATGCGCGGTGTCGCGAAGCACATGGGCAAGGATCCGAAGTCGATCGAACCGCTGGTCCCGGTCGATCTAGTCGTCGATCACTCGGTGCAGATCGATCACTTCCGCGAAAAGAACGCGCTCGACCTGAACATGAAACTGGAATTCCAGCGCAACAACGAGCGCTACCAGTTCATGAAGTGGGGCATGCAGGCGTTCGACACGTTCAAGGTCGTGCCGCCGGGCGTCGGTATCGTTCACCAGGTGAACCTCGAATACCTCGCACGCGGCGTGCACAAGAAGGCCGAAGGCGCGGACACCGTGTACTACCCGGATTCGCTGGTCGGCACGGACAGCCACACGACCATGATCAACGGTATCGGCGTGGTGGGCTGGGGCGTGGGCGGTATCGAAGCTGAAGCCGGCATGCTCGGCCAGCCGGTGTACTTCCTGACGCCGGACGTGGTCGGCGTCGAACTGAAGGGCAAGCTGCGCGAAGGCCTGACGGCAACCGACCTGGTCCTGACCGTCACCGAACTGCTGCGTAAGGAAAAGGTTGTCGGCAAGTTCGTCGAGTTCTTCGGCGAAGGCACGAAGTCGCTGTCGCTGCCGGACCGTGCGACGATCGGCAACATGGCGCCGGAATACGGCGCAACCATGGGCTTCTTCCCGGTCGACGAAAAAACCATCGACTACTTCAAGGGCACGGGCCGCACCGACGCGGAAATCTCCGCCTTCGAAAACTACTTCAAGGCGCAAGGCCTGTTCGGTATTCCGAAGGCTGGCCAGATCGACTACACCAAGGTCGTCACGCTGGATCTCGGCACGGTCACGCCGTCGCTGGCAGGTCCGAAGCGCCCGCAAGACCGCATCGAAATCGGTCACGTGAAGTCGACCTTCAGCGACCTGTTCTCGAAGCCCGTGGCGGAAAACGGCTTTGCGAAGAAGTCGGAAGACCTCGACGCGCAATACACGACGAGCAACGGCGTCGACGTGAAGAACGGCGACATCCTGATCGCCGCGATCACGTCGTGCACGAACACGTCGAACCCGAGCGTGCTGCTGGCTGCTGGTTTGCTGGCAAAGAAGGCTGTGGAAGCCGGCCTGACGGTCGCTCCGCACATCAAGACGTCACTGGCGCCGGGATCGCGCATCGTCACGGAATACCTGACGAAGACCGACTTGATGAAGTACCTCGACAAGCTCGGCTTCACGCTCGCCGCTTACGGTTGCACGACCTGTATCGGTAACGCGGGCGATCTGACGCCGGAACTGAACGAAGCGATCACGAAGAACGACATCGTCGCGGCTGCCGTGCTGTCGGGCAACCGTAACTTCGAAGCGCGTATTCACCCGAACATCCGCGCGAACTTCCTGGCCTCGCCGCCGCTGGTGGTGGCTTACGCGATCGCCGGCAACATCACGCGCGACCTGATGACCGAGCCGGTCGGCAAGGGCAAGGGCGGCCGCGACATCTACCTGGGCGACATCTGGCCGACCAGCGAAGAAGTCGATGCGCTGCTCAAGTTCGCGCTGGACGCCGATGCGTTCCGCAAGAACTACTCGTCGCTGACCAAGAAGGGCGACCTGTGGAGCAAGATCGAAGGCGAAGAAGGTCAAGTCTACGACTGGCCGAAGTCGACCTACATCGCTGAGCCGCCGTTCTTCGGCAAGGACTTCTCGATGACGCCGGCCGACAGCATCGCTGCGGTCAAGAACGCACGCGCACTGGGCATCTTCGGTGACTCGGTCACGACCGACCACATCAGCCCGGCTGGCTCGATCAAGGAAGACTCGCCGGCAGGCAAGTGGCTGAAGGAAAACGGCGTACAGAAGGCCGATTTCAACAGCTACGGCTCGCGTCGCGGCAACCACGACGTGATGATGCGCGGCACGTTCGCCAACGTCCGGATCAAGAACCTGATGATCCCGGCGAAGGCAGACGGTTCGCGCGTCGAAGGCGGCCTGACGATTCACCAGCCGAGCGGCGAACAATTGTCGATCTATGACGCAGCGATGAAGTACATCGACGCCGGCACGCCGACCATCGTGTTCGCGGGCGAAGAGTACGGCACGGGCTCGTCGCGTGACTGGGCAGCGAAGGGCACGCAACTGCTGGGCGTGAAGGCTGTGGTCGCACGCAGCTTCGAGCGCATCCACCGCTCGAACCTGGTCGGCATGGGCGTTCTGCCGCTGCAGTTCAAGGGCTCGGATAGCGTGCAATCGCTCGGTATTACCGGCGAAGAAACGTACGACATCGAAGGCCTGGGCGCTGACTTCAAGCCGCAACAGGAAGTGACGCTGGTGATTCGTGGCAAGGACGGCAAGGAAAAGCGTGTGCCGGTGCTGCTGCGTATCGACACGCCAATCGAAGTTGATTACTACAAGCACGGCGGCATTCTGCCGTTCGTGCTGCGTTCGTTGCTGGCTGCTTAAGGTACTAGCTGACGCGAGTAGTAACTGCGAATTGTTTTGCAGGGGCTGCGTCCTGTGGAGGGCGCAGCCGACTTTAGAAGCCCGACCTCTGGTCGGGCTTTTTTTATGGGCTTTTACTGCTTACTACGATCGTCGTGCTGAAAGGCATCCGGATTGTCGGTGACCCGGCGTTGGGTCATGTGGGCGTTCCAGTTGGTGTCGGCTGGCACCGACGACTCACGCGTGGTGATTTGAACGCGCGGTTGCTGGTTGGCCCATTTGAGCCACTGTGCCCGTTCGATCGCGTCAGAATCTCGTGACGCCGGCGCAGTCCATTCCGGTTGCTTCGACACGGAAGGCCGCGTCGACGAACGGACAACGCGTGCCAACGCTTGCCGTTCGGCTAACTGGGCTTGGGTAAAGCGCGCCGTCTTTGCCTTTTTCGCCGCTTTCGCGGACTGCACGACCTGAGGCAATACGGCGTTGCCGACAGGCGCCACTCGCACCGTATCTTTGTTCGCCGCTGTCGCGACGACGGCGCTCTGCGAGGCAGTACGAACATCTGCGACGACCGACGCGACAGGTTGTTGCGACGGCGCCGTGGCCGGTGTGCTGACTGCCGGTTGAGTTGCCGGCAACACACTCGCGATCTGCGCTTTCTGCGCCTCCTGCATCGAACAAGTCGTGACCAGCCACGCAAGCGCAATACTGCATCCCGCGAAGATCAACGCGCTGTACACGTGATCCGAACGCGATGACCTCGGGCGGAACGTATCCATTTCCTGATAGCGCTTAGCTTCAGCCAGCGCTTCGTCGAAACGTCCAGAGTCCACGCGCGGCGGCGGCGCCTTGTACACCAATATCTTGGCGCCGGGCGGAAAGCGTCTGCCCATTTTCGGCGGCACAGCTTGTGTCGACTTCACGGCTTGCGAAGACGGACCTGAATGTTGCTCCGGCTTTGGCACCACTCGCAAATGACCGCCGCCAAACGGCGGCGGCAGCTTGTCGAACGGAAGGGGTAGCGGAACGGCGAGATCGCCTTCGATCAAAGCTAACGGTCGATTCATCGCAAGGTGCTCCAATGCGAATCGGCCGCTTCGTCGAATTGATTCATCAATGCTTCGGCGCGTAGCGCTAGCTGTTCGATCGCGGACGGTTCAGCTAGCGCGCCGGCAACATACGCGTTTCGCAACGCGGCCATCAGGCTGTGCGCCCCGACCAGACCCACGGCGCCGCTCAATCTGTGTAGTGCGGCATGCAGGCCATCCGCATCGATCTGCTTGAGCATGGTGCGCACGCGTTGTACATCGTCTTTCATCGAGGCACGCCAACCCCTTAGAAACGTCGGCAGATCGATGCCTTCTTCTGAAAGAGCGTGGAGATAGTGAGCATCGAATGGCTCGACGGAGAGATCCGTTTGATCTTCCGCGCGCCCAACCACGGCGGGCTGTCGCGGTTGAGCGCCCGGTAACGACGGCTCCGCTGCGATATGCCGATGTTCGATTGTGAACGGCGCGCTGAACGTGACGTAGACCTCGCGGTCCGCCTTGTTTGTGAATCTCAATTCACCGCGCATGCGTTGCGCCAACAGTCCGCATCGAGCGAGGTCAGGATCGGTTTCCTTGTCCGTCTCGGGCCGAACTGTCGGCGCTGGGAGCAATGAATCAACCCGTGCCTCGACAATCCGACACACGTTTGCGTCAATACCTCCAACGCTAATGAAAATTCGTTGTGCGCCGCTGTTCAGCGGGTCTGCGCGCGCGGCAACCACAATCTGTGCGTGCTCTGTCCAACGCGCGACCCAACTCAACAGGTGGAAGACGATCTGGCCCAGGCGCGCGCCATCAGCCAAGATACGCGGGGCAACGGAATCGTCGATGCTGATGCTTGGATGACACCCGTTCGGTGCGACTGTTTGAGAGAATTGCGCAACCGCATGGTAGATGACGGCGCGAGGATCACTCACGCTCTCGTCGAGGATCAACGTTCGGGAATCCACACATGTGGAATCACAGTTGCTCACAGAATGTTCCGGCAGGCCCGCCGTACTGAATAGATTCTCCGACTTGCTCCCGGCAGCGAGCAATGGCCATTGCCTTTTTGTGCGCGATTGCACCGTGCGCGAGCGAAACAGATCCACCAGCGCGACGCTCTCGATCATCATCGCGAGCACCAGTATCAACCAGATGTGCGATATCGACGTGAACACGCTCGGCAATCGGGATATGCCTGTTTCGATGGGCGCGACACTAACAGGCATTGCATTGACGCGCATCGATACGGCCCACAACAGCGTGAACGCCAGCAGACCACCTGCCACGGTAGCGTAGCGAATCGATTTCAGGCGGCGGGCGCACGAAATCTGCCGCGTACGACCGTGCTCGCTCCCTCGGGAATCGGACTGGTTCATGGTGTCCATACTCATGACAACTCAGTCGATCAGCTTGTTTAGCGACGCGAATTCGATCAAACCGGCAAGCGACGAGACACCTAGCTTTTCCTGCAAACGGCTTTTATATGTGCTGACGGTTTTGTCGCTGATGAACAGTGCGTCACCGATGGCTTTGTTGGACATCCCCTTGGCGAGCATTTGAAGAATAGCGAGCTCCTTGTCGGATAGGCGCGCGAGCCTGTCTTCGTCATTGGCCACACCCTTATCAGCGCTTTCTGACATCACAGGGAATACCGTGTAGCCCGCCAGTACGGCCTCTACACCGCGCATGATGGCGCGCATTTCCTGCGACTTGCAGACGTAACCTTGCGCACCCACGCGCAACGCACGCGGTGCGAAAGTCGCCTGATCGTGACCGGACAGAACTAGTATGCGAATCTGCGGGGAGGTCAGTTTCAGACGGGAGATAACGTCCAGCCCGTTGATGCGGGGAATGTCCAGATCGAGAATGGCCAGATCAGGCGTATGAAGTCTGGCCATTTCGACCGCGGTCTGGCCGTTTTCGGCCTCGATCACATCGGTGACGCCGAGCAACTGCGTAAGATGTGTTTTGATCACCAGCCGGAAGGCCGGATGATCGTCGACGATAAGAATTGTAGTCATTCGAATTTACTCCACGACAGCCGTGTTTAGTGCCGCACCGCGCACCAACTCAATCTCGACACGACGGTTCGGCGCCATGCATCGCACCAGTTCGTCGCGATTCCTTTGCTCGCATTGCACAACCGGATTTGCCTTACCGCGTCCTTGTGCCAACATCGGTAACGACACGCCGTGCTTGCGCAGATAATCCTGAACGGTCTGAGCACGTTGAAGCGAAAGCTTCTGGTTATAGGCATCGCTGCCAAGCCGATCCGTGTAGCCGCTGATATTCAGCTTCTCGATATTGCTAGCCCGCTGCAAGCCGGTCACCAGTGTGTCGAGTTGCGTCTTCCCGCCGGGCAGCATGCCCGCTTCGTCGCCGCGATCAAAACGGAACATGGAATCCGCTCGCAGCGTGATTTTTTGCGGCACTGCCGGCGCGGCAGGTTTCCGTTGTGCGCATTGAAGCGCTGTTTGGGCCGATTTCTGCAGCGTGCTCTGAACGCCCGGCAGGACCTTCTCAGCGGCCTGGAAGTTGCGCGTCCATGCATAGTGGCCGGCGCGAATCAGTTCGACTTCGGCGCAAGCGAGCGGTTGTTGTGCTTCAGGACAATTGGCGATAGCCGGGTCGGCCTTGATTACGTTGACAATGTTCCACAAATCCGGCCGCACCGTCGATACGGTACGCAGCTCCGGGTTAGCTGCGGAAAGCGCTGTACCCCGTTCGAGACCGATGGTGATTGTGGCGGCCTGGCCAATTGCCTCTTCGACGAATCCCCACTGATCGTGCTCACGCAACGCCTGCTGTCCGGCATCGACCCAGCATTGGGCCTTTGCCTGGAAATAGCCTTTCTTGTCGGTGGCTAGTTTGTCGAGCCGGCTCTGTAGACCTTCCAACACAGCACCTCGATTCTTGATCGGCGCGTAAGTGCCGACCCATTGCGGGGTTGCAGCGCCTGCCGCAAGATCTTGCGTCGCACCGATACCCGTCTTCATGACCGTGGGATCTGCGATGCCCAGTCGGTCACGTTCCGCTTGGCTCGCGCAGCCGGACAGAACCAGCGCACAAGCAAGCATTGTTGTGTGAAATTTCATAGTGCCCTTACGTGTCGCCCACGTTTACTTGAGAAAAGTCGAGCTTAGAGACACGAAGATGCGTATGGAATGAGAAAAGTCCTGGAGTTCTGTCGGACAGGTCGCCGGTCAATGAGAAATCGCACCGCGTTGACGATTTTCTGAGCGCGTGCTTGATACAACGGCTTTTACCCTTTAAGGCGGCTGTGAATGCGATTTTGGACTATGGGAGATGGGATTCGCGCCGAGAAGGGACGCGTTCGACAGAGCGAAGGCTGACGACCGGTTCGGCACGCTCGGCTGCAAATGCGGTGTGCAATCGGCATGCAAAACGAGGTCGATGAAATATGCACAAGCTGTCGTTGACAGCCGCGAAAGGGAGCCGCTTTGTATCGCTAAGGCGTTCGGAATGCCGGTGTGGGAACCGGCGCACTCATCCACCGCCGACCGGCGGCCTAAACGTACGCGCGCTCGCGCATCCACTTGGACGCACATAATGTGTGCGGCTGCCTATTCGAGTGAAGTGAGGATTCTCGACGACCACGTTCAATCGGCCCGATAGTGGTCAGATTTTTCTACTGTGTTTGTCGATAAATTCTCAACTGGCTCTGTGCTCAAGCCCTGACAGCCCGCGCCGCATTTCTCCCACGCAGCCACTCCAACGCCAACAGCAAACAAGTGGAAAACACGATCAAAATCGTCGCCAATGCCGCGATCGTCGGACTGATGTTTTCACGAATACCCGTGAACATCTGCCGCGGCAGGGTCGTTTGATCCGCGCCAGCCAGGAATAGCGTGACAACCACCTCATCGAACGAAGTGGCAAATGCAAACAGCGCCCCGGAAATCACGCCCGGCGCAATCACCGGCAATGTGATGCGAAAGAACGTCGTCACCGGATTCGCGCCCAACGACAAACTCGCGCGCACCAGATTGTAGTTAAACCCCTGCAACGTCGCCGCTACCGTGGTCACGACAAACGGCACACCCAGAGAAGCATGCGCGAGAATCAGCCCGATATACGTATTCGCCAGTCCCAGCGGTGCGAAGAACAGATACATGCCCACGCCGACCACCACCACCGGCACGATCATCGGCGAGATCAGAATCGCCATGAGCAGCGCCTTGCCGCGAAAATTGGCTTTCGTCAGTCCGATAGCGGCCAGCGTACCGAGCACGGTCGCCACTACAGTCGCGGACGGCGCAACGATAAAGCTGTTCTTCGCCGCCATGCGCCATTCATCGGACGCAATCAGGTTCTGATACCAGCGCAGCGACCAGCCCGGAATCGGATACACCAGAAACGTGCTCGACGAAAACGACAAGGGCACGATCGCCAGCACCGGCAAGATCAGATACAGCAGGGTCAGCACGGCAAGCGCACGCAGCGCGAAATACCACACACGTTCCACCAACGAGGTGTGCGGTGCGAACAAGGGCTTGGCAAGTTTCATCGCGAATCAGCTCCGTTCAGGCAATCAGCCAAGGCTCAGTGACGAACGCGTAAAGCGCCCATAAATGACATACAGCACGAGCGTCGCGGCAAGCAGCAAGCCGCCGAGCGCACACGCCATGCCCCAGTTGATCGTCACGTTGGTGAAGTAAGCGACGTAGTAGCTGACCATCTGGTCGCCCGGGCCGCCGAGCAGCGCCGGCGTGATGTAGTAACCGATCGCGAGAATGAACACGAGCAGTGCGCCGGCGCCGATGCCCGGATAGGTCTGCGGCACGTACACGCGCCAGAATGCGGCAAACGGATGGCTGCCGAGCGAGATCGCGGCACGCTGATACGTCGGCGGGATCGACTTCATCACGCTGTACAGCGGCAGAATCATAAAAGGCAGCAGAATGTGCGTCATCGAGATGTAGACGCCCGTGCGGTTGAACAGTAACGACAACGGGTCATGCAGTAGCCCGGTGGCCATCAGCGCCTTGTTCACCAAACCTTCGCTTTGCAGAATCACGATCCACGCGGCAACGCGCACGAGAATCGACGTCCAGAACGGAATCAGCACGAGAATCATCACCAGATTCGCGCGACGCTCGGAAAGCGTAGAGATCCAGTAAGCGAGCGGATAGCCGAGCAGCAGCGCGAAAAAAGTCACGGCTGCGCCGATCACAAACGTACGGCCAAATACGGCGAGATAGATCTGCTGGTCAGGGTCGGTCGGAATGATATGGCCGAATGCGTCCTGTTTGTGGTCCAACGAAGCCAGCAGGTAAAACGGCGAATAGGCGTTCGAGTTCTTTGCGATCGCCTGCCAGTAAGTAACGTCATTCCACCGCTCGTCGAGTTCGACGAACTTCGCGTGGATCTGGGCAGGCGTGAGGTTCAACGGTTTGCTGTTATCGTCGGCAAACGGCATCGCGCGTGCCGATTTCGCGACCAAAGAACGGTAGCCCGGAATTTCGACGTTCAGCCGGCGTGCCAGCGCACCCATGCCGTCGCCATCGGCAACCGTGGTCAGGTCCGCGGCCAATGCCGCATACGCGGCGTCGGGAGGTAGCGTCTTGCGATCCCAGCCACTCAACGCATTCAGCGTATGCGGTAAGGCGCTCACCACTTCCGGATTCTGTGCGGCGCGCGTAAGCAGCGCGCCAATTGGCACGACGAAAATCAGCAGTAAAAAAATGGCGAGCGGCGCAATCAATAACAGCGCCATCGCGCGCTTCTTCGCTTCCGCTGCTTTCAGTTCCCGCTTGAGCCGAACACTCGACTCAGGCGTTGAATCGGCGGCGATCGTCATCGTAGTCACACCCGTCTCCTAAGTCGACCGGACTTGACGCTTTGGCGTCTATTCCAATCCCACGCATCGCAAGTCGATCCGCCCGTTCGCGCACATCGCGAAGACCTGCGTTTGCGCTTCATCGCATCAATACGGCGCGGCTTCACCGTAGAAAAACCGCGCCTTCCTGCACCCGGCTAATTACTTCGAGGCCCACGACGCAAAACGTTGCTCCAGTTCATCGCCGTGGTCAGTCCAGAACGCGAGGTTCTGCAGCACGGCATTCTTGCCGTTGGCCGGCGAGTTCGGCAGATTGGAGAGCGTCTTCGGATCGAGCGCCTTGATGGCCGCCACATTCACCGGACCGTACGCAATATTGTGCGCATAGTCCTGTTGCGGCTTCGACGAAATCGAATAGGCAATGTACTTCTCCGCCAGCGCCTTATTCGGCGTGCCCTTAGGAATTGCCCAGTAGTCGAGGTCGTAAATGCTGCCGTTCCACACCACTTTCAGGTTCTTGCCTTCGCGCTGCGCGGCATCGATCCGGCCGTTGTAAGCGGTGGACATCACCACGTCGCCCGCAACCAGGAATTGCGGCGGCTGCGCGCCCGCTTCCCACCACTGGATGTTCGGCTTCAGTTCGTCGAGCTTCTTGAACGCGCGGTCCTGGCCTTCCTTGGTGGCGAGCACCTTGTAGACGTCCTTCGGCGCTACGCCGTCGGCCATCAGTGCGAATTCGAGGTTGTAACGCGCGCCCTTGCGCATTGCGCGCTTGCCCGGGAATTTCTTCACGTCCCAGAAATCGGCCCAGCCTGTCGGCGCAGTTTTGAGTTTGTCGGCGTTATAGGCCAGCGCCGTCGACCACACGAAGAAACCCACACCGCAAGTTTGCGGCGCTTCCGGAATCAGATCCGACTTCTTGCCGATCTTCGACCAGTCGAGTTTCTCGTACAGCCCTTCGTCACAGCCACGGCCGATGTCGCCCGATTCGACTTCCACCACATCCCAATTCACGTGCTTCGCTTCGACCATCGCCTTCACTTTGGCCTGCTCGCCGTTGTACTCGACGGCGGTCACCTTGTTGCCAGTTTGCGTTTCGAACGGCTGGTTGAAGGCGACCTTTTGCGCGTCGCCATTCGCGCCGCCAAAATTGACGACCGTCAGTTCGGCTGCATTGACTTGCGCAGCGCCCAACGCAAGCGCCACAGCACCGACAGCGATGGCGCAGCGCGATTTCCCGATCTTGCTCATGGTGTGTTGCTCTCCTTTGATGGTGTGCTTCAAGCTATTTAGAGTGCGACTTTGTTATGTACTGCTCACGTGATTCACTTCTTTCCCACATTAAACGGCTATAACGTCTCGAACGTGCCTCACGCCCCTGCGAACACCCGCAGATGCTCGGGCGCGAACTCCAGCGCGACCGGCGCGCCAGGCGAGAAGGTGTCGAGTGCGTCGGTACCGAGCGGCACCTTGACGAAGCACTCGTCCTGCTCCGGGAGGCCACAGCGCATGCGCACGTGGTCGCCGAAATAGATCAACCCGCGTGCTTCGCCGTTGAGCGCGTTGGCGCCGTGCCGCGATGCACCATTCGCCATGTTGGCGAGTTTCATACGCTCGGGCCGGATGCACGCGACCGCCGGCGTGCCCGCCCGCGCGCCGCCGATATTGCGACCTGTGAGCCGCGTGCCGTCGATCAGGTGAAACTCGCAGTACTCGCCGTCGACGTTCGCGATCGTGCCGCGCAGCTTGTTGCTGTCGCCAATGAAGTTCGCAACGAACTCGTTGCACGGTGATTCGTACAAACGGTCCACGGTGTCGAGTTGCTGCACGATGCCCTTGTCGAACACGGCAACGCGGTCCGACATGGTCAGCGCTTCGCCCTGATCGTGTGTGACGTACACAAAAGTCACGCCAAGCTTCTCGTGCAGTGATTTAAGTTCGTACTGCATGTGTTCGCGCAATTGTTTGTCGAGTGCACCGAGCGGCTCGTCCATCAGCACGAGCTTCGGCTCGAACACGAGCGCCCGCGCCAACGCGATACGCTGCTGCTGGCCGCCGGAAAGCTGCGCCGGATAGCGCTTCGCGAAGCTCTCCATGCGCACCATCTTCAATGCATTATTCGTGCGATGGGCCCGCTCTTCCGCGGATAGCTTGCGCACGGTAAGCGGATACGCAACGTTCTGCTCGACCGTCAAATGCGGAAACAGCGCGTAGTTCTGAAACACCATGCCGATGTTGCGCTTATGCGGCGGCACGGTATTGAGCAGCGTGCCATCGAGCCAGATCTCGCCGCCGGTGGGAAATTCAAAGCCCGCCAGCATCATCAAACATGTGGTTTTCCCTGATCCCGACGGTCCGAGCAGCGTCAGAAATTCGCCTTGATAGATATCCAGATCGAGTTGCTTGACGACCAGCGTTTCGCCGTCGTACGTCTTGCGCACCCCTCGAAAGCTGACGATCACGTCATCGGTTTTCATCGCTTCAGTCTCCTCTACGGTCCGGCTGACTCCCTCTGCAAACAGAGGTGTGTATCAATTGCGTGGCTCACTATAGTCCCTTACGGTTCTACAATATGGAGCCATTTCATTATTCTGGATAGAACCACTTGGACACCGTGATCTTGTCGGATTGGCTTGCCGCACGGCTCGACCGCGCCGCCGCCGAACCGGTCTACAGGCAGACTTTGCGGCTGATGCAGCAGGCCATCCTGACCGGCCAGATGCCGCCCGGCACCAAGCTGCCGAGCTCGCGCACGCTTGCCGAAGACCTCGGCATTGCGCGCAATACGGTGCTGCATGTCTACGACCAGTTGACCGCCGAAGGCTACGTGATCTCGACCACCGGCAGCGGCACCTACGTCGCCGACACGCGGCCGGACGCGGCAGCCATGAATACGCGCAAGAAGCCGGTGGCGGCGGGCGTCGATGCGGCCGGCGCCAATCCGGCCGACGAGGCCTTGACGCCGCCAGCACGCGATCTGGGTGACCTCTCCACGCGTGGACGCAGACTCATCGATCAGGCCGGCGTCTCCGCCAAACAGTGGGGTGCGTTCATGCCGGGCGTGCCCGACGTCGCCGAATTTCCGGCGCGTACATGGAGCCGTTTGCAGGCAAGACTCTGGAAGGAGGCCAATCCCGATCTGTTGACCTATGCGCCAGGCGGCGGCTATCGGCCGTTGAGGCGTGCGTTGTCCGATTACCTGCGCGTCGCCCGCTCGGTGAATTGCACGCCCGATCAGATCATCATCACGACAGGCATCCATCAGTCGATCGATCTGGCCGTGCGCCTGTTGACCGACGTCGGCGATCGCGCCTGGGTGGAGGAGCCGTGCTACTGGGGCGCGCGCAGTGTGCTGCAATCGTCGGGGATCACCTTGGTGCCGGTGCCGGTGGACGATGAGGGACTCAACCCGCGCGAGCAGGATTTGCAACAGCCGCCGCGCCTGGCGCTCGTCACGCCGTCACATCAGTATCCGCTTGGCATGGTGATGAGTCTCGCGCGCCGCCGCACGCTGCTCGAGTACGCACGCCAGCACAACGTCTGGATCATCGAAGACGACTACGACAGCGAGTTCCGCTACGGCAGCCGCCCACTCGCGTCCCTGCAAGGGCTCGACGACGCCGGCCAGGTGATCTATGTGGGAAGCCTGGGGAAGATGCTGTTTCCGGGTTTGCGGATCGGCTACATGATCGCGCCGGAGCATCTGGTGGATACCTTCCGCACGGGCGTTGCCGAGCTCTACCGCGAGGGCCAGTTGATGCAACAGGCTGTGATGACCGATTTCATCATGGACGGGCATCTCACATCGCACGTTCGCCGTATGCGTGCGCTATACGGCGAGCGGCGGCAGATTCTGATCGATGCGATCACCGCGCGGTTCGGCAACGAACTGCCGGTGATGGGTGACGAGGCCGGCCTGCATCTGGTACTCGGCCTGCCGGATCATGCGAACGATCGGGCAGTAACGGCCGCGGCTTACGATGCCGGCGTGATCGTGCGGCCGCTCGCCGCTTATTACAGCAGCGAGACGCCCGCCCGGCGCGGACTATTGCTGGGCTATGCGTGCGTGGCGAACGAGAAGATCGGTCCCGCGTTCGACACCCTCGCGCGCGTGATCGAGCAGACGGTGTTGCAGAAAAAGCCCACGCGCGCCGCCTAAGCGCCTCACTTGAGGCCGAAGTCCACCCGCGTCGTCGCCCCCTTGTCCTTGATGCCGTCCGCATTCAGCTTCGGCGCGACGATAAACACGCGGCTGCTGTCGATCTTGCCCTCGAAATACTGCTGCACGGCTTGCGCCCGTTGCTGCGCGAGCTGACGCAAGCTGGCGTCGTCGATCGGCGCGTTGGCGGCCATCGCGGCCTTCATCTCGTCCTCCGGCAGGCTCTTGGTCAAGCCGACAAAATTGCGCGGCTTCTTGAAGTCGGCCGCCTTGTAGGCCTTGGTCAGATACTTGTCGTATTCCTTCGGATCCACCGTGACGGTCGACAGATCGACGCTCTCGCCGTTGCCCACCACGTCCTTGATCTTCTGCTGCTTGACCGCCCGCTCGACGTATTGCGCCCGCAGGCCCGGTTCGTCGACCGCCGGATCGACCCGGCCAATCAGATCGATACGGATCGAACTCTTGTCGGCCAGTGCTTTTACGATGGCGTCGAGCTTTTTATCCGCGGCGTCCGATAGTTTCGCCGAGCCCGGGTCGAATTCGACATAGCCCATTTCCTCGCCGCTGCCGCCAAACGCGTTGGCAATCAACGAGAACGGCGCGGTCACGGCCTTCTGCAGCAGATTGAGCACCGCATGCCAGATCAAGCCGCCGATGCTGAACTCAGGATTCGACAGCGATCCCGACACCGGAAGGTTCACATCGATTTCTCCACGCGAATTTTTCAGCAGCGAGATCGCGAGACGCACCGGCAGCTTGGTCGCCGTATTGTTCTCGACATGATCGCCGAACGTGAGCTGGTCGATGAAAATGTGGTTGTTCGCGTTCAACTGATCGTTATCGAGCTTGTAGTGCAGATCGACGTTCAGCTTGCCCTTGGTGATCGGATACCCGGCATATTTCGCCGAATACGGCGTGAGGTTGGTGAGCTCGATATCGTGCGCGCTCGCGGTCAGATCGAGCGCGGGCTTCGCAATCAGCGGATTGACCGTGCCACGAATCGACAATGGGCCATTGGCTGCCAGTTTCGCGGCAATGTCCACGGGAGCGGGGGTGGTCGATTGTGTGCCGAATGCACCCACCGTGCCTTGAATACTGACCAGGTTCGCCGTGAAGTTCGGTTTGATGAAGTTGTCGGTGTACGTCACGCGGCCCTGTTGCAGCACCAGTTGGCCAAAATGCAGTTTGACGGGACTTTGCGGCGGCGTTGCTGCCGTGACCGTGGCCGGAGCGGCCGCAGTGGCGGACTTGACGGACGACGCCGGTACCGGCGCTGACGCCACCTCGGGCGACGAGGCCGCTTGCGGTGTCAACGGCACGGGTTCCGAACCGCTCTTGTCGCGTGTCAGCGATTGCGCGGCGCCGCTTTCATGCGCGACCACGTCGTTGAGATTCAGCTTGCCTTGTGCGTCGAGCAGCACACGCCCATAGAACTTCGTGAACGTGACGCGGCCGGCGTCGACCACCGTGCCGCGTT
Organism: Paraburkholderia sp. BGA-UO-ETr-F12; assembly: GCF_059567945.1. Lineage (NCBI taxonomy): Bacteria > Pseudomonadati > Pseudomonadota > Betaproteobacteria > Burkholderiales > Burkholderiaceae > Paraburkholderia > Paraburkholderia sp. BGA-UO-ETr-F12. Next base: position 118,811 of record NZ_JCAQOZ010000051.1, on the reverse strand, counting down.
CGTCGTAGTCTGCCTTCAGATCGGTCAGCGCGAGCGAGCCCCAACCGGCAAACGGGTCGGACGTCACCTTGTCGAGCATCCGTACGTCGACCAGCGCGACGTCGCCGCGATAAGTCGCCTTCAGCGCCTTTGCCTGACTCAGCGCGAGATCGCCGTTCGCGTTGAGCAACGCGCTTGCGATCAGCGCATTGAGCTTGCCGCCGAAGTACGGTTCGAAAGCCGCCGCATCCAGGCGGTTTGCGTTCACCTTGACGGCCACCTTGAGCGGCGTCGCCGTGACATCGCCTTTCACGCCGAGCGTGCCTTTTTTATTGAGCGTGGCTTGCAGATCGATCGGCAACGGTTTGCTCAGATCGTCGCTGATCTGCTGCACCTTCAGTTGCAGCGGCGTCACGCTCAGCTTCACCGGATTCGGCGTGGTGTTGTCGGTGAAATTCGCGGTCGCGTCTTTCAGATTGAGTTCGCCGATCTTGTAGTGCCAGGCGGGTCCCTCCGCCTCTGCTTTCTTCGCTGCGTGGATCGCGGTGCGCTGCTGTTCGGCTTGATGCGGACCCGCGAGGGCGGCGAGGTCGATGCTGCCGTCTTTCAGACGCTGAGCATTGACCGCCAGGCCGGTCGTATCGACGCCGGTGATGTCGGCCGTGCGTCCCGCCACGTCCACCTGCTTGATCGTCACCTGACCTTGCGCGAGCGAGACGGCTGGCGCCTTGCTGCCGCGCGCCGCGAGTTTGAGCGATTGCAGATTCAGTTGCGTATCGCTGACCATCACAGCAACCGGCGATTTCGACCAGTTCGCGTCGACATTCGCATTGACAGACAACGCACCGTCGACAACTTGCGCCGCGGTCGCCGTATCGAGGTATGGCTGCAGCGGCGGCAATGGCAGCGACTTGAGATCGAGCTTTGCGCTGGCGGTCTTCGCGACGAGGCCGAACGCACCGGCCACGCCGAGCGAGCCGGTAGCGTCCTTGAAGTTGGTATTGAGCGTGTAGTGCGCGGGAGCAGTCGCGAGCGTCGAAAAATCGGTCAGCGTGACGGCCAGTTTTTGCAGGCCAAGCTCGACCGGCCGCGAGGCGGCTTCGTCGTGAACGTTGACGGTGCCGTCGTTGATCGCAAAACGCTTGATCGACAGGTCCAGCGGCTGCGCGGCTTTTTCCGGCGCGCTTGCGCCGGATGCGGCGACGGGCGCGCTTGCACCGGATGCCGCAGCGGGCGCGCTCGCCGCATTTTTTGCCGTCGCGGATGCGGCCGCAGCCGACGCCGGAACGGATGCATGAGCGGCAGGCTCAGGCGTGAACATTTTCTCGACACTCAACACGCCGTTTTTATCACGCGCAAGACTGGCGCTCGGCGCGTCGATGCGAATATCGTCGAAGTGATACAGGCTCTTCAGCGGCTCGAGCGTCGCGGCGGCCACATGCACCGTGCGCGCGGCAAAGAACGGCGCCTTGCTCTGGTCGCGTATGTCCACGTCGTTCAAATCGACCGTGCCCGCCACCCGCAACGAAGGCGCGTCGTTGGAGACTACGAAATTAAGCTTGAGATCGGTGGACAGTTTGCCGCTCTGCACAACCACCGGCAATTTGGTCGGCGCATAGGAAATGAGCCGCGGCACGTCGAGCCCGTCGAAGCGCAGCGACACCTCCGATTCGCGCGACGCGGCAAACGGCTTGGTCTTGCCGTCGATAGCGAGCGGGCTGCCGTCGATCCGCGCACGCAGCAACGGCTCGACGAAGATATCGGTTTTCGAAGGCAGCGTGGCAATGAACGGAATGCCCAGCTTCCATTGATCGATCACATGCGTGACGCCGAGCAGCTTGTCGTCGAATGTGATCTGGCCGTTTTCGAGGCGAATGTTCGACACCGAAAAGAGCGTCGGTTTGCTATCGGGCTTGGCCGGCTGCTTCGAGAATTTCTCGATCAGGTCGGTGAAATTGAAGCGCTGCGCATCGTACCGAACGATATGAAAACGCGGTGAATCGAGCTGCACTTCGTCGATGATCGGTGCTGCGCGAAACAGTGAACTCCACGACGGCTTTACGATAAGCCGCGAAATATCGACGAAGTCGCCCGCGCCGCCTCGCTCGCCGATATGCACGCGATCGGCTTCGAGTTTGAGCGTGTACGGATTGAGCGCGATGCGGCCGATCGTGGCAGGCCGGTCGAGTTGCTTGCTGAGTTGCTGCTCGGCAATGTGGCGAATCAATGGCGGTGCCGCGAAAAAACCCAGCAGACCGAACAATAAGAGGAAGATCAGCAGACCTGTGATGACACGCCGGGTGCGGCGTGACTGCGCGACATTGCGCACGGTCTGCATGGAAGAAGCGATTGATGCTTTGTTGAGGCTTGCCATGCTCGGTCTTGGGTAATGCGGCGGCAAGCCCGCCGCGAAACGAAAATCCCGCAAGCGGCAGTATAAGTGGTGAATCTTACGCGGGGTAGCAATGTCAGACGCAGCTTACATATTGTTGCATGCTGCCGTTGCCCATGTCCGCCGGCACAAAGTGGCGGACATGGGCGATTTATGCGTCATTCATGCATGGCTGTCACATTAGCGACGCATATCGCCAAGGTATTTCATTGAGGTCTTTCACTCGCGAACTGCATTGCCGCCATTTCACTGGCGCACCACGGCCGGTGGTTGCCAGCTGCCGTCAGTCGCTTGCGGCTTAGGAGCGTACAAGCGCAGCACCAGTTGCAGATCGGCGCGCGGCGCCGGCAGCCAGTTGCCGCTCCTGCTGCGCACCGAGGACACCGTCACGTCGAGCGAACCGTCGCGATTGCGGCGCGCGCCGTTGCGATCGCCAACCGCCAGACGCGCCGGCGCGCTTTCCCCTAACGCACCGTCCTTCGTGTAGGCGGTGATCGACCAGAAACCACGCACCGGCGGCAACTGATTCGGCGCGAAGTGGATCACGTAGCGGTTCGCACCGTTGAGCGCATGGCCGTCGCTGTCCTGGGTAACGACAGCGCGCACTTCGTCGTCCTTCGTGCCGATGCCCGGCTGGGTCGCCGCAGCGTAGGCCCGCATCGCGTAGTCGGTGCCGTAATTGCCGACGCCGTCGCCGAACCAGCTCCAGCCATTGCTGCTCAGCAGATTGGACGGCGGCGTGACGACGCGCTCGTGCCCGTCGGCGAGACCCGCGGCAATCACATCGGGGGAGTTCGGCAGCTTCACCGGCTCGCCTGGCGTCACGCCGAAATCGGAAAGGATTTTCAGCGCATGCGGGTCAGCCGGCGTTGGCGGGTTGTCCGGCAGCGCCTGCGCGAGCCGGCTGAAAAAACCGTTTGCGTCGAGCGCAGCAACTTGCGCGGCCGGTGTGCCGGAAGCGGCCACCGCGGCATCGGCGGCCGTGCTGCGCGGCGCCGCGATCGACGCCGAGCGCGTGCCGCCGGCGTAGACGCTCAGCGGCACAACGCGAATCGCGCGCTGCAGCTTGCGCACCGCGGTAAGGTCACGGGTGCCGTTCGACTGGATACGCACGCTCACCCATGCGTTGCGGGTCGGCACGTCGACGCGCGTAACACCCTTGGGCAGATCGCCCTGCCAGCCCGGGCCGACGAAAGCAATCGTTTGCGCCTTGATGCCCGCAGCGCGGGTGGCAAATTGTGAGCTGGTCGACCACACCACATTGGTCCACATGTCGAGCACGCGGGCATCGACGTAACGGCCGTGCGAGTCGGGCAGCGCCACGATCACCGGTTCGCTGCCGACGTCCAGCCAGCCGGTCGAATCGAGCGTATCGAGGCTCGGCTGCAATGGATTGGCTGCGCCGATCGGCGGCAAGGCCTGGGCGTGGCGCAAGGTATTGATCGGTGCCTGGCCCGGGTCGGTGCCAACCGCCGCGTCGCGCGCGACGCCCATCAGCACCAGCGGATAGCCGAACACATACGAATCGGCAACTTCGTCCTTGATCCAGCCGGTGGTTTTCTGCGTCGTGGACGGAGTCGACGCACAACCAGCCAGAAATGCGAGGCCTGCGAGCGATGCGCAGGTCCAGTGAAGCGAAAACAGTTCTTGGCGATTTTTTATCATTCGTTCAGGTGGCAGAACGTGCGGTCCTAAGGGAGGCGTCGGTTCGCGGCGAAACCTGTTTGCGTGGCCTCCCAAAGCCAGGCGCAGCGAGTCCGCAGCTTGTGTTGCCGACAACATCGGGTTGTATCGTATCCTTGTTCGCCAGGCAAGCGCAAAGGCAGCAATAGCGCGTTGTAATGCGCGCGCGGACACCATTTGCGGTGCGTGAACGGTTTTGTCACTCCCACGCCGGTTCCTGCCTGCCGGTTGGCCGCCCATCCCGGCCACTCGCTGTCCTTTGTTCCCCGGAGCGTTTTATGTATATGCCCGCCCATTTCGAAGAGAACCGCCCGGAGGTTCTCCACAGCCTGATCGCCGGGCAGCCGTTCGGCGCGCTGGTTACTCACGGACCGAATGGGCTCGATGCGAACCATTTGCCATTCGAGTTCGACGCAAAACCAGTTCCCGGAGGGGTTGACGGCGTCACCCAAACCCACGGCATCCTCCGCGCTCACGTCGCCCGGGCCAATCCGGTCTGGCAGGAAGTCGCCGCCAACCCGGAAGCCCTCGTCATTTTCCAGGGCCCCGCCGCCTACATCTCGCCGACCTGGTATCCGAGCAAGCACGAGACGCATCGCCAAGTGCCGACTTACAACTATATGGTGGTGCACGCGCACGGCCGGATTGAGGTGCGCGACGACGAAGCGTTCTTGCGCGGCCTGGTCGCGCGGCTCACCCGCAAGATGGAAGCCGGCGAACCGGTACCCTGGAAGATGGGCGACGCGCCGGCCGACTATATTGCACAGATGCTGGGTGCGATTGTGGGTCTCGAGATCGAGGTCACGCGACTGGTCGGCAAATGGAAACTCGGTCAGAACAAGGAAGCGGCTGATCGGCGCGGCGCGGCCGAAACGCTGCTGGCGCGCACGAGCGACGAACAGAAAGCCGTTGGGCAGGCGATGCTGGACGCTCCGCCGCCATTCTGAGCTTTTTGCTCACCGGCCTGGTCTACCGTCGTGCGACAAAAACATCCTTGACCTTCCCATCATGGGAAGGTCAATACTGGGTTCATGATGCGGCCCAATGCTGCGACGAGCCTTTCCTGCCATGACAGAACTTGCCACACCCCAGCGTCCCGCGGACGCTACGCCCGCCAGAACCACCGAACTCGACATCGGCGGGATGACCTGCGCCTCGTGCGCGATGCGCGTGGAGAAGGCGCTCGCCAAAGTGCCGGGCGTCACCCGCGCGTCGGTGAATCTCGCCACTGAAAAGGCCAGCATCGACAGCGACGCCGCAGTCGACCCCGAAACGCTCGCCGGCGCCGTGCGCAAAGCGGGCTACGAAGCCACGCCGTTGGCACCACCGAACACCGCGTCAGCGCCGGGCTCGCAGGCCACGGAACTGGCAATCGGCGGGATGACCTGCGCCTCATGCGCGATGCGTGTGGAGAAGGCGCTCGCCAAGGTGCCGGGCGTCGCGAGCGTGTCGGTGAATCTGGCGACCGAAACGGCGAGCGTCAATCCAGACCAGACGGGCGCGGGCGCCGACACCGACGCGCTCATCGCCGCAGTCAGAAAAGCGGGCTACGAGGCGACGCTAATGGCGCCGCCGGACGCAGCGCCGTCCGTCACCGACACGCCCGCGCTCGCCTCCGTCGCGCAAAGCAAACGCGATCAGACCCGCCGCGAACTGGCGGCCGTTGTCGTCTCCGCCGTGCTGACGCTGCCGCTCGTGCTGCCGATGGTCGGAGAATGGTTCGGCTTGCACACGATGCTGTCCCCCTGGCTGCAGTTCAGTCTCGCCTCGATCGTGCAATTCGTATTCGGCGCGCGCTTCTATCGCGCGGCTTACCGGGCGGTGCGGGCCGGCGCCGGGAACATGGACTTGCTGGTGGCACTCGGCACGTCGGCGGCTTATGGGATCAGCGTCTACGAACTGGCGACCCATGGCGGCGACATGACCCATCTGTATTTCGAAGCGTCGGCGGTGGTGATTACGCTCGTGCGCTTCGGCAAATGGCTCGAGGCGCGCGCCAAGCGCCAGACCACGGACGCGATCCGCGCGCTTAACGCGCTGCGCCCCGACCGGGCACGCATTCGCGTCGGCGCGGACGAACGCGAAGTGCCGCTCGCGCAAGTTCGGGTCGGCACGGTGGTGATCGTGCGTCCGGGCGAACGCGTGCCGGTCGACGGCGCGGTGCTCGAAGGCCGCACCCATATCGACGAATCGCTGATTACCGGCGAAAGCTTGCCGGTGCCGAAGCAGGCCAGCGATCCGGTGACCGCCGGTTCGATCAACGGCGAAGGCGCGATTGCGGTGACGACCACCGCGATCGGCGCGGAAACGACGCTTGCCCGAATCATTCGCCTCGTGGAAAGCGCGCAGGCCGAGAAGGCGCCGATACAGCGTCTGGTCGATCGTGTCAGCGAAATCTTCGTGCCGGCGATTCTGGCGATTGCGGCGCTCACACTGGTGGGCTGGCTGATTGCCGGTGCGGGCGGTGAAACCGCGATACTGAACGCGGTCGCCGTGCTGGTGATCGCCTGCCCGTGTGCGCTCGGATTGGCAACGCCCGCGGCCATCATGGCCGGCACCGGCGTCGCCGCGCGGCGCGGCGTGCTGATCAAGGACGCCGAGGCGCTGGAAACCGCGCATCGGGTGAATATCGTCGCGTTCGATAAAACCGGTACGCTGACGCTCGGGCAGCCGTCGGTGACAGCGTTCGAAGCGCTCGACGGTATCGGGCGCGACGAGGCGCTCGCGTTGGCCGCAGCCGTGCAGCGGCATAGCGATCACCCGTTGGCGCGGGCCGTGGTGCAGGCCGCAACGCAGTCGCGAGCTGCGTCAATTGCGTCAATTGCGTCAATTACGCCGGTTGCGGCATTCACGGCCAGCGCCGCACGCGCGGTGCCGGGGCGCGGCGTGGAAGCCGACGTCGACGGCCGTACGCTTGCGCTCGGCAGCACGCGTTGGCTCAACGAACTCGGCATCGTGTTACCGGCGCCATTCGCCGAGCGCGCAAAACAACTCGAAGCTGCCGGCAACACCGTCTCCTGGCTGATGCGGCGAGCGCCGCAGGCACCCGCCGCGCTCGCGCTGATCGCCTTCGGCGACACCGTCAAACCGAGCGCGCGCGCGGCGGTCGAACGGCTTGCCCAAATGGGTATCAAAAGCGTGCTCGTCACCGGCGATAACCACGGCAGTGCGGCAAGCGTCGCCCAGGCGCTCGGCATCGCCGAATTCCATGCCGAAGTGCTGCCCGACGACAAAGCCCGCGTGATCCGCGACCTGAAGATCCGCAGCGCCGGCATTGTCGCGATGGTGGGCGACGGCATCAACGACGCCCCCGCGCTCGCCGCCGCCGACATCGGTATCGCCATGGCGACTGGCACCGACGTCGCCATGCAGGCGGCCGGCATCACGCTGATGCGCGGCGATCCGGCGCTGGTAGCCGACGCCTTCGACATTTCGCGGCGTACCTGGCGGAAGATCCAGCAGAACCTGTTCTGGGCGTTCGTCTACAACCTGATCGGTATTCCGCTGGCCGCCTTCGGCCTGCTCAATCCGATGTTAGCCGGTGCAGCGATGGCGTTTTCGAGCGTCAGCGTCGTCACCAATGCGCTACTGCTGCGCACCTGGCGCGGCGCGTCGGCACGGTAACGGCAATATACGACGATACATTACGAAAAGCCTTCGAAATCGCTAAAGATGTGCGCGATTCGGCCGTAATCCTGACATAGGTGTAAACCATGTATTCACATGGCTTGCACACCACATGTCTTCCTTTACGCCGAATACCCATGGAATTTCTCTCTTTGCGCCGCGCCAGCGTCGGCGCCCGGCTCGCGGTACTGTCGTGCGCGCTGGTGGCACTGATTTTCGCCGCCTTTACGTGGGCGCTCACGCGCAGCGCCGGCCAGCAGGTCAGCGATCAGGTCCTGCAGCGCATTGCCGATAAAGACCGCTCGATTGCGGCCATGATCACGCTGTTCGACGAAGCGCTGTCTGCCGAAGTCGATCGCTCGACGTCACTATTCGCGAGTTTCCTACCCACCGGCTACACGCTCGACGAAAGCCAGAAAATCGACGTCAATGGCGTCGCCACGCCGACCATCAAGGCCGGCGACAAAGTCCTGAACATGGACTTCTCGATTCCCGACCAGTTTCTCGAACGCAGCGGCGCGGTGGCCACCGTGTTCGCCCGCAGCGGCGACGATTTCGTCCGCGTGACGACTTCGCTGAAGAAACAGGACGGCTCGCGCGCGATCGGCACGCTACTCGACCGCAAGGGGCCCGCATACGCGCCGATTCTCGCGAACAAATCGTATACGGGACTTGCCACGCTCTTTGGCAAACGCTGGATTACCCAATATCGACCGGTCACGGACGCAAGCGGCCGCGTGATCGGTGCGCTGTTCGTCGGCGTGAACGTGGACAAGGAAATCCAGTCGGTCGAAGACGGTATCCGCAAACTGAAAATCGGCGACAGCGGCTATTACTTCGTGGTCAACGCCTCGACGGGCGCGGATCGCGGCAAGCTGATCGTGCATCCGGCCGCCGCTGGCCAGAACGCGGACAACGCGAACGCTCCGTATCAGCAAATGCTCGACATGAAGGAAGGCCAGCTCGAATTCAGCTCCGCCGACGCCACGCTCGGCGAGCACAACGCGCGCGACAAATTCGTGTCGTTTATCACGGTACCGCAGTGGCAATGGCTGGTGGGCGGCGTTGCGCCGCGCGACGAGGTGATGGCGGAGGTGAGCGCCACGCGCAATCGATTCCTGCTGATCGGTTTCGTGCTGGTCGGCGTGTTCGCGATCGTGTTCCTGATCGCCGTGCGCCGCCTCGTGAGCCGTCCGCTCGATGAAGCCGCCAAGGCGTCTGAGCGCTTCGCCTCGGGCGATCTGAGCGTGCGCGTGGCCAAGGGCGCCAACGGTACGAAGGCACGCGCCGACGAAATCGGCCGCCTGATGCAGTCGATCGACGGCATCGGCGAAGGCCTCGCGCGCATTGTTTCGCAAGTGCGCAATGCGTCGACGGACATGTCGGAGGGCACCGAAAAGATCGCCACCGGCAGTGGCAACATCGCCGCGCGGATTGCGACCCAGGCAAGCAGCCTCGAAGAAACGGCCGCCAGCATGGAACAGATCACTTCGACCGTGCAGCAGAACGCCGATCACGCCGCGCAAGCCAACACGCTCGTCACGCATGCCGCGGACGCCGCGCTCGAAGGCGGCCGCGCCGTTGAACGCGTGGTCTCGACGATGGGCGAGATCAGCCGCTCGTCGCAGAAGATCGCCGAGATCACCAGCGTGATTGAAGGCATTGCGTTCCAGACCAATATTCTCGCGTTGAACGCCGCCGTTGAAGCCGCGCGTGCCGGCGAGCACGGCAAGGGCTTCGCGGTGGTGGCCTCGGAAGTGCGCGCGCTCGCCCAGCGCAGCGCGGCTTCGGTCAAGGAGATCGAGGGGCTGATCGCCGCCTCCACGGCGACCGTGCAAAGCGGTTTCCGCATCGCCGAAGAAGCCAGTTCGACCATGCAGGGCATCGTTCAACAGGTCGGCCAGGTGCGCGCGATCATGGCGGAAATCAGCGTGGCGTCACGCGAGCAATCGGGCGGCATCGAGCAGGTCAATCTCGCTGTCACGCAGATCGGTGAAGCGACGCAGCAGAACGCGACGATTGTCGGCGAGGCGGAACTCGCCGCGGCCGAGTTGCGCGATCAGGCTGCGCGGCTTGCGCAGGTAGTTAGCGTGTTCAAGCTAGAAGCAGGGCGGGATTGAGGTTTGCCTTTGCATTGGCGCGGGGCATCAGGCCGCGCCAATATGGGCCTGCGGCGGCGGTTTTCAGCGTCGCGCGTCGTTATCAGAACTCCACATCCAGTTCGTCGATCTCTTCCACTTCCTGCTGCGCATCCGCGATCCACTGCTGCATTTCAGGCAGCGCCATGATGCGCTGCCCATAATCGACGATCCCAGGGTCCAGCTTGACGTCGTAGGTCACGAAGCGCGTCACCACCGGCGCGTACATCGCGTCCGCCGCGCTACGCTCGCCGAACAGAAACGGGCCGCCGTACTGTTGCAGGCACTCGCTCCAGATCGTCACGATGCGGTCGATATCCGATTGCGCCCGCGCCCAGACCTTGAAGCCCGGAAAATGCGCTTTCAGGTTCATCGGCAAAGCCGAACGCAGCGAAGCGAAGCCCGAATGCATCTCACCGCAAATCGAGCGGCAATGCGCCCGCGCGCGGATGTCTTTCGGCAGTAACGCCGCTTCCGGTTTCAACTCGTTCAGATATTCGGCGATCGCCAGGGTGTCCCAGATATTGATGCCGTCGTGAAAGAGACACGGCACCAGAATCGACGGCGACAACAGCAGCAATTCGGCACGCGCGGCGGGATCGTCGATCGGCATCACGATCTCTTCGAAAGGCAAGCCGCTGAACTTTGTCAGCAGCCAGCCCCGCAGCGACCATGACGAATAGTTCTTGCTGCTGATGGTGAGCGTGGTATTCGCCATACGTTTCTCCTCCAGATGAGGCGTTCCGCCGACGTCTGACAATGCGCGTGCACGTTGTCGTGCGCGGACGCACCAAAGCGCGGCAAATTCGGCCCGTTGCAACAACCCGCGCAAATGCTATGCCAACGTGCAGCGACGGCTGCGTCACGCGGCCGCGTAATTGGCACATGACTTGCCTCTGTTCGGGTTCCTCCCTTTTCTGCATTCGTGCGAAGGTTATGAACCTGTTCGCATATTCCACATATCAGGCTTTCGCTGACATGATGCTGCCAATGCGGCACGCCGCGGCACTGATGAATCATTCGCTCGATGCGTGGCCTGCATTTGGCGACACGTCGCATGGACGCTCGATACGCGCGGCCTGCGAGTTGCTGACGCTCGCCGGACTTACGCCTGTGAGGCCGCCGTTCGATATCGACAGCGTGATGACGGAAGGCAAATCCGTGCGAATCGTCGAGGAAGTGGCGGCGCACACGCCGTTCTGTTCGCTGTTGCATTTCCGGAAGGATGCCTCTCTTTCTCATCCGCAGCCGCGCGTGCTGGTGATCGCGCCCATGTCCGGCCACTTCGCGACGCTGCTGCGCGGCACCGTGCGCACGATGCTGGCCGAGCACGACGTCTATATCACCGATTGGCACAACCCGCGCGACGTACCGCTAAGCCAGGGCCGCTTCGGCTTCGACGAATTCGTGCAGCATGTAATCGACTTCACCGAGACGATCGGGCCGGGCGCGCATCTGCTGGCGGTGTGTCAGCCGACCGTCGCCGCGTTGGCCGCAGTCGCCCTCATGGCCGCCGACGACAACCCCGCGCAGCCCGCCAGCATGACGCTGATGGCGGGTCCGCTCGACACTCGCATCAATCCGACGCGCGTCAACGAACTGGCTAAAAGCAAACCGATTGAGTGGTTCGAGCAGAACCTGATCAGCGCGGTGCCGTTTGGTTTTGCGGGCGCACATCGTCGCGTGTACCCCGGTTTCGTGCAATTGACCGCGTTTATGTCGATGAACCTCGGCCGCCATCTCGACTCATTCGAGACCATGTACTACGAGCGCGCCAAAGGCGATCCCGCGAAGGCCGACACGATCCACACTTTCTACGAAGAATACTTCGCCACGATGGACCTGACGGCCGATTTCTATCTGGAAACGGTCGACACTGTTTTTCAGCGACATGCGTTGCCGTTGCACGAACTCGAGGTGAAAGGCCGGCTCGTGGAGCCTTCAAAGATTCGCCGTACTGCGCTGCTGACCGTCGAGGGCGAAAAAGACGATATCTGCGCGGTTGGGCAGACGCTCGCTGCGCAGGACATGTGCGACAAGTTGCGGCCGTATCTGAAGACGCATCATGTGCAGACCGGCGTGGGGCACTATGGCGTGTTCAATGGACATCGGTGGGAACGGCAGATTTATCCGCGTGTCCGGGCAGTGATCTACGACAATGAACCGCGTGCCGTGGTGGTGAGTTCGCGGGCGCGGACGATTCAACCGGTGTCGGCGGCTGCCGCTTCGGAAGCGATCGCGTCAGCCCCGGCCGCTGCTGCAGTGGTTGATGTCGAGGTGGATTCGGCGCCGGCGGTGACCGCCACGTCGAACGGGGTTGGCTCCGGCTCTGCCGCCAAGACTCAGCAGGCGTCACGGGCACCGCGCCGGCGGCCACCCGCGACGCAATCGTGAGTCAAGTCACGGCGCTCCTCCACGGCTTCACCGCCGGCACTTCGCACGGGCCTTCGACTTCAATCGACTTGAAATCGGCCGGCGACACGATTTCGATGTACTCCATATCCTCCGAGTAATCGAACAGATAGTGGACGATGCCCGGCGCCTGATGCACGCAATCGCCGGCGGCGACGAGCGTCTCCTTGTCGCCGTACATGAAGCGCGCCCAGCCCTTCAACATGATCACAATGTGGAAATCGGCTTCATGGCGGTGCCAACCGGTGCCTTGCTCTGGTGCGTGATTCGCCTTGACGAGTTGCGCGAGCACCTTGCCGCCGGTTGCCTGCGCGATGCCTAAATCCCGGTACAGAAAAAAATCGCGTAAGCCCTGATCCACGTAGGACGTGTCTTGCGGACGGATATGGCTAAACTGCGTGGCGAATTCGGTGGACATGATCGCGCTCCTCTTGAGTGAGCCGGCAGTTGAAAACGACGCGTTGGAGCGTCGGTTGCAAGCATCAAGCGGGCCAGTTTGCGGGGCGTTGGCTTTGTGTTTCGCGGAGGTGATCAGATGGGCGCCGCGCCGCATGGCGCGGCGCGAGGTGATTCAAACGCTTTGGGTGCCGATTTGGGTGCTTATGCGGTTGGGCGGAACATCTGAAACATTTCGCCTATATCGGCGTAGTCGGCGCGGTAGCCGGCGCGCATGATCGGCTGCGCGGCGTGGGTGTCGAACAGGCCATCTTTCAGGTAGGCCTCGTTGATGTGGACGCCGACTACCTGGCCTAGCGACAGGTAGTTGTCCATCGGCTTGCCGTCGAGGGTATGCAGACGGACCACTTGCAGCAACTTGCATTCGAGCGCGGCCGGCGATTCGGCGACGTGCGGCACGGCTACGTTGCGACCCGGTGCAGGTGTAAGGCCCGCGAGTTCGAATTCGTCGACGTGGGACGGGACCGGCGCGGAGGAGCGGTTCATCTGCTCGGCGAGCGGCTTGCTGGACAGATTCCAGACGAATTCGCCAGTGGCCTCGATGTTGGCGATGCTGTCTTTCCGGCCTTCGCTGCAGAAGCCGATGATCGGCGGGGAGCTGGCGAATGCGCCGAAAAAACTGTAGGGCGCGAGGTTCAACGTGCCGTCGGTGGCGCGGGAGGAAATCCAGCCGATCAGGCGCGGAGCGACGATGGCCTTGAACGGGTCGTGCGGAAGGCCGTGGCCGGTGGCGGGGTTGTAGAAGTAGTGGGACATGTTTTGTGTTGGGGGTTTGCGGGTGAGGCGGGAGGTATTTATACCGCAGACTCGTTGGGGCTGCTGGGAGCGGGCGTGAAGCGGACCAAGGCTATTCGCGCTTCCGTGAACTCGTGTTCATCGAGTGACTTTACGCTCCGTCTTAACAGGCTTTGAATTTTAAATTACAAATACAAACCACAGCCTGTATGTTTAAATTACAGCTTATTGTCTGTATTTTCGTGATACAGCTCAGAGACTGTACAAGCCTGAAGAAAATCCAATGGATTACGCTATCAAGACGCTAAGTCAGCTCCGTCCCATTCTCCTAGGCTTCCGCAAGTCTGCTGGACTCACACAGGCCGCCGTGGCCGAACTGCTGGGCATCACGCAGCAAAGCTACGCGCAACTGGAAGCCAATCCGGCATCGGCAAGCGTCCAACGGCTTTTTAAGGTCATGCGTTTGCTGAACGTGGAGTTGCGTATGAGTCAGACGTCGTCGGTGCCTGACGGCGAACCAGCGCAGGGCGAGACGCCGGAGCTTCAACAACACGTCCCCGCCGCCAGGAAAACGAAATCTCAGTCGGTCGCCAACCACTCGGGCCGAACCCGGAAAGCGTCGAGTTCGCAGCATCCCCTCGGGGCAACCAAGACCGGAAAGAAACGGGAAAACTGGTAACCATGGCACGCCGCTCTCAGACACAACGGCTCAACATCTGGATGAACGGCTTGCCCGTCGGCTACTGGGAAAAAGCACGGGACGGCGACCGCCTGAGTTATTTCGACGAGTGGCTCGGAGACGCAACGGCATCGCACGGGCAGCACGAACGCATTCGACCTGCTGGTAGCGCTTGGCCGTGACTGCGTCGGCGCGATCCAACTACTGCCGCCTGACGAGCAACCCACCGACCTCTACAACATCTCCGGAAAGCCGTTATCCGAGCCGCAGATCGCGTTGCTTCTGCGCAATGCCACCTCAGCGGCGCCGCTCGGCCAATGCGACAGCGGCGCGGATTTAAGGTTATCGATTGCCGGGGCTCAGGAAAAAACGGCGCTGCTTCGCCACGACGAACAGTGGATCTACCCGACTGGCAGCACGCCGACCACGCATATCTTCAAGCTCCCGCTCGGTCTGGTTGGGAACATGCAGGCGGACATGCGGACCTCAATCGAGAACGATCGTGCGCCTTCCGCAGGAAGACATGTGTCAGGTCACCGGAAGGCCCTCACATCTGAAGTACTAGGCCGACGGCGTCGCTTGTCGTTTGCCAGGTTGGTCTACCGATGCCGCTACCTCGATCGACAAGCAAGCGTTCCCAATCCTGTGCCTGTACTTTTTCAAACAGATTAGGCACGTCGGTTGGGAAATCCAACATGGACCCTCTAACGACCTTGTGCACCTGCAAGGTCACTCAGAAATTGGTTTAACGCAGACGATGCGGTCCCGCCATCGTAGCTGACTATCACTGTTGCGGCCGGTCGAGACTAGCCCACCGGCATATTAATGTCGAAGTTCTTCATAAAATCATAGGGATCCTCGTAAGACGCCAACGGAGCCACCGGCAACCATTCGACGGGTACAAACGGAGACGAAAGCTGCACCCTGTATCCGTGTCGCCACGCGATTTTTGCGTAGATTACCGCGCGCGTTCCTATTAGCTTTTTAGTGAAACCAAACGCCTGCTCCACGTTGCGAACGCGTGCTATCTTTGGCGAAGTCAGCTCCTCCAGCGCGGACTCCATGCCGCCCAGATCGCCACGTGCGAGGGCAAGATAAAAGCGATGATCGATCTCATACTTTTTCTGCGCGGTGACTGGATTGTTGAGAATTCGCAAACACCGCTCCTCCAGTAAATCCCAATCGCCCCGTATCGCTAAGAGCGCCTGATATCCGTGAAAGTCAGCGGTTGAAATATCGTCGGCTCGACTCTCATCGAAAGGAAGCTCATAGTGCGCGAACCAATTAATCAATGGCTCATGATCGGACAGCAACGGGCCCAACAACAAATAAGCGGGATACCAATTGCGCGGCTGCTGCTGAAAAAGTATCCGCGAAAGCTTTCCTTCCACATAGGACCACTGCTTGAACAGACCTAGATCCCGATTAACGGACCACGCCACCAGCGAACATGCGGCAGCATGACTACGCAAGCTAAGCAAACACGAATATACGTCGCCTGTCCCGTTCTGAACGTGCTTCAAAAACAATTCCAGGTTGTCAGACAGTACCTGCTGGTGAGCCTGCACGTGCGCAATGCCTGCCTGCAGATCCTTCGTGTTGTCAGTTTTTCCCATGATTCACTCGTTTCCTACTATTGGCTAATTTTGACAGGGACCGCGATAACCTGCCCAGTTGTCCGATTCACTCCAGCAACAGCAGTTGTCAACGTCCCGTTGGCTTGCGCCTTGAGAACCGCCTGATACGCTGGCGATGCAGGGTCAAGATTACCCAGTACCGACGTCACCCAGTCCTTCGACAGCTTCCTTTAGCGAGACACGATGCGAGAGCAGCGTTATTTGCATCCGACAGGCTCTTGAACGCCGCATCGACCTGGTCACAATTCGACCCGCAATTCTGGTCCGCGGCCGCTTTGTCGGCCTCCTGCTTCTTCGACAGATAGTTGTTTAGAGCCTCGTTCTGCGCCGCAGCGGCCGCACCTTGGACATTTTCGCCCGTCGCACCGGCAATCAGGCCGGTCACGAGCATTGACGCCGCCGTCACGATCGACTGATTGCCAGGATTAGCGCGGCCCGCGTTTGTCTGAATGCCCAATGCATCACCGGCTAGGAGGGCGGTAACCGTTAACGATCTCTACCTCATGCAAGACGCCATAGACCGCCCGAATCTCGCACGGTCGCGATCAACAGCACGCGGACCCGGAGCGGACCTCTGGGATTCTCGTTAGCGGACAGTCATAGCTGCTCCGTTCGAACCGGCGAAGTTACGGCTCGCCTAAGCCCCGGCAGAAAAGTGAATTGGAAGAAACGTCGAGGCGCCGATTGCACGCGTGCCTACGGCCCACGCAGAATGACTGGCAAAGCAGCACTCTCCCGCGCGGCGAGTCGCGTACGAGCGGAGAGTGTCCTGCCGACAAGCGCGAGACTGAAAGGCTCCAGTCTTTTCCTCGCGGGGCTTAACCCATCCCCATCAGTCTCTTTCACAGCATGAAAATCCAGCCCAGTGGCCGGTTGAGGATGAAAACATGCCGCACGAGCTGCTGTTGGACCAACTTGCAGCCTTCGATAAATGGAAGATCGTTGTGGTCTTGAAGTTTCGCTTGCCTCTCCACGCTGTGCAGCCATTCCTCGCTCCCCGGATCGGGGCCGTGTCCTTCCCCATCCGAAATGTCGAAATAACGGTCACTAACGTAGGCGATCCACTCACGGCTCCCGGGCGGCACGCTTGGCGCGCGAGGTATATCGGTCGATATGAAAAGCCACGCCGCTGTAAGAACCAAAAGGCAGCCCCCGACGGCGCGCATCATGTGCTTGATCGCTATTTTCATGTATGGTCGTCTTTAGTTTCACTCGTTAGCGCCCTGAGTATCGGCTGGAGACCGTATCTAATAGCCAACCACGCGGAAAAAACGAGAATCGAAAATCTTCGGGCGTCGTTGTCATTGGCCTACGGGGTGAATGCGGGTCAACTTGTGACCTGAGAATGCAAACCACTGGCCGTTTGCACTCAGCTCAACGGAATTATTGGTCCAGCGAACGTCGTCGACATCGAGCCTGTCACTGATGGGCAACGCGGTAGCTGGCTTCTTTTGGAAGTCGTACAGGATGACCGACGGTGCGTCTGAAAAACTATTAATAAAGTCTTCAATGACGACGCGCGAGGCGGGTTTGCCTTCCGCAGGCGAATCGGTATAGTAAATGAAGCGGAGACCGTAAAGCTGGTCGAACGGCGAACCGTTCAAAGTCGCTCTGAAGTTCGCGCCGTCCGGCGCAGGGCGCGCAAGCTTGACGATCTGCAAAGGCCCCGAGACGGTCAAAATATCATTTTTGTTCGCGCCGTCAAATTGCGCCCAGGCATTAGCGCTGCAAAGCGCGAATACCACTCCGATCCATCGATTTTTAACCAAAATTTGTGTTCCGGAAAAGGGTTGCAAGTTCATCGCGAAAATGGCCATGCAGCGATTGTAGATTGAAGATCGTTGCTGACAGGTAATCCAAGATTAAGTTCACCGAGGCACGCATCACCGGTCCGGAACGCGTAAGACCGGCTCGTCTGTCCTTCGCATGAGCCGTAATCGATGTCATCAACGTTGGCAAGATCAAGCATCGTCGGCAAATTTGCCCCGCTTTTATAATCTCGATCGCTTGAGGTGCGTGAATCGTCACCAATTCAGGTGGTGGTGTCGAATGTCTCGTCCTGGCCGAATTAGCCAGGACGATCGCCACATGGGACGTGGAACGACCACAGTGGACTGGACGAACCAGTGCGAACGCATTACGCACCTAAATGTCCGTCGTCTGACGCAGAGGCCGCGACAAAACGGGGGCCGTGAAAAGCGCCAGGCAGTCAGATCAATAATCACCAGTAGAACAAAAGACCAATGCAACACTCACGCGTCGCGATAGCACTGTCGGCATGGCTGACACTGACAGCTTTCGGCGCTTCGGCGCAAACTGCCTGCCGCCTGTTCGCTCGACGTCACCGTGCGGATATCCCGCTGCTCAGGTGCCACACAGGTGTACCTTGTTCATCGTCACCGGCACCCGCACGATGTTGCCGTCGGATACTTGCAGTTCCTCGACCAGAAGGTGCATTGGCATCCTGGGGGCAACCACGACCTTTAGTTCATAGTCTTTGCCTGTCTCAGGCACGAACTCTCCGATTCCGTTTCCACGGTAGGTCACGAATTGGTCGCCGCCAAACCAGCTAACCCCAAAATCGAGAGGCGTTCCAGCCTTCACCAGAATCTCCTCGTACGAGTTCTTTGGAACACCGTCCAGGTCATTCGGCATGCCCAATTTCGACGTGGAAATGAGACTGAGGTCAATCAAAGTGTGCTCGCCTTTGTTGATAGTTGTAAGCGACCTGACTGCCCGGTCTGAGTACGCATAACACTTTGAAGGAGCAAACTGGACGACGCTTAACGCTCCGTCTCCCGCGAAGCGGATTCTGAGTCGCGCGGTAGTGTCGCCCGGCTGGAGGTTGATATCAGTCGTCAGCAAATGTGGTACACAGGCCGTCAGCAGCGATGCCACGATAATGTTCGACAAGACGAGCCGGAAAACGGCAGACGTTTTTTGTAGGTTCATTTCAACAGGATGGAAATCTTGCCTTCGTAGGCGTTGGGAAGTCCGTACATTGAGCCATTCTCGGAATACGCCACGAGTCGGTCAGTATTTGCGGAAGATGCGCCGAAAATGACAACGTAGGTTGCGTTCGCTGGAACATCTGCTGTTGCTTGGTAATACTCCCCTTGCAGGTACTTTGCTGCCCGTTTCATTGGTTCAAGCTTACTGGTTCCTGCCTCTTGTAACCCCGCGTCGAGGAACAAGGCCCTCGGACGAAACACCGTGGCCATCGGTAGCCAACCCGAACTCACGTACGTTTCAACCGTCATCGACTTAACCTTGACATCAGGCAACTTGTAAGCGACAAATGTTGAGCGCCCTTCGGGAAAATCGAATGTAGGACTGCGTCCGGTACTGATTGAAATGCCGCTCACCTGGGTCGAGTTCATTTGTTCGAAATGGACCTGTCGCCAGGAGCCGCAGCAATCTGCTGGCGCCGGTGGCTCGAATGCTATCGGTGGTCGGGACGCGCATCCTGCAAACGCGAGCAGCGCGACCGCGCATATGGTTTTTTTCAACGTTACATTTCCCACTATTGGATGGAGTCTCGCTCATTCGACACTGGCAATAACGGCACAAATCGCGACGGACTTGAATCGAGCATGACATTCCACTGACGTACGGATGTTGACTGTATTCCCGCTGTCGAGATTTCACGACGGTCTGCTGACGCCAACGAAGTGGTAGCTTAAGGAGCCTGGTTCGTCGATGCTGGCCGGCGTTAGACAGCATCCAAATCTGCCGCGTCGGCGGCCCAGCAAGAATCCGCACAAAACCCGGGCAGCACCGCACGCGCCGCAGCATACTCACAGCCATTTGAACTAGGGCAGGCGTCGAATAACCCATAACGGTTGCCTGGCAGAAGGAAAGAGCACCGATAGACGTTGATGCAAGACAGTATCTTGAAGTACAACTTCAGTTCGCCACTGCCATGGGAAGCAACGCGGCAAGATTGCGTCGAGAAGCCGACGATATCTTCGAAAGAATCGTCGGTCGGGACTGGTGACATCCTGCATAGCAACCAGATCTACTCAACTTGTACACGAATACGATCGCCGAGTGATATGGGCAAGGACGAAAGAATGGCGATACTGGTTAGCCAAGAAGACTGCAGCTGTTTTGCGCAGAGGCGAGCGGGACGCTTCGTCACACAGTTAGCTACCTGAATGCCCGGCTGTTTTCGGATTATGACAATAACGAAATCCGCAAGATTACACCCATCCCGTAAGAGGATGCACCCCGCGCAAAGCCTCGCAGTTGGCCCGCGCCGGCCTGTATGTGCCGGACATGAGTGGTACGAATGCGGCCCAGATGCGGGGCGACGTGTAATCAACGCGACGTGGACAGCCGACTCGTACACGGGTTGAGTGTAAAATTTGAGCGGACCGGTCAAATGGCCGCTTTCGGAACGCGATGGCCACCGGAATGTCTGCCCGATGCTTCTAGCGACTGGCGCTTCCTGGCCGAACCCGGTCCTCTGGCCAACGCAGGCGATCGTCGCACGCACGTCGTGGCCGAACTTCCGTAGCCGGTCCGTCCCGGTAAGTCACACTTCCCGGAAGCGGACCCTCAGAGGCGGTAGCGGGAGCCCGTGGCGACCTCCATTTAAATGGACGCGCAGGGAATATGCGCCTCTCAGTAAGATCGAGCACAGTCGGCCTTGCGCCTTACTCCGGGCGGGATGTCGCTCGGGCAGTGACACGCCGTACTGCTGTCCATGATCGCCTCCGACATTGGTCACCTCGTGTTCGACGATCAGGTGGTGCTTCATGTCCACGGCGGCCTGTACGTTGTAGCCTACTGTTCCGGCTCTTTTGCCGCCGCTGTTCATGGAACGGGAATCGGGATCTGTAAGGGATAGCTGTTTGTCCGGTTGCCTCTTCAATTGCTCGCGGATCTGCTTGAGTTCACGCATCTGCTGGCGCAGGAGGGCGATCTTCTCGTACAGGCGCACCGCGGACTGCAAAGGCTGCGATGGAGCGTGCCATGCGGCAAACCTGCCCCAACGTCAACTCGTCACTGCTCGATAACTTGTTTAACGGTAACGAAGCCGTCGAGCAGTACGCGGACAGCATCGAGGAGAACTTTACCGGCAAACTCTCGATGGTCAAGACGGACAACGGCTGGCGGGAGGATCGCTGACCAACGCCACATGGCGATGTGAAAACGACGCCGACGCCTTGTCAGCGCGTGAGGCTCTGGAACTCACAGAGCCTCTTTTTTTTTTGTAGAAACCTGAACGACAGACACCGACGGCTATTTTTGGCGTTCCGCTCTCGCCCGAGCGCTTGGACGGGGACAAGTGCGAGATCCGAATCAACCCAGCTCTGTAAGAGTCTTTCGTGATGACACAGTTCGTTCGGCTCTGCAAGCGCACCATAGGGCTACGTTTCGAATCGCGGTGCGATTTGTAAACGTACCCGGCGTGCCTCCGCTTCTCGCCCATTTCCACTGCCCCGGTTGCCATGGCGAACACGATAGCATTCATCGCGAGCCCCGCACCTCACCGGGCCTTTTTCGCACCCGTGTCAGACAATGGCAGACACGCCAGACTCCTTTACCCGCAGGGGGTTTCGGCTAATTCGAGGTCGCATGGCCCACATCGCAAAAAACCTTTGTCTGACGCATTTTCCGGCGCACAATCATTGGCTTACCGATGGTTTTGATCTCGCACGGCAGCATGCGTCATGTGTGAAGCTTAAACAGGGGAGGTTTTGATGTTGAACCGTAACGAACAATCCGCAATTACCCTGGCCGGCGACGGCTCGGCACCGCCCGGCAATTCGGGTATTTCCACGGCACCGCCGCCCGTCACGCAGCAGGACACAATGCGGGATTCAGCCACCGAGTGGATACAGAGTGCGATGCAGACTTCGAAGCAAATGCACTGCAACGAGGACTTCCGCAGGGAAGTCGCAAAGAGGCTTTTCTAGCCCTCCGTTACCGCACACACGACCACCATGAATTGCACAAACCGGACGACAGCGCCGCGATGCTCGCCGACGCCATAAAGCACGAACCCGGCGCTTGGCCGGGTTCGTCTCACTGCTGCTGTCCGGGCAATAACCCGAGTGCCTATCCTTCGCTGTCCGTGCGCAGAATGCTCAAAGTGAGAAGGTCACACAGCGATTCTTCGCTACCGCGTCAACAAGGAAGTCGCGAAACCGTGCGAGCTCTGACAGCAACAACTCTCTCGGTACACTCGTTGTCAGGGGCTTGTGTTCGGATGCCCAACGATATACGAATTCAACATTACATGCATCCAGTTCCCGCAAAGCACGAATTCTCCCGTCTAAAGCCTCAACAACTGCATTCACTACCGTCACGTCAGCCTCGTCCTCTTCAAACTGATCGAACATAGTGCCGTGTTTGGCGTTGAAGTCAGACCAGAATTTCGACGAGAACAACCACTCCGATAGTGGGCCTGACAAGCGTAGCTGCGCCGCCCCTTCGTCCATCGACACCAGAGATTCCTGCATCCGCATGGCATAACCCCTTACTTGACCGGATCGGTATTGTTGAAGTGCGTTAAGCCATTCCGCACACCCGACGGAACGCCTGTTTGCGTCGTCTTATTCGGACCAATCAGTGGAACGTTGTTCGGGCTCACATTGCCGCTCTGATCAAGATACTGACCGGCAGCATTCTGCACGCGATAGTAATTTCCAGCGTTGTCGTACACCACAGACATGCCTGTGGTCGGATTCGTATAGATCGTTTTCCCAGATTCCGTGTACGTCACTTGTGGATTTGATCCCACAATGTTCTGTACGGTTTCGCTCAACGAGCCGCTTGACCAGTTGCCGCTGTTCGCCGTCGCTCTCGCCGCACCTTGAGTATTGTAAACGGGTGCGTCCGGTGTACTGTTTGTGGCAGGTGCTTGACCGGTGGCAGAGCTTCCAGTACTGCCCTCTAGAGCCGCGCGGCGTCGCCAGACGTGTTTGTGGCAACAAATCACAAGCGCGAGCGAGCGACACTACGCCGTGCACTACCCGTCGCAAACCATCGCGCTATGGGCCATTTCCATAGGCGTCGATTAGCCCCTTTCGCCAATCCGGCACCAACTTATCAAACGGAAAGAGCGGAGAGGTGCCTCCGTCAACCAATTCCTCTATGGGTTTAGCCCATAGCTGCGCAAGCGCGCCACGGAACCGGTCGACATCTGAACTATCACGTAACGCGATTACCGCGACATCGTTACTCTTCTCGCAGTAAATGCACCATGAGCCCGCGTCGGAGGCACAGGCATACCTATCTACCCTGTAAAGCCAACCACTCTCCGGACCACCTGACTGTAGAGCGTCGATGTATTGTTCGGTGGTCATGGCTCGATCTACGTAAATTGCTGCGACACGCTCGAACTCCAAAACAGAAGTTAGATCGAGGTTAACAAGGCACGCTACCGTGCCGCCTTCCAAGCGCATCAACTCCGTCACAGCACCGACAAAGTGTGCACCAAAGATGCGATCAGACTCACAAAAGAGGAACTTTCCCCATGCTCCGGTGAACACCAAGGAAGGTAGCAAAGTATCAAAGCTTACCGATTCCGTTACGTTTTCAAATGCTGCCAATCGGGCACCAGCACTTATCTTCTTCATATCAATATCTCCCGGCTACTTCGGATTAAGAGAGAACTTTGCCGACACACCGCCCGGCCCGAAGTATTGCCCTCCGGCTTGCCCCGTTGTCGTGCGCGTATAAATGGTATACGTCGAGGTACCGTTATTCAGGACGGTGAAGGAACCATTCTTGTTGGTACCTTGGTTAGTAACGCTATACCCGTTCGAGATCAAATTTGACTCAAACTGGTCTGCGGTAACGTTGGTCTTTACGTTCAGATACTCGCTTCCTGCGTTCGTAATAGACGTATCGTACGTCGAGAACGGACCCGCAGCCGTGCTGTTTGTGGCAGGTGCCTGACCGGTGGCAGAGCTTCCAGTACTGCCCTCCAGTTCACCCTCACCATTATCGCCGCCTTTCGAAAGAAGCGGACTGGACGGGCCGCCGGCCCATCCCGGGGACACGGACACATAGCAGAACGGCGGATCACAGACCGTCACGGGTGCTGCACCCGTTGAGGGCGGATTAGGCCCATTGGGCGACGGAATTTGTCCGACCAGGTCTTTCGCATTCGAAAGGACCACCGAGGTAACTGCCTGCCCCGCTGGATTACCCGGCAACCACGGCATGAGCGTATATGCTGCGGCAATGAGGGCTTTGGTCAGCCCTCCACTTTTTGCCGCTGCTTGCGGGTCCTGAGTCGAGTTGTTCAGTGCCTCGTTCTGTGCTGCGCTCACGGCTCCTTGAACATTCAGCCCCGCCGCCGACGCTATGCCCCCACCAACCAGCGTCGAGATTGCCGTCACCAGCGCTGTCTGTCCCGTTGTCAGGTCAACACCGGTCGGATCAATCGCCTTGATCACATCCGGGGCAACGATCGCACTAGCCGCCCCGCCAATTGCACCGCCGACACATCCAGTCCCGCTTGCCGACGACAGGGCGCATCCCAAAGCTGCATGGCTCGCGACATACAACGGACTGGAGGGGTCTGGATTGCCATTTTGACCATTGAATTCGGTGCCGATCGCGCTTGCACCCACGACGCCTGCATCCGCAATTACGCTGTTCTCAAAGGCCCGACCGAAGCTGCCTCCATACACAGCAGTGTCGATACCAGCTGTCACCAACCCTCGCTCAGCAATTGTCCCCAACGCCTGCCCGACTTCGGTCGCAGATGCAGTGCCGTTCGCAATATTGCTACCGATCTGTTGAAGGCCCTGCGTTCCAGCACCGAGCGCAGAGAATGCACCAGCAGTCAACGCTCCCGTCGCCCCGGCTTCAAGCATTTGCCCGAAATTGAACCCCTGGCCAGATGCAAGTTGCCCAGCGGCACTTCCTGCCATTGCGCTAAGCGCGCCCACCGTCATCGCCATCGGAAGTGACATGGCCGCCAATTCGACGCCCATTGCGGCCGCTGCTGCCCCCGCCGTCACAATCGACGCCGCAATCGCAATAGCCGCCACCATGAACGTCGGTAGCCCGCCACCGTCCTTCACAAAGTCCGTGTGCAGGTTGTCGCTAACCGCTGTCTGCGTGAAGTTCGTACCGAGCTGTTGCTGAAGCGCAGCCAGCACCTGCTGCGTACCAGCCTGATCGACCGTGCCGTCCGCGTTGAGCTTCTGCAGTGCACCGCCGATCTGATCCAACGTCTGCACGTTGAGATCCATGTTCGCCGCGCTCATGAAGCCGCCCGGCTGAACCGTCGTACCCGTGGTATCGACGTAACCGCCCTTGACCTTGGCCCAGATCTGCCCGACGTCGACCTGGTTCGCCTGGTTGGTCAATGTGTCGGTATTGACCGTCAGCGTGTCCGAAGCAGTAATGCTTCCGGTATTCAGAATGCTGCCGCCGCTACCCTTGTCGAAATTGAGCGTGACGTTCTGGCCTGAGATATTGCCGCCAGCCGACATCGCACTCGTATTGCTCGGCAGATAGACCTGCGGCATCAGTGCCGTGATGGTCGGACACGTATTCAGCGCTGGCCCCGTCGCCGTACACGTCGGGTCCGGCACAGTCTGCTCGACGTACCAGAGCATCGGCTTGTCGAGCGCGTTGATCTGCGTCTGCGTCAGCGCATCGCCAAGTTGCAGATTGTTCGTCGTCGCATAGTCGAGTGCGTTCTGGTACAGGTACTGCTTCTCCTGTTCCGTCACGGATGTGCCGGTCTTGCTGTCGTACGTCAGCCCGTCTATAAAGCTGGCCTTGCCGGTTTGCTGCAATGCTGCCTGCTGCAGCATCAGGTCTTCTTCCTGCGGGTTGTAATAGAACAGCGTGGAACTCGGCTGAAGATTGGACGGAAGCGCATTGAGCAAATTCTGCGGACCCAGGTTGCCAAGCGTCGACGTGCCGAGCGAACTATCGACATACGAAGCCGTTCCCGCCACCGCAGTCGGGATTGCGCCGCCCACCTGATGCTGCAGCGTGATGCTGATGCCTGGCATATTCACCGGGCTGAGCGAAATAACCTGTGACGGCCCATTAACACGCGGCGTATAGGTGTTGGCCGTCGTGATGCCATTGATCAGCTTCTGGCCGGTCAGCGTCACCGACGTGCCAATCACATTGCCGACATTCTGAATCTGTCCGCCGGACGTAATCGTCAGATTCGGCGCCTGAATCGTGGCCGCGATGTTGCCGACCGGTTGTGGCGGATCGATCGTACCGCCCGTGCTCGTATAAGCACTGCCGTAGAGCGCCGTGCATTCGGCCGGCGATCCGCAAGCCCAGACGTCGTGACGCTTGTCCGAACTGAACATGCCGGTTTGCTGCACCCAGTGCGAGTGCCAGTAAGCATTGAGCGTCTGTGCCTCATTCACCACCGGCCCCGCCACCGCGATAGTCGCCGCAGTTCCGGCAGTAATCAGACTGCCGATGTTGGTTAGGCTGCCCGCATTGATCTGCAGGTTATTGCCCGCGCTGATCACCGAGGAACTGCCTGACTGCTGGTCGACATAACCCTCGCAGTAGCTCTCCCTGTAGCCACCCGCCGTCATACAACCTGAATACTGTTCCTTCGAACCGTAATCCTGATGCACAGGCACCGGCGGTGGCAGCGTGTTCGTTATAGCGCCCGACACGTTGAGCGTGATGTTATTGCCCGCCACGATGTTGCCTGACCTGTTGGTCAGTCCTTGCGCGGGAGTTGTCGAACTCGCGGTCGTACCGACACCGCCGATCACGATGTCGTGACCCGCGAGCAGGTTGCCATACGTATTGCTGACCTGGCCGGCGGCAATCACGAGGTCGTTGCCGGCGTAAATCGTCGCGCTCTGCTGCGCGTAGCTGAAACTCGTTGTCGTCGGATTATCTCCCCGATAACCCATTCCAGCGGCGCACTCGCTGGCCGACACGCCCGTCGCGCAGCCTGGCGAACTGCTCGTCGACGTAATGCGCTCGCCCTGGTTGCTGAACGACTGGGCTCCACTCGCATTGAAGTTGCGGCCCGCATAGATGTTGCCGCTATTAACGAGATTGCCGCCCGACAGGTTCACGTCCTGGCCAGCGACGATCAGCCCTTGCTGACCAAACGTAGTGGTCGTGGTTGTGATGCTCGCAGGGACCGGCGCGTTTGAATTGAACGTAGCCGTGGTTTCACCGCCCACGTATCCACCGAGTTCATAAGGGATCGGCGCGTTATAAAGGCCGACTGTCCCAAGCGCTTTCAGTTGAGCCATGAAGGCGGTGAGCTGGGCTTGGTCGACCGTGTCCACAACCGTGGCCGTCACGTTTCCAAGCGAACCGTTATTCAGCGATTGCAGGTTGAAGTTGACGTTCCCGCCCGCAGAAATGATGCCGTCGGCGTTCGACAGCGAGCCTGCGGTCAGGGTGATGTTGCCCCCCGCCATGATGGTGCCCGGCGTGCCGGCGCCTGGCGCCGTGACAGTGCGATCGATACCCGGCAGAGCGATCGTCTGATATGAAACGCCGGCTTGCTGCAAATTGCTGCCGACCTGCGTCGGCTCTGTGAGTTGTGCGCCATACATGCCGGTCAAGGCGGCGTTGTGCGCCACGTCGAGCACGCCATTCGCCAGGTCGGGGCCTAGGTCGGACAAGGTCGCGTTGTAGGTATAAGTTGCGTCGTAATACGACCCGCCGTTTCCGCCCGTGAACCCATAAACCGTCTGCGTGCCGACCACTATCGAGCCATACAGTGACGGGTCATCGGCCGCCGAAACCACTTGCGTAGACGATGTCAAACCGCCCTGAACACCATTGTTGACGACCGTGCCCGCATTGATGGTGATGTTGCCCGCGGCCGAGATCGTGCCCGTCGTATTCTGCAGCGT
This sequence comes from Paraburkholderia sp. BGA-UO-ETr-F12, assembly GCF_059567945.1. Classification (NCBI taxonomy): domain Bacteria; kingdom Pseudomonadati; phylum Pseudomonadota; class Betaproteobacteria; order Burkholderiales; family Burkholderiaceae; genus Paraburkholderia; species Paraburkholderia sp. BGA-UO-ETr-F12. Next base: position 91,236 of record NZ_JCAQOZ010000051.1, on the reverse strand, counting down.
GCCGCCCAGCGAGAACTGCATGTTGCCGTTGGACTGGGTCGTCGCACCCTGGTTGTCGTAGTTACCGCCGTTGATCGAAAGCAGGTTGCCCGCTTCCACGGTGCCACGATTTGTCGCGTTGCCGTTGAGCGTCAGCGTGTCATCCGCATGCATTACAGCGCCGGCCACGTTGTTCAAGGTGCCGTTGAACGTCACGTCATTGCCGGTGACCTGCCCGAAGTTCGTGAACGTGCCATTGGTCGCAAGCGTCAGCGGCGCAGTCCCCGTCATCGTGCCGTAGTTATTGATGCCGTTCAGCCCAGTCAGCGTCACACTCTGGCCACCGTAATTCCACGTGCCAGTGTTGCTGATCGACCCCGCGGTAATCGAAAGCTGACCGCCCTGGCTAATCGTCCCCTGCGACGGGTCGAACGCCATATTCGTGGCAGTGATGCCCATATTGCGTTGCGCGAGCAACTGACCGCCCGGGTTATAAAAGGAGCCGTTGCCGCCATTGATCGTCAATGAGACGTCGCCGGTCGTCGGTCCACCGGGCGCATTGGGATTGCCCGCAAAAATAAGCCCGTTCTGATTGTTCAGCGATCCGGTGTTGATGTTCAGGCTGTTCACCGCCATCAACGATCCGCCGCTGTTGTTCAGCCCGCCCGCCACCGTCACATTGGTTGTCGAACCGTTCACCAGACCCGCGTTGGTGAAGTTCGTGGCGTTGACCGTCGTGGTATTCGTCGACGCCAGCGATGCATTCGCCGCATTGGTCACATTCGGCGCGGACACATACAGCGCCCCACCTGAAAGCACCTGGCTCGCGTTATAGAACCCATTCCCAGAAGTCAGCGTCGCGGCCCCAACCACATCCACCGCCGACCCAACCAGCGAGAGCTGATTCGAGGCCGCCGCCGTCAACGCCCCGCCGACAATCGCCGTCCCCAGCGTCACATTCGTACCGCTGAACTGCATATTCCCCGTGGACACCATCGACGCCTGACTCGCATCGAGCGTCCCCTGCGCGGTCACCGAAACGTTCTTCGACCCACCTTGCGAGCCACTCAACGTGACGTTGCCGCCGCTCAACTTAAACTGCCCCGCCACCGTGCTGCTGCCGCTCAACGTGAGCTTCTGCCCGGCACTCATCGTCGTATCGCCGTTCGACGACACGCCGGCCACGGTCACGTTGCCCTGCGTCCCCGTGACATTCACCGTGCCCATCGACGACACCGCGCCCGTCACCTTCGCATCTCGCGCAGCCTGAATCGCCACGTTGCCACCGGACTGCAGGTCACCACCAAAACTCACACTGCCACCCGTAGACGTGGCCGTGACATTACCCACCGCCGTCGTCGCGCCGAGCGACATATCGCCGACCGACGTCGCGGTAAACAGCCCCGCACCCTGAATCCCGCCCAGCGTGATGCCTGCACCCGCGCCGATCGTGATGTCCTTACCGAACGTCAGCGCGCCGCCACCGTTCACCGAACCGCCCGCGTTGATCGTCGCAAGGCCGAGTCCGAGGAACGAGCCGGTCAACGTCGCGGTGCCGCCGGCGGTCAGCGTCGTGTCGCCGTTGACGAGTTCGCCATTCAGCGCCAGCGTGCCGCCCGAAGTGGCCTTCAAATTTCCCTGACTGGTCACCGCGCCGCCGACATTGAGATTGCCGCCCGTCGCAGTCAGCGTGACATCGGAATTCGCGCCGACAGTACCGCTTGTCGTCAAGTTGCGACCCGCCGTCACGGTGAGCTTGTCAGTCGCCGAAGCGTTACCGACGACCGTCGCATCGCGCGCAGCCGTCACGCTGACCGCCGAGCCGGACGCGAGCGTGCCGCCCACATTCACGTCGCCTGCACCGTTGTGTCCTTGCGCCTGCAACGCAATCGCGCCGCCGGCTTGCGCGGAACCCATCGAGAGGTCATTGCCCGCCGTCGCATTCAATGCGCCGTTCGTTAAGACACCACCGGTCACGCCGATGCTGCCGCCCGCGTTCAACGTCGCCTGCTGGCCAAAAGCTACAGAACCCGCGTTAATCGAACCGCCCGCCGTCAAACTACCCACGTTCTGCGCGCCGATGCCGCCCGTCAGCGTCATGTCGCCGCCCGACGTGAGTTGCGCATTGCCGCCCACCGTCGTCGCGCCGGAGAACGTGAGCGCCTGCCCCACGTTCGCATTCAGATTGCCTTGCGTCGTGACATTCGCCGCACTCGCGTTACCGCTGGTCGCCGTCAGCGTCAGATCGCCTGCCGAGTTAACGTCGGCGAGCGTGATATTGCGCGCGGCATCGATCGTCGTCGTGCCGCCTGCGTTAATCGCACCGCCCACGCCGACATCGCGTGCCGCCTGCAGCACCAGCGTGCCGAGCGCCGTAGCCGTGTCGCCGAGCGTCACGTCACCGCCGCCAGCGTTACCATTCGCGGTCACGGCAAGATTGCCGGTCACCGCCTGCACGCTGCCCAGGCCCGCGTTGTTGCCACCCGTCACCGTGACGCTCGCGCCTTGCAGCGCACCGGTCAATGCGAGGTCGTGCGAAGCATTCAGCGTCGCCGCCTGAGCAAACGCCGCCGTGCCCGCGCCGTTGATATCGTGCGATGCCGTCAACGTGCCGCCAAATTGACCCGCGAGCGCACCGGTCAGCATGATGTCGCGGCCCGCCTGCACGGTCACGTCTCTCGCCGCGTTGATCGTGCCACCGAGCTGCGTATCGAGCGCGGACGTGAGATTCAGCGCGCCAGACGTGGTCGTGGTGCCGGTTAGCGCAATGCTGCCGGTTGCCGCCGTAGCAGTGAGATCGCCCGCAGTGGTTTGTACCGTACCGCTCACCGTCACGTTGCGTTGTGCAGCAAGCGTCAACGAATCGCCGGTCGTCAACGAACCGCTGACCAGCACGTCGCGCGCCCCGCTTAACGTGACCAGACCGGGCGCCGTTGCCGTACCCGTGATTGCCGCATCGCCGCCGCCTGCATTGCCGTTAGCAGTAAGCGTCAAGGTCGTAGCCGAATTGACGTCGTGCAGCGTGGCGCTGTTGCCACCGAGCGCACTGATAACGTTCGCCTGCATGCTCCCGGTCAGCGCGATGTCGCGTTGCGCCGTGTAGTTCGCCGCCTGCGTGAACGCCTGCGTGCCGGCACCGCCGATATCGCGGCCCGCCGTCACAAAGCCGTTCGCCTGGCCAATCAGCAAACCGTTCAACAGCGCATCGCGGCCCGCACTCAACGTTGCATCGCCAATCGCACTCGTGCTCGCGCCGAGCGACAGGTCGAGACCCGTCGTGATGGTCAGTTTGCCGCCGCTGTTGATACCGCCCGTCGCGTTCAAACTGCCTTGCTGCGCATTGAGCACCGCATCGCCGACCGACTCGACCGCGCCTGCAACGTTGATATCGTGTTGTGCATTAATGCCGACCGTCGTGCCGCTCGCGATCTTGCCCGTCGCCGCTACGGTCACATCGTTCTGCGCCATCGCCATCACAGCACCCGCTGCGGCAACGGAACCGTTGACCGTGAGATTGCCGGGGCCATTAGCCGTATTCGTGCCGTTCGCGTTTAACGTGACGGTGCTGGCGGATTCGACGTTGTTCACACCGATGTTCCCCGCCGCGGCCACCTGAACCGCCTGGCCCTGGATCAACCCGCCTTGCGCCACGTCACGGCCCGCATTCAGCGTGGCCGCCTGCGTGAAAGTCATCGTACCCGCGCCGCCTATGTCACGACCCGCCGTGACAATGCCTTGCCCCTGCCCGGCAAGCATGCCAGTCACATTAACGTCGCGCGCTGCGTTGAGCGTCGTATCGAGGGCAGCCGTGGTCGTACCGCCGAGGTTGATGTCGGTGCCAGCCTGCGCGTTGAACGCGCCATTGCTCGCGATCGTGCCCGTCGAACCGACATTGCCGTTCTGCGCGATCAGCGTGGTGTCGTTAGCCGATTGAATCGATCCGCTGATGCCGATGTTCTGACCGGCGTTCAGCGCCACCTCCGCGCCGCCGGTGACCGCACCGGTGATGTTCAGATCCTGAGCCGCCGCAAGCGCGAGGCTCGACGCCGCCTGCACATCATGCAACGTCGCTGAGCCGCCCGCATTCGTCTGCACCGTCCCGCCGCGCAGCGAACCGGTCAGATTCGTGTCGCCACCGGAACTGACGTTCGCCGCGAGGCCGAACGCGCTGGTCGCCGCGCCTGCAATTGCACCGCCAGCCGTCAACGTCCCGTTTCCTTGCGCAACCACCGAGCCGTTCATCGTCAGATTCTGGCCGGCGTTGACGGTCAGATCGCCAAGCGCGGAGGTACCCTGCGTACCGAGGTCGACAGATTGCGCCGCATTGATCAGCAGATTGTCGCCGGACTGAATGTTGCCCGTGCTCGTCAGCGAGCCCGCCGCATTCGTCAGCGTGACGTTGCCATTCGATGCGACGCTGCCCGCGATCGACGTGTTACCGCCGCTCGTCACGCTCGATGCGTTCGCACTCTGCAACGCGCCATTGATCGACGTGTCACCGCTCGAAGTCAGCGACGCCGTCGACAACGATGCAACCAGGCCGTTGACCGCCAGCGTGCCGCCGTTCGCCGCAACCTGAAGCGCCGAGTTTGCCTGCACGTTGTTCAGCGCGACCGAATGACCTGCAGTCAGCGAGACGCCGGCGCCTTGCAACGCACCGCTCACCGACAAATCGTTCGCCGCGGTGACGTTCACATCCTTGACGAAGCCACTGCTGCCGCCCGCGATCACGTCATGTCCCGCGCTGAGCGTCGCCGCCCCCTGTCCAGCCAGCGTGCCGCCGATGGTCAGGTCACGTCCAGCCGTCAGCGTGGTATCGCCGGTTACGCTCGTCGCGCCCGTCAACGCGACATCCTGCGCGCCATTGACCACGAGGTTCGCCGCGCCGTTCAACGTGCCGCTCGAATTCACACTGCCATTCACCGCTGCGACCGACAGATCGCCGACCGCCTGCATGGTGCCCGCCGCGGCCACGGCAACGTTGCGCTGCGCCGTCAGCGTGACCTGCGAGCCACCCGCCAGCGTGCCGTTGACGATCACATCGCGTGCCGCCTGCACGTTCGCCGCTCCAACCGAAGCCGCGTTGCCGTTGAACGTTACGTCACCGCCACCGGCGGGATTGCTGGTGATGCCGTTCGCCGCAACGTTGAATGCACCACCCGCCTGCACATCGGCGAGGCTCGCGTTATTGCCCGCCGTCACTTGCAGACCATTGGCGAGCAGCTTGCCGGTGAAGGCGACGTCCTGTCCCGTCGTCAACGTGCCGTTCTGGCCGAACGCCACCGACCCACTGCCGGTGAGATTATTCTGAGCATTGAACACACCATCCTGCTGCACGATGACCACACCCGGAACGTCGAGGTTGCGCCCCGCGCTCACTTGCGCATCGGTGCCAACGAGCAGCGAACCCGCTACCGAGATATCTCGCGCGACATCGGCTGCGAGCGTGGTGCCGCTTGCAAGCGATCCGCTCACCGATAAGTCCTGGCCTGTCGTCACCGTGACGGCTTTCTGCGCGGTGGCCTGCCCAACCACGTTCGTGTTCTGACCGGACGTCAGCGCGAGGCTACTGCCGCTCCTGACAGTTCCGTTGTTCGTCACGTTGCCTTGCGTCGCGTTCAGGCCGAGATCGCTCGACGTCAGCAGCGCGCCGTTCACGTTGACGTTGCGCTGCGCGATCGCTTGCAACGTACTGCCGTTGGTCTGCCCGTTCACGTTGATGTCGCGCGCGGCTTGCAAGCTCGTCGCGCCACTCATCACGGAGGTGCCGTTCAGGTTGATGTCGCCTGTTCCATCGTTGCCTTGCGCCGTCACGGCGAGCGCGCCGCCGGTTTGCACGTCGCCAAGTGTGACATTCGCGCCACCCGTGACCGCCGTGTCGCCGTTCGATTGCGCATTCGCCACGTTGACGTTGCCGCCCGCCGTGACGGCGAGCTTGCCGCCGGTCTGAATCGTGCCAGTCGATGTGACGTCGCCGTTCGCATTGATCGTGTAGCCGCTGATGCCGACGTGGGCGCCGGTCATCGACAGATTGCCGCTCGCCTGCAGCGTGGCTTGTTGTTGCGCGGCCGAGCCGTTCACCGTCAGATCGCCATTCGACGACAGCAGCAGATCGCCGGTATTCGCCGCCATTTGCGCATCGGTGCGCACGCCCATGCCGGCTGCCGTGCCGATCACCTGGATCTGGCCGGCGGTCATCGCGCCGAACGCGGTGGCGTCGATGGCGAGACCGTTATTGGCGTGGCCGTTGGCGCTATTGATCGCGTTGGCGGAGTTATCCGCACCGTTCGCGGACATCGCATACGTGGTGCCGCTATTGCTCACCGCCGACGGCAGCACGAACTGTCGCCCGGCAATCGCGTTGATCCGCGAGCCGGCGTACAACGGCGCGTTGATGCCGATGGTTTCGCCGATCAGGTCGATCGTGCCGACCGTGCCTTCAATGCCGGCGCCGGGGCCATTCACGCCCGCGTTGCCTTCGATCTGGATATGGCCACCGGTCACGCTATAACCGACCGCTTGCGCGTTGTCGAAGTCGGTAACCGTGCCCTTGAGATCACTCAGAAATTGGGGCGTACCGGTCGACAAAGTGACGCCGATCGTATTCGTGAATCCCGTACCGTTGGTCGTGATGCCGTTGGGGTTCGCGATGATGACGGTGGCGGGCGCACCGAACACTTCGAGCGGCCCGTTGAGCAAGCTTGCATACGCGGCGCCCGTTGACGTCACCTGATTGACGATCACGCTCGCCGTACGGCCCACGAGATTCGGATTCGCCTGCAGATCGCCGCCGGTGAGCGACGTACCGGCCATGAGGCTGTTATTCAGGATCAGCCCGACCGGATCGATGTTGAAACTCTGATACTTGTTGAGAGAAATCCCTGCTGCGTTCGGCGCGGTGATGTTCACGACTGGCACGCCGCCGCCTGCGCCGGTGGTCTGCGTGATCTTCGGTTGAAACGTGATCGGCGCTGTCGGATCGACAATCGGCGCGGCCTGCGCCATTTGCATCGCAAAGCGGATACGCACGGCGCTCAGGTCAATGATGCGTTGCCATGCCTCGTCGTCCAGACGATGGCTGCCGGCAGCCAGAACCCCCGCGGCGTCGCGGCTTTGCTCGAACGTGATCGAGAGCGGTCCGGCGAACAGCATCAACGCGACCAGCGCCGACACCGCGCGCTGCCACATGCGGTACGGACGAGCAGGCATAGACAGCGACCAGCGCTGCCGCGCGGACTGCATGCCGCGATCGTGCCGCTCGTCATGTGCCTGACGGTTTTGCTCGAGTTGTCGTAAAGCGTTGCGTGTGGACGCGTTCATGGTGCTCTCGTCTTTTTTTGGTTCTTCTTGTACTTCCGGCACTTCTTCCGCGCCGTTCCGGACGACCGACCCGAAACGGCGTTGCAGCGGCTTCATCCCGTCCGCTGCGCCTCGGCGAAAACGAGGCTCTTTACTGCTGCTGAATCCGCGCGTTCTTCATCAGATCGACCACGACCTGTGCGGTGGCCTTCTCCAGCGCGACCTGTTCAAGCTGCTTGCGCAGCGCGTCCTTGATCTGGTCGTATTGCGGAATCTGCGTCGGACGCTTTTCGTCGACACGCAGAATCCAGTACGCGTCGCCGATCTGCACCGGCGTGCTCGACACGCCGCCTTGCGGCAACTTGACGAGCGCTTCGGCGAGCGGCTGCGGCCAGTTCTGTGTGTTACCCGGCTGGATCGGCGTCTTGAACGAAATCCAGTTCATCGCGCCGCCTTGCGCCGCGCCCGGGCCCTGGCTGTACTGCTTCGCGAGTTGCGCGAAGTCGGTGCCCTTCTTCAGTTGCGTGAGCACCGTTTGAGCGGTGTCGGCATCTTTCACGGCGATTGCGCTCGGCTTGTATTCGTTCTCACCGAGGGTCGCGACGATCGCGTCGTATTTCGCCTTCACGTCGGCATCGGTGACTGGGGTGGGCTTCACCTGATCGCGCAGATACGCGGCGGTCATCGCGGCCGTCCTGGCCTGTTCGACGGCGGCCACGACTTGCGGACGCGATTCGTAATGCTGCTTCTCGGCAGCCTGGCGGAACAGTTCACGCGCGATCAACTGGTTCTTCACCGATGCGCGCAATGCAGGTGTATCCGGCACGTTCAGCGCACGCACGGCCTGGTCGAGCTGGTCCTGCGTAATCACAACGTTGTTGACACGCGCCACGCCGTTGGCGGGCAGCGGACCGCCGACGGCATCCGCTGCCTTGTCGGCTGAAGGTTTTGCGGTCGGCTTGTTGGCCGCGTGCGCTGCGGGCAGAAAACCGGCGGCAAGACCGAGCGTGGCGATCAATGTGGCGTTGCGAATCGTGGCGGCGATCGGACGATGTTTCATGTGAACCTCTTCAGAGTGACCAGTTGAGTGTGGCAAGCAGCACGGTGGCTTTTTTCCCCAGTGCGGCGGGTTGCAGCAAGGCCTGACCAAGCAGCACCTCGCTAGTGACGGTTTGTGTTTTGTAGCGCCATTGCGCGCGTGCGCCGATGCCGGTGCCCATGAGCGTCGGCCAGCCGCCTTGCGCGACCAGATGCGATTTGCCGCCGTCGAGAAAGACGTAGGGTTCGAGATGCGCGTCGTGCCAGACCGGCACGTTCTGCCACGCGGCCTCGTTGCGCAGATAGAAGCCGCTGTCGCCGGCAATCCCGCCTTCGGTAAAGCCACGCACGGAATCCATGCCGCCGAGGAAGATCTGCTCGTTGCCGAACATCGCGACATGGCTGTACTGGCCGCGCAACGTGCCGCGATAGGTCCATTGCGTGCCGGCCAGCGTGCCGAGTGCGATCTGCAGCGTGGCAGTGGCGTCGACTTTCGTGAACTGGCTGTGCGCATCGACTTCGTCGATATCGGGGGCGTCATGACTAGCGGAGAGCCACGGTAAGCCTTGCGACACGCCGACGTCCCACGTCGCGGCCGCGGCCTGATCTTGCGCAACGAAACGGCGCAAACCATTCAGGCCGACGCGCAACACCGTGAGGTCCTGCGGCGCCAGGTCGATGCCGTTCAGGTTGCGTTCCGTGCGCATTTTGGTCAGCGTGATGTCAACGCTTGTGCGACCGGTGCGAGAGCGCGTCAGCACATCGTTCCAGCCGAGGATCTGACTGAAAGTGCGTCCTTGCAGTAGCGCGACGTCGCTGATGGTCTGCTGGTATTCGGACAGCGAAGTCGTGTAGCTGAAGGTCTGATAGCCATACGGCGCCGCTGCGGAAAACACCACCGCGTTGCTGTCCTGCGTGCCGACGTAGTTGAACGACAACGACTCCTGCAAACCGATCAGGTTGTCCGCTTCGACGCCAGCGCGATAGCGCAGCGTGCCGGTTTGCGAGCTGCCGTAGTTGTCGATGCCGAGGTCGTAGAAAACACGGTCGCCGTAGTGGTTGGTGATTGCCACCACCGAGTCGCCCGGTGTCTCGCCCGGCATGATCTGGATTTCAGCCTGATTGCGACGAAGCCGGTTGATCTGGTCCACGCCCTGTTCGAGGTCAGGCAAGCGCAGCACGTCACCCGTGCTGTCGCCGAAGGCCCACGCGGTGCCCGCGTCGGTCAGCAGGCCGCCGCCGTGCGTCGTGTACCACGGCTCTTCAGGATCGCGCGGACGCAGCGGTTTGCCGTTCAGCGTGAAGGCCGATACCTTGCCGTCGACGATGCTGATTTTCAGCGTACCCGAGGCGAGATTCTGCGCGCCGAGATATGCACGCGTCGTGATGTAGCCGCGTGCGATGAACGCTTCGGTCACGCGGCGCAGCAGCAGGTTGATACGGTTGCGGCCGAGCTGCCTGCCGATGAACGGGGCGGCGATCTCATTGAGCGCACTCGCGCCAAGGACCTTGTCGCCGGTGAACTCAATGTGGTCAATTCTGAAGAGCGGCGCGACATCCGGCAGGGTCTCGACATCCGCACCTTCGGGGAGATTGACCACTGTCGGCTGCGGCACTTCGATCTGTGGAGGCGGCTGCTGGATTTCGTCGCGCCGCTGGCGATCGCGTTGCTCTTGCAGGAGACGTTGCGCCGGGTCCTGTTCGGCGCGCACGGGTGCACCGAAGGGCACGCCGCCTGGCGCCCCCGCATTCGGCAAGCCCGGCGGCGTTTGCGCGAACCCGCGCACCGCCGCGGCGCCGGCGAGTATCGCCAGCGTGCAGCGTGCGAGCCGGGGCGCGCGGCGCTGCGTGGTCCGGCTGATGGCATGCTCCATGGCCGACCTCATAGGCCGAACCACGACACGAGGCCGAGGTGGTTGTGATTGCCGATCGTGACCGGCGCGCGATACGGCGCGCTAATCGTGTTCACGCCGCCCGCGGCTTTGATGCCGCCAGGCGCGTTGAACGCGCCACCTTCAATATCCGCCTCGCCAGTCAGCTCGACCTGCCCGCTGCCGCCAATGAACAAGCCGCCCGTGTCGGCCGCGAAAATCGCCGACCACGCGTTGCCGAACCACGCTTTGAGATCGTGCGTACGGTTGATCGCGGTGTAGCCGAGTACAGCTTGTGCGAGGGTCCTTGGCGCGTCGAGTTTGAGCGTGCCTTCCGCCGACACGAGGCCGCCCGTGTTGGTGATCTGCGTGCCGGCCTTCAGCGTGATGTCATTGTTCGCCTGGATCACGCCGCCGTAACCCTGCACGTTGCTCGACGAACTCGAACTGCAGAAAAAGAAACACGTTCGATGAAACGACGCCTGGCCGGTAAAGATGGCCTGCGTCAATAACTGGTCGCGCGCGGTGATCGAAATCGAACCGCCGACGGTCGGGTTTTTCGGGTCGATTTGCGCGAGAATCGTGCCGCCGATGTTATGAACGTTCTGCGCGGCAATCGTCACGTTGCCGACGTTGGCGCTCAGGTAGGAGAGTTTGTCCGGATCGGCGAGCGCGCCGTAGTCCACATTGAAACCGTCGTCACGATGTTCGACGAAAATCAGGCGCCAGCTACGGTCTGAATAGCTGACCGGCGCGCCGCCATTCACACCGCTCGAATGATCGACGACGTTGTCGACATCGCCGCCCGCAGTGATCGTCAGATTCTGATTCGACAGGATGCGTGCGTTCTGATTCGTCAGGGAGCCACCGGCCGTCACGGACACATCGCCCGCCGCACCGTACACCACGCCAAGCAGGCCTGTCGGTGTCGACTGATTCAGTATGTTGCCGGTGGCGTTCAGCGTGACCGCGCCGAGCGACGCCGAATCGAGCGTGTTCTTCTGCTGGCCTTGTATCAGCGAACCTATGTTGGCGATATCGCCGGTGCTGGTCAGCACCACGCCGCTGGTGGTCGAAGCGATCACGGATTGCGCCGCGGCGTCCTGCGCCAGCGCGATGCCCCCACCGCTCATGTCGATACCGGCATTGGCAAGCAGGCTGCTTCCCGTCAGGCTGACTGCGCCGCTCGCGCTCAACGTCGCCGAACCACTGTTCGCCTTCAGCTTCGTATCCGATAACGTCACGCTGTCCTGCACTTGCAGATCGAGATTGTTCTGCGCCGTCAGCGTCGTATTGGCGAACTGCACGGAGCCGTTCGACGACAACGTGAAATCGCCGAGCGATGCGTTCATCGGCCCAGCGCTGCGCACGCCCGGGCCTTTATCGGTGACGATCAGTTGCACACGGCCGCTCGTCAGGCTGCCGGCGGCGGTGATGTCGATAGCGAATGAATTAGCCGTGGCCGCGCTGGTGGATGGGCTCAGCGTGAGCCAGTCGTTGCTGTTGTCGTTCGGCGAAACCGCCGTGTTCAGCGTGACATTACTGTTGCCGGCCACCGCGCGCACGTAGGCGGTCTGCGACGTGAAGCCGTTGGTGAGCGGCCCGTTGATCTGCACATTCTTCGCGATCAGATCGAGGCCGATCAACGCGCTCGCCAATCCTTGCGGCCCGACGACGATCGTCCCCGTGCTGGTGTCGAGCACGATGTCGCGTTCCGGAATTCCCGCTACCGGAACGGTATCCTTGAAACTGACGTGCCCGGTGGTCAATGCGACACGGCCCGTATTGACGAATGAACCGCCATTAACCGTAATGCCGTTCGGATTGGCCAATATCACGTTCGCACGCGAGCCGAGCACGTCAATTCGCCCGCTAATAATGCTGGGATTGGTACTTGTTACCTGATTGACAATCGTTCGGGCATTAATACCGACGTTATTTAGTGACGCGCCGGCTGCGTCTACGTTGAAACTGCTATAGGTGTTATTTGAAACCCCGGCTACTGTCGGCGCGATATTGACCGTCTGGTGGCCATTCGCTGCGGTTGAAACTGTTGTCGCAGTTCCGCCGTCAATAGCAATGCCCGCCGCACTCGCGCCTAAAGGCGCGGCGGCCAGCAATACAACGATCAGCCTGATTGTTTGATGATGCGGACGCGGCTTCCCGCGGCCCGCATTCCTACCCCGTGCACTCCGGAACATTCTTGTTTTCACGCAACTTTTCGTTGCGGACTCTCTTGATCGGTTGGTCTTTCTCGCGCGGTTTCAGGGAACCGCGTCTTTCGTATGGTCAATAACGGCGACGATCGAGAGTTCTTTAGAGTTATTCGGGAATTTTTTATTACCCTAATATTACATTTTCATTATATAAGAAAGGCATTTGAAATTATTTTAATTCGATATTATTCATTTCAAATGCCTGATTATTCCGGCTGCATAATCCGATTCACGCTGCGTGCGTGAAACGTCATTAACCGCGACTAATCACCTGCTTGCGGCCTGCCTTGACGCGCGCCAGATGCGCGTCGTCCCATTCATAGAAACCAGCACCGCTGCGTACGCCCACCCGCCCCGCGTTCACCTGTGCACGTAGCAGATCGAGGACGTCTTCGTCCTTAGCGAGTTCCGGCATCAAATGCGTGGAGATATCGAGGAAGGTATCGAGACCGCCCATGTCCGCGCCCTCAAACGGCCCGACAATCCCCCACCGGCGCCCAAGCGACGCCTTCATGACCCGATCGACCACGTCAGGCGTCGCTGCCCCCGAGCGCACGATGTTCAGCGCCTCGCGCAGCACGGCGAACTGCAACCGGTTGCCGACAAAACCCGGAATCGCCTTCGCCAGCACCACCGGCTCCATACCGATCGCGCTCATCAAAGCAGCGGTACGTTCGGTGACTTCCGGCGCGGTCGCGGTGCCCGGCACGACTTCGACAAGCGGGATCATGTGCGGCGGATTCCAGAAATGCGCGATCAGAAAACGCTCTTTCGCGCGCAACGGAGCAACCAGTTGATCGGGCGGAAAGCCGCTGGTGTTGCTTGCAAGAATCGCGTCGTCTGCCATCAGCCCGGTTAACGATGCATACAGGCGATGCTTCAACTCCAACACTTCGGGAATCGCCTCAATCACGAATTGCGCCGACGCCATAACGTCGAGTTGCGCATGCGTCTCGATGCGCGCGAGCGCCGCGTGTTTGGCACCATGGTCGATGCGTCCGCAGTCGATCGCTTCGTCAAGCACCGCCTCCGCCTTGGGCGCCACGCTAGCGAGGCGCGCCGGGTCGACGTCGTGAACAATCGTCCGATGCCCATGCAGCGCGCTTTGCGTCGCAATACCGACGCCCATCAATCCCGTGCCCACTACGCCTATGACTGCCTTATCCACGCCGCTCTCCTGCTGCCATCGATGAAAGCTTTCAAGCATAGCGCAGCGCGCCGTATTTCAAGCCCGAACGCGACAAAGCCGGTCTTCCGCGAGGAAGGACCGGCTTTGTGGACTTCACGCCGCGTCACGCGGCGCCGTCATGCGCGCATTAGTAACGCGGGGGCGGCGGGCGACGGTCGTCGTGATGATGCGGATCGTAGTCGTGCGGATGATGACGCATCCAGTCGTCGTGAGCCCAGTAGCGGTGGCCGTCGTAGTAACGATCGCCATGCCAGCCGATGTTGATCGACACGCCCACCGGCATCATGTGCGGCTGACCGTACACCGCCGGTCCCGGACCATTCTCGACAACCACTCGTTCCTGAGCAAAAGCGCTGCCGGCCGCGAGCAACGCGCCGCCTGCCAGCAAGGTTGCAACAATCGAACGCGACGTCTTGTTAAAGGTTTTCATCGTGACCTCCCATGCAAAGTTTTATATCAAGCCGGCGTCCGTGTTCGGCCTGCATCGAACCGCGATTTTGGGTTCGGACCGGACGCCGTACGCTTGAAATCAACTTTAACGGTGCAAACCGCATGAAAACGTGAGCACTTGTAAGCACACGTTTCGTAGAAAGGGACGGATGAAGACGGGCCTTTTGGGCGCTCGGCGCTCGTCTGAAGCGGATGCGCGATAGATCAATCAAATGGCAGCGCGGCGTCGTGTCAGCCACCGTTACACTCATTTCGGCCAGGAAATATTCGGAAAAGTGCGGAGTGGGATGGGGACATTCAAAAACAAAAGCCACGGCACGCATTTCGCGGGCGGTGGCTTCAATAAAGCGGGCGCACTCGAGGTGCGCGCCCGGACGCGGTGGTCCGCGCTCAGGCCGTACAGCTTTCTTCTTAGTCGCTCAGCTTAATGCCGAACAACGTGGCTTGCGCTTTGCGCATGCGCTCTGCTTCGCGGCTACGCGCTGCATACGAGTAGTCCGAATCCAGCGGCAGATGGGGCGACGCAAAGAGGTCGCTGACCTTTTGGAACAGTGCAAAAATGTAGCTCATGGCGACTCCCGGTTGGTTACTGCATTTGCTAGGGTTTTCCCTTAAGAAACATTATAGGGTTTTCCCTAGGCAAAAGCTAGTGCAATGCAGCAATTTCTTGGGTGCGATGTGTTGCCACAGGGTTTTTGTGCATGGTGCGTCGCATCATGACAACGTCCCCTTTTTCACATTTCAGATCAAACCGTCCGCCTACTGAAACGCAATCCCCCGCTGGCGCCCGCTGCGTGCGGGTTCCGAGCTTGTCATGCTTTACGGGGGCCGAACAGAGCGGCATTGACGGCGTCCGCCGCAGCCAGCTTTGCCGGCGCGGCGGTCGCGAAAAGTCAGTGGGAGTTGGCTGCTTTCGGCTTGTGCGCGTGCTGTGCTCGCGCGCTGCGTTTGCCATGAGTCGGCGCGGCTGCGGCTGGCTGGAGCGCCGCGGGTGCGGCTGCGCCAGATGCGGCAGTGGCCGCCGCTGCGGTGGCCATCGCCAGGTGAGTATCGAGCATGCTGGCCATGGCGGCCTGCTGGTTCTGCATCATCTGTTCGAGGCGGTGCTGCTGGGCCGTGGTTTCACGCGTCAGGCGCATCAGAAGCACAGTCTGCGTGATGCCGATCGCGACCGTCATCAGCAACGCGCCCACCACGATCGACAGCATCCATTTCATGCGGCGTGAATGGTCGGTGGCGGCGAGGCGCTGATCGGCAATCACGCCATATAAGGCGTCGACGGTATCCGCGAATGCCGTCGCCCGTGCGCGGTCGAGTTCAGGCGCGGCACGCAGCGCCGCAGCGGCAGCTTCGGCGCGCTGGGCTTCCCGGAAAGAGGGTGCAGCAAAAGCAGCGCTTGCGGCTGCCGCAGGCGCAGGCGCCGATGCGGAAGCATCACCCGGCGTGGACGTGGGCGTTGTACCCAGCTTCGATCCAGCAGCCACCACGCCGGCGCCAGTTTCAGGCGAAGAGAACGCCCGCGCTGCTCCGGCCTCGGCTTCCGTCGAAGACGGCGCGCGCTCCACTCCAGCTTTCGCAGGCCCGGCATTCGCGGCGTCGGCGCCGGCGGCTTCCCGCGAGGCCGTCGTCGCCTTGGTAAAAGTCGCGGCGAAGCGCTGCGGCGGCATGGCCGGTTTCGCTGCGCCCGAGGTCGATGCAGTCGTTGCATCACCCGTCGTGGCGCCCGATTCAGCCGCCTGGCGCAGCGCGGTCACACTGCGCGCCACAGTAGCCGCTGCCATCGCCGATGTGAGCGGCGCGGCTGCGTCGCGTGCCGATGTTGCCGGCTTCTCTTCGGCTGAAGCCTCGGTGGCCGCCTTGGCCTCGTCGAAAGCCACTCCGCCAACCGGCAATGTCGGCGCCTCGACCGCCTCCGGCTCGAGGCCGCTCAATTGCGCATACACCGGCGCCGGTTCTTCGGATTTCGTGGTGCGCGGCGCGCGACGCGCGGCCTTTGCCTCCAGCGACAAGCCGTCGGCATCGATCGCTCCAACAGCGGCCAGCACCACATCGGGTAATTCGAAGCCGTGCAGCGTGCCTTGCCGGACGTCGATGTTCATCGCTTCCAGCGTGGCGCGGGTGGGATCGTCGGGGAACAGATCGAGCGTGCTATCGTCGCGCGAGGCATCGCTCAGTTGCGCGAGACGTTGGGCCGAGCGCGCGGCGCGCGCGAGTTTGTTTTCGGTTTCGGTCGAGACGGTGGCCTGACGCCGCTTCTTCGAAGCGGCGCGCTGAGGCCGGGACTGCGTGGATGCTGCGGAATCTGCCATAGAGAAAAAAGCGGTCGTCGCCGGAAAGCGGGCGCCGGGCACCGCTCGTCAATACCATTGGAATTTTTCGAGACCGCATTGTCGCATGGCCGCCCGCCCCAGCCGAAGCCATTCGCCGACGTTTTTCCGTTTTTAAGACGACGTCTCGTCCTGCCGGAACTGCCTGACACCATGCAACTGACGCAAGCGTGCGCAGATCGCTTCATATTCCGTATTCGACACGCGATGCAACGTGATTGTCACTTCGTCGCATTCCGGTGCATCGTCGCTTTGCTGCATCACGAATTGCTTGACGCGTGGGCTCGCGGCGCCGAGTTCGTCGTGCAGCGAATGGAAGGTCAAGGCGCCGCGCTCAACGAGCATCCTCAACTGGCGCCTTTGCTTCACCGTGATGAAGCGGCGCTCGAGCGGCTTGATCCCGGCAAGGATGATCAGAATGATGATGGTCGCGGCAATCGACGCCGTATACAATCCCCCGCCGACCGCCAGCCCGATTGCCGCGACCGACCAGAGGCTTGCCGCCGTCGTCAGCCCGCGCACGATCTCGCCGCGCAGCAAGATCGACCCCGCGCCGAGAAAGCCTATGCCCGAGACCACCTGAGCGGCCATTCGCGACGGATCGAGCACAATGTGATCAGCCGACAGCACCTCGGTAAAGCCGTAGGCCGAGACGATCATGATGAGTGTCGAACCCACGCAGACCAGCATATGCGTGCGCAATCCCGCTGCCCATGAGAGCCGCTCGCGCTCGAAGCCGATCACACTGCCGAGTGCGGCGGCCAATACCAGACGGGAAATGAGTTCAAGGTTCCCCATTGTTTTCTCCTTATTCAAGACTATTTGACGCGTATTGCGCGCCTGTGGCGGAGTGTCAGCAGCGGCGGTTTTTGCTTTATGCTTGCCCGCACGCACGTGCTCAGAAAGCGACAAGCCGGGTCCGCAGGCGCCTCGAATGACCGCAATTGACCAACCGAACTATGCAAAGCATGACCCATCCCGCTTCCACAATCGCCCTCGCCGCCACACTGCGTGATCACTTCACTCGTGTGGTGCTGCCACTGTGGCGCGGGCCTGGTTTCAATACCGCACTGAAGCTGCCGTACGAAGCAGTCAGCGCCGAGGGTCCCGAACCGTTGCCCGCGCAACGCTACCGGGCGATGGCGTGTGCGCGGCAGTTGTTCGTGTTCTCGCAAGCGGGCGATGCGGCTCATGCCGAGGTGCTATTCGACTCGCTGGTCCACACCTTTCAGGACACGCGCCATGGCGGATGGTTCTATAGCGTGGATGCGCAGGGTGCCCCGCTCGACAGCACCAAAGACCTGTACACCCATGCGTTCATCGTATTCGCCTGCGCGGAATATGCCGGCCATTCAGGCAACCGGGACGCACTGGACGTCGTGCATCGCACGTCGGCACTGATTCAGTCGCATTTCGCGGCGGATGACGACCTGTTGAACGCCGCCCTCACGGCGGATTTCGCCGGCGTGACCGGCACGCCGATCCAGAATCCGCTGATGCATCTGACCGAAGCCTGGCTGGCCGCCCGCCACGCCACGCGCGACAGCGCCTTCGACGCCCCGTTGCGCCGTCTGGCCGGCGCGGTCGCCCGTCACTTCGTCCATGCGCCGACCGGCTGCATTGCCGAGTTGCCGATTGGCTCCGAAGACAACCGTCTGGAGCCGGGGCACCAGTTCGAATGGTTCTGGCTGGTCAAGCAGGCGGGCGCCTTGTTCGAAGGCTCCGGTCTCGACGAATCTCTGACGCGCGCGTTCAGCTTCGCGCAGCAGTATGGCGTGGACCCGCAAACGGGCGGTGTGTCCGCCTCGCTCGACGAAACCGGGGAGATCAAGGACGCCACCCAGCGGATCTGGGCCCAGACGGAGTATTTGCGTGCCCTCGCAAGCCATGGCGACGCCGCCGTGCTCGCCGCGCTGCCGCGGCAAATCGAACTCTTCCGGCAACGCTTCCTGCGTCCGCAAGGCTGGTTCGAATGCAAAACGGCCGCCGGTGAAGTGGCCCGGGCCGATATGCCGTCGACAACGCCCTATCACCTTACGACCGCTTATGGCGCATTGCCGGCCTAAACACCGGCCGTCCTCTGCCTGCCGTCGGCGTTAAAAGCCGACTGGCCGGTCGATCAATAGGCTTCGCGTTGCCAGGGGCCCCAATCGGCGTCGGCAGTTTTAAATCGCGTGTAGGTCGCGCTTTGTCCGGTGGGGGTATCCGATGTGTCGCCGTGCGGCTTTTTATCGGTGGTGTGAAGGGCGAAAGCCTGGTGATTTTCGGTGTCGATCGTGATGCGGCCGACCGGATCCAGGGCGCCTTCCTGAGGTAATTTCGACTCCAATATCGCGAGATAAGGTGTCAAACGACTCCAGAACGAGGTAAGTTCTTCTTGCAAATAATGTGTCAATGTTTTTCCTGGAAAAGTAATACAAGCAGTTTACCCTACCGGCCGAGGCATTCCTGCAAATGCTTTCCAGGCCTCAAAAAGGCCTGATCGGGGGAATACCCGAATACTGGTTGATTGGCGTCCATCATAAAGACGTGATACAACTCTCACTTCGCGCTCGATCTCACGTTGAGAAATAGCGGTCGCGAATGCAACACACAACATTTATTGGATCAAAAATGGCAACAGGTACTGTGAAGTGGTTTAACGATGCAAAGGGCTTTGGCTTCATCACGCCGGACGACGGCGGTGAAGATCTCTTCGCGCACTTTTCGGAAGTTCAAGGCAGCGGCTTCAAGTCCCTGCAGGAAAACCAGAAAGTGACGTTCGAAGTCAAGCAAGGCCCGAAGGGCAAGCAGGCTGCGAACATCCAGCCGGCCTAAGTACCTTCCGGTACTTGAAGCACCCTTAGGCGTTCGCGTCTAATGCAAAATGGCCCGCTTTGGCGGGCCATTTTCTATGGCAGATGCCCTCTTTTGGGGCACCGCTGCCCAGCCTGTACAGCGTCTGTACGATTCAGATTGCCCGCATTCCCGACAGCCCAAACGCCACTGTTTGCCCGTGCAAGTCGTCGATTTGTTGCGTCCGCAACACAGTTTCCGAAATTTCGAACACAGAGACCGCTTCTTTCAATTGCTGTGTCTGTTGATGCAGTGAAGCTGCCGCCGCGGCTGCTTCTTCGACAAGCGCCGCGTTCTGCTGCGTCATCTCGTCCATCTGCACCACCGCCTGGTTGACCTGCTCGATACCCGTGCTCTGCTCGAGCGACGACGCGCTGATTTCCGCCATCATCTGCGTGACGCGCGAAATCGATGCTGAAACGTTGCTCATCGCTTCGCCGGCATGCTCGACCAGCGCCGAACCGCCTTGAATCTCCGCAACCGATTCGCTGATCAGGGTCTTGATTTCCTTCGCCGACTGCGCGCTGCGCTGAGCCAGCCCACGCACCTCGCCCGCCACCACGGCAAAGCCTCGGCCCTGCTCGCCCGCACGGGCCGCTTCAACGGCCGCATTTAGCGCGAGGATATTGGTCTGAAACGCAATGCCGTCGATCACCGAAATGATCTCGGCGATCTTGTCCGAGCTTTGCGCGATGCCGCGCATCTTCTCGACCACCTCGTTGACCACTTCGCTGCCGCGTGAGGTCGCCTCGAGCGCGGTTTCGGCAAGCGCATTGGCTTCGCGGGCGTGATCGGCATTCTGGCGCACCGTGGCGGTCAATTCCTCCATGCTCGACGCGGTTTCTTCGAGCGAGGCCGCCTGATTTTCCGTGCGAGCCGACAGATCGGCGTTGCCGGTGGCGATTTCATCGGCGCCGAGGTGGATCGAGTCGGCGGATTCGCGCACGGTTTGCACAGTGCGCGCGACGCTGGCCTGCATTTTCGCGAGGCCTGAGAACAGGCGGCCGATCTCATTGGTGCCGCGCGAAGCGATCGGCTGGTTGAGACGCCCTTGCGCGATCCGGTCGAAGTGACGGCCGGCTTCTTCCAGCGGCGCTACCACGCCCTTGCGGAGCGCGGCGTACACGCCGACCGTGCCTGCCACCAGGAGCACCAGAATCGCGATGCTGACGGCACGGAACATCGCCATGCGGCTGTCGATCGAATCGATCGACGCCCGGCTCGCCGTCGTGCCGAATTGCACGAAATTACGCGACTCGCCGAGATAGGCGTCCTGGAAGCCCTGCGTCGGCTGGTCCAGAAACGCCTGAATATTGTTCGAATCGAGGAATTGCGCCAACTCCGTCAGCGCGTCGTGCAGCTTCTTGTATTTCTCGGCCAGTGCGGTGGCACGTGCCGTGTTTTCGTCGCTGGTCTTCTGCGCGCTCATGAACGCGTTGAAGGACTGTTCGGCGGCGCTCAGCTGTTCACGGGCATGCTGGACGATATCGGTCGGCTCGGCGCCCCCGCGCACCATGCGCGTACCGGCGCGCGACAGGTTGATGCGCGCATCCATCAGGTGCTGGGTGGTTTCATTGACCGCATCCACCTGCTTCAACGCAATGTTCGACAGATCGCCCACGTCGTCATGCGTGCGCGTGAGCGACCAGAACCCCAGCCCCACCGTGACGAGCTGAAAAACGCAGAACGCGGCCAGAACACACAACAGGCCGGATGCGACCTTGATCTTGCTGAACATCGTGAACACCTAAAGCAAAGAATGGCGGGAACTACGTCAGGGTTAACGGCAAGCCTGAACTTTGCTGAAGATCAATTTCGCGAAAGATCGTCTTACATCCCCTTTTCCTCGGCCAACTCCGCAATTCCCGTCATTTTGCGCAACAATGCCGCGCGGATATTTCGGATTCACCTTGACGCGGTGCATCGGCGCTTCCTAGAGTGGGTAGGGACTGCACAACGCACGCCGGTGCAGATGCCACTACGGGCCACGCCCGAAGGAATCACGATGACCGACATCCTCGACCGGGCACGCGGCGCACTGCATGCCCAGCCGTTCAGCATGCTGCTAGGCGCGGAGCTGATGCACACGGACAGCAACGAACTGACGCTCTGCCTGCCCATCCGCGACGAGTTGCGGCAACAGCATGGCTTCGTGCATGGCGGCGTCATCAGTTATCTCGCGGACAATGCGCTGACGTTCGCCGGGGCGCTGTCGCTAGGTCCGAAGGTCGTGACCGGCGAGTACAAGATCAACTATCTGCGGCCGGTGGTGAACGGCACGCTGATCGCGCGGGCGAGGGTGGTCTACGCGGGCCGGCTGCAGGCCACCTGCCAGTGCAATGTGTATGTGATGGATGGTGGCCGCGAGAAGCTCGTCGCTGTCGCGCAGGGCACGATCAATCGCATCAGCGAGAACGGCGAGCACGAGCAGGCGAGCTGAACGAGCGAAAGAAGCGGGTCAAAGAGAGGCGCCAAAGAAGCAAAAGACCGTTCCCGCCTCGCGCGGGAACGGTCTTTCATTTTCCGCATCAACAACGCTTTTCGACAGACAGCCAAATCACTCGGCCGCGTAAGTCTTTTGCGTCTGCTCGCCGAGACCTTCGATACCGAGACGGATCGTCTGGCCCGGCTTCAGGAACACCGGATTCGGTTTCACGCCCATGCCGACGCCCGGCGGCGTGCCGGTCGAAATCACGTCACCGGGTTGCAGGCTCATGCACTGCGACACATACGACACCAGCTTCGCCACGCCGAACACCATCGTCTTCGTGCTGCCGTTCTGATAGCGGTGGCCGTCTACTTCGAGCCACAAGCTCAGGTTCTGCGGATCGGCCACTTCATCGCGCGTCACGACCCACGGACCGATCGGGCCGAAGGTGTCGAAGCCCTTGCCCTTGTCCCATGTGCCGCCGCGTTCAATCTGCCATTCGCGTTCCGACACGTCGTTGATCACGCAGTAGCCGGCGACATAATCAAGCGCGTTGGCTTCGTCGACATATTTCGCCGGCTTGCCAATCACCACGCCGAGCTCGACTTCCCAGTCGGTCTTCTTCGAGCCGCGCGGAATTTCGACGTCGTCGTTCGGGCCGCAGATCGCGCTCGTCCACTTGTTGAAAATCACCGGTTCCGACGGCACCGGCAGGTTCGATTCGGCCGCGTGGTCCGCATAGTTCAGCCCGATACAGATGAACTTACCGATCTTGCCGACGCACGGGCCCATGCGCGGGTTGCCTTCCACAACCGGCAGCGAAGCCGGATCGAGCGCGCGCAGTTTGGCGAGGCCCTCGTCGGTCAGCGCGGCGCCGTCGATGTCGCCCACCACCTTCGACAGATCGCGAATCTTGCCTTGGGCGTCGAGCAGGCCCGGCTTTTCCTGGCCTTTCGGCCCATAGCGAAGCAGTTTCATCCTGGCACTTCCTTTCAGTGATATTCAGTTCGTGTTTCGGTTCGTGGGTCAGCGGGCGCCCATCGCCGCCCGTGTGCGCCGAGTCAATTCGACCAGCCGCCGTCGATCACATGCGCATGACCGGTGGTAAACGACGATTCGTCTGACGCGAGATACAGCGCCAGCGCGGCGATCTCTTCCGGCTTGCCGATTCGGCCCATCGGCTGACGCGCGACAAAAGCCGCCTGCACGGCTTCGAGTGTCGCGTTTTGCGCCTTGGCCTGCTCGACGATCCGCTGTTCGAGCGACGGCGAAGCAACCGTGCCCGGGCAGATCGCGTTACAGCGTACACCACGCGTAATGAAGTCCGCAGCGACCGACTTGGTCAACCCGATCACCGCGGCTTTCGACGCGCTGTAAGCGAAGCGGTTCGGCACACCCTTCACACTCGACGCCGCCGACGACATATTGATGATCGAGCCGCCGCCCTTCTCCAGCATGGCGGGCAAAAACGCGCGGATCATGCGGTACATCGCCTTCGCGTTCAGGTCGAAGGCAAAGTCCCAATCTTCCTCGCTGCATTCGAGGATCGAGCCGGCGTGCACGAAGCCCGCACAGTTGAACAGCACGTCGATCGCGCCGAGTTCGGCTGCCAGCGCCTTGATCGCCGCGCCATCGCGCACGTCGAGCTTGCGCGCTTCGACCGGTTTGCCGGCGAGTCCGTCGATGCGGATATCGGTGGCGATCACGCGCGCGCCTTCGCGCGCGAACAGTTCCGCGGTGGCCAGACCAATGCCTTGTCCTGCCGCGGTGATCAGGGCCGTCTTGCCGGCCAGTCTTTGTGTCATCTACGACTCCAGTTCAATGGGCTTTATGTTGTCTTCGTGACTTGCTTTCGTCACGACGCGTGTCACATCAAAGTCGATAAAACGCAGCGGCGTTGCCGCCAAAAACCGCTTCACGCTCCGCGTCGCTCAAGGACGCGAGCAAGGTGTTCGCCACCGAGTGCCAGGTCAGATAGTCGCCGTTCAGATCGAGCACCGGCCAGTCGCTGCCCCACATCAAACGTGCGGGACCGAAGGATTTCAGCAGATGGTCGACGTACGGATGCAGCGTTTCTTCGGTCCAGCCAGGCGACGCTTCCGTGACAAGACCCGAGAGTTTGCAATGCACGTGCGGCAGTTGAGCGAGCCGGGTAATCGCCTCGGCCCAAGTCGGCCAGCCGGCGCGGCCGTAGCGGATCGGCGGCTTGGCACCGTGATCCACGACGATGCGCAGCGCGGGAAAACGCGCCGCGAAAGTTTCGAAATACTCGACGTGGCGCGCGTAAATCAACGCGTCGAACGCGAGGTCATGCGCGATCAGCGCGTCGATGGCGGGCGCCAGGTCCGGGTTCGCGATCCACGAGTCGTCAGGTAAATCCTGCAGCATCGGCCGCACACCCTTGAACTTCGGCTCATGCGACAGCGCTTCGATCACAGTCGGCGCGTTGGGCAACAGCAAGGGCACCCAGCCGACCACGCCCGCAATCGAAGCTTCGTTGCGCGCGATGTCCAGCAGGTAACGTGTTTCGTCGATCGTCGGCGCCGCCTGCACTACCACCGTCCGTTCGATGCCCGCAGTTTCGCGCAGCGGCTTGAGATCGGCAGGACCGAACGGCCGGTACAGGATCTTCAGTTCCGGCGTGAGCCACTCGTAGTCGCCGCGAGCGGGGTCCCAATAGTGCTGGTGCGCGTCGATAGGCATTGTCAAATCAATCCTCTGGCGCGGGCGCGCGGCTGTCGAGCAAGCCCTTGTCGCGCAACGCGGACCACAACTCCGCGGGGATCGGCAACTCGAACGACGCGACGTTCTCACGTAATTCATCGGCACTGCGCGCGCCGGTCAATACAGTCGCGACCGCCGGATGCGCATACGGAAACTGCAAGGCCGCGGCAGCGAGCGGCACGCCATGCACGCGGCACACGGTTTCGAGCCGCGCGACGCGCTCGATGATTTCGCTCGGCGCATCGCCGTAATTGAATTTCAGGTCGCCGCTGACACCACGCGCCAGAATGCCCGAATTAAACGCGCCGCCTAACAGGATGCTGACGCCGCGCTTCTCACATTCCGGCAAAAGGTCGTCGAGCGTGGCCTGTTCGAGCAGCGTATAACGGCCCGCGAGCAATGCGCAATCGATGTCGAATTCCGACATCGCATCGAGGATGGCCGCGCCTTCGTTGACGCCGAGCCCAACCGCTTTGACCGCGCCCGAGGCGCGCAAATCGTCGAGCGCGCGAAAGCCGCCGCCTTCGGTCAGTTGCCGCCAGTAATGAGGGTTCTTGTCGCCATGCGTGACAACGCCGATATCGTGCACCAGCAGAATGTCGATATCGACAATGCCGAGGCGCTGCTGGCTGTCTTCGAACGAACGCAGAATGCCGTCGTGCGTGTAGTCGTAGATGGCCTGGAACGGCAGCGGGTCTTGCCAGCCCTCGCTGCCGTCGTAGGGTGTGGTGCGCGGCACGAAGCGGCGCCCGACTTTGGTGGAGAGCACGTATTCGCTGCGCGGATAGCCGCGCAGCGCGTCACCTAAACGGTGCTCGGCTTTTGTGTGGCCGTAGTGCGGGGCGGTGTCGAAAAACCGCACGCCGGCGTCCCACGCGGCGGCAATGGTTGCGTGTGCTTCTTCATCGGACAGATCGCGATAAAGGCCGCCCAAGGGCGCCGTGCCGAGTCCCAATCCGCTCACTCGTAATGCACGGCGGCCGATGCCGCGCCGCTGTTCGATCTTCGAACCGATCGTTGCCGTCATGGACCGCGTCTCCTGTTTGTGATGTTTTAACACGTGCGGACGGTCTTTGCCCACCGCCTTGATGGCCGCCGAATCGATCGCGGCCTGACGTCGATAGGCGATGCCAATAGTCGAATCCGCTCAATGCCGCGCGATCGCAACGACCTGATGCAGCGGCGCAGCGCTCAACGGCAGGCAAGCCGGCCCGACCGGTTCGAAAGTCTTGTACGTCAGGATGAATTCCTGATGTCCGAGCATTTCCGATTTCGACGCCGCGCCGAGCGACACCGCCACCGTTTGCTCGAACACTTCGAGGCCGACTTCATCGAGCGTGCCGCGGCCTTCGAGAATGCGGCCTGCATCAACGTCCATATCGCCGGCGAGATTGCGGTACGTCGCGGGATTCGCGCAGACCTTGATGACCGGCGAAATCGCCGAGCCAACCACCGACCCGCGTCCTGTCGTAAACAGAATCACATGCGCACCGCACGCGATCAGCTCGCCGATTTCCGCGTTGTCGCTGATGTTCGGAAAGCCGAAGCGCGGCTCGCCGTCGGGCACGACGTCGAGAAGATAGAGGCCGCCGGTCGGCGGAATATCGCCGGGTTTGATGATGCCGACGATCGGCGACGCGCCGCTTTTTGCATACGCGCCCAGCGATTTTTCTTCTTGCGTGGTGAGGCCGCCGTCCGCATTGCCGACCGCAAAGCTGCCATGTCCGAGAATCGAGTAGTAGCGCGCCGCCTTCGCTACGCACGCGACAATTTCGTCTCCGAGGTCTGGCCGTGCAGCACGCGTTTTCATATGGAACTCGCAGCCCACCAGCTCGCCGGTTTCCTCGAAAATGCAAGTCGCGCCGGCGTCGATCAGATGATCGAACGCGCGGCCCACGGCCGGATTCGCGGTGATGCCGCTGGTGCCGTCCGAGCCGCCGCAGATCGTGCCGACCACCAGTTCGTTCAGCGCCATCGGTACCTTCTGCTGCGCGGCAAGTTGCTTGCGCGCGCCGCGAATCCAGTCGACGCCGTATTGAATCGTGCTGCGCGTGCCGCCTTTTTCCTGAATCGTCAGGACTTCGACAGGACGGCCGCTTGCGCGCACGACGTCGACGAGGTAGTGCTTGTTCATGCTCTCGCACCCGAGCGATACGAACAGCACCGCGCCTACGTTCGGATGCGTGGTGAGGCGCTCGAGCATCTTTTCGGCGTACCCGTTCGGGTAGCAGCCAGGAAAGCCGATCAGATGCACCGGCGGCTCGCGCCCGGCCGAGGGATCGTCGAATGCATCGAGCGGTTCGCGAAATTGCGTGACGATCTCGCGCGCGACATGATGCGCGCACTCGACCAGGTACGCCACTGCGACGACATTGCGGATGCCTTTACGGCCATCGCTGCGCAGATAGCCTTGCAGCGCGGGCCCTTGCAAGGCGGCGGATGCTACGGAAGTGTCAGTCATGATCATTCCAGCGCGGCACGAGGCCACTTCATAGTGCTCAAATCAGTGATGAACGAACTCGTGACCCGCGTCATGCGTATAAGTGGGCAGATAATCGCTTTCGAGGTTGTGCGTATGCAGATGCGCACCGCGCGCCACCGCCTCGGTCACGTGTCCAATTACCGCGCCGTAACGCAATACCTTGTCGTCTTTGGCGAGATTGCGGCGCGCGACTTTGTGGCCCAGGTCGATCGTTTTGGTCAGCGTCACGCGCTCGCCTTCGATCTCGACCTGCGTGCCCGCATCGAGACGCGCCGCCGCGATCAGGCAGTTATCCGCCGGACTGAGCAGGATCAGGCGTGGGTCGGTTTGCGAAGTTTGCGAGGTCTGGGACACTTGCGGTGTTTCCAACGGGCGGCTGGTCAAGTGAGTTCTCCGTGATGCGTACGCATTAATTCTGGCCTTCGCCGCTGGCGAGCCGCGCGACCATCAGCGAGCCGAGGATGATCGCGCCGTAGATCGCCTGAATCCAGAACGACGGCACCTGGGCAAGCGTGAGCAGGTTCTGCACGACGCCGAGCAGCAGCACGCCGGTGAGCGCGCCGAACATCGTGCCCTTGCCGCCGTCGAGCGAAATGCCACCGATCACCGCTGCAGCGAACACCGTGAAAATCATGCCGTTGCCCTGATTCGCATTGATCGCGCCGACATAGCCCGTGACGATCAAACCGCCCACCGAAGCCAGCATGCTGCCAAGCACGAATACGCCCCACGTAATGCGCTCGACGCGAATCCCCGCCGCGCGCGCCGCTTCCGGATTGCCGCCAATCGCGTAGAGCGCGCGGCCCACCCGGTGATAGCGCAGCACGAATGCGGCTATCGCGAATGCGGCCGCCGCAAGCCATACGGACAACGGCAGGCCAAGCACAATCGTGGTGGCAAGTGAGAAGAACGACGGCGGCATATCGAACAACGTGCCGCCCTTGGTCGCACCGACCAGCATGCCGCGCAACACAATCAGCATCGCCAGCGTGACGATGAATGCATTCAGCCGCAAACGCACCACCAGGAAGCCGTTGACGAAGCCAATTATCGCGCCGACCACCAGGATGGCCAACAGGCCGGCGGCAGCTGGCCACTCCGTTCCAAAGCCCGCGGACGCCACCGGCATCACCAGCATTGCGCCGACGGCGGGCGCAATGCCCACCGTCGATTCGAGCGACAGATCGAACTTGCCGGTCAACACGATCAGCGATTCGGCGAGCACGACCAAGGCCAAGGCCGCGGACGCACCCAACACGCTGATCAGATTCGCCTTCGTCAAGAAACTTGGGCTGACGAACGCACCGATTACGAGCAGCAACGCCAGCGCGGGCAGCAACGCCAGTTCGCGCAGCCGGGCGAGTTCACTGCGAGCGCGTTTGCCGCGCGTCGCCTGGGCGACGGGCTGCTGCGCCGGACCTTGCGCGGTGCCGAAGGCAGGGCTGGGCACACTATTCTTCATGGAGACTGACTCCTTCAACGGATGCGATAAGGTCGTGATCCTGCCAACCCGCGGGAAACTCGGCCGCGACACGGCCCCGGAACATGACCAGCACGCGGTCACAGGTGCGCAGATCGTCGAGTTCGCCCGACACGACCAGCACGGCTTTACCGTCTTCGCGCACGCGATCCACGACTGACAGCAACGCTTCTTTCGATTTCACATCGACGCCTGCTGTTGGGTCGATGAGTACGAGTACATTGGGATCGGTGGCCAGCGCGCGCGCCATCACCACCTTCTGCTGATTGCCGCCCGAGAGTCCGGACACCACATGCTCGGGGCCTTGCGCGACGATGCCGAGCGCATCGATCATCTTCTGACCGAAAGCATTTTTCTTCGCCGGGGGCGCAATGCCGAGTTTGCCAAGCAGGCGGGTGATCGTCATCGATGCGTTTTCGGCCACCGATTGCGTCAGCACCAGGCCTTCGTGATGGCGATCCTTCGGCACGCAGCCGATGCCGTGCGCCAGTGCCGCGGGCACGTCGCCGGGCGGCAACGTGGCGCCATCGACGCTGATCGAGCCGTGTTTCGCCGCGCGCAAACCCGCAATCGCTTCGGCCACGCTCGTGCGGCCGCTGCTCGTTGCGCCGGTCAGCCCGACTACTTCGCCGCGTTTCACCGTGAACGACACGCCTTCGTAGTCGGCACCGGCCAGATCCTTCACTTCCAACGCAACGGCCGTGTCCGCAGGCAGCGCAGCACGCGCTGCCGCGTCGGCGACAGCGAGGCCGCCACGCTCACCGGTCATCGCTTCGATCAACTGCTCGCGCGGCAACGCGGAAACCGGCGCGCTGACGATATGCCGCGCATCGCGCAGCACCGTCACCGCCTGGCAGATTTCGTAGACCTCTTGCAAATGGTGCGAGATGAACAGGAACGTCACGCCTTCGCGCTGCAATTCGCTGATGCGGCGAAACAGTCGCTTGATCTCGTCGCCGTCGAGTTGCGCGGTAGGCTCATCGAGGATGATGAAGCGCGCCCCATACGACAACGCCCGCGCGATTTCCACCAGTTGCCGCGCTTCCACGCTCAGATCGCCGGCACGCGCGTCTTCGCGCACATCGATCTTCCAGTGATCGAGCAACTCGCGCGCGTCGCGGCGCATCGCGTGCCAATCGATCACGCCGCCGCGCAACGGCTGCCGGTTGATGAACAGATTCTCCGCAACGCTCAAATCGCGGATGATCGTCGAATGCTGATAAACGCAGGCGACCCGCTCGCGCCACGCATCGCGATCCGCGATGGACGGCGCGGCCGCGCCGCTAAAACGCACCTCGCCGGTGTCGGGCTTGCGCAGGCCGGTAAGGATCGACACCAGCGTCGATTTGCCGGCCCCGTTACGCCCGACGAGCGCATGCGACTCGCCTGGCATCACGCGGATGCTCACGTCTTTCAGCGCAGCCGTGGAGCCGAAGCGTTTAGTGACGTCAAACGCTTCGACCACCGGCACGGAGGGCGTCGGCTCGCTCATTTAACGGTATTGCCCCACAAGGCTTTGTCGTCGACATTCGACTTCGTGACGAGCGGCGCAGGCAGCTGATCTTCGAGAACGCCCGGCGCCAACTGGATGATGTTGCTGCCGTGATCCGTCGGGCCCGGCTTGAAGGTCTGACCAGCCAACGCCGCCTTGATATAGAAGAGACCGTATTTCGCGTAGGAATCGGCAGGTTGCGAAATGGTTGCGTCGATATCGCCGCGGCGGATTGCGTCGAACTCCTGAGGAATGCCGTCGTTACTGACGATCACGACGTGCTTCGCATTACCGGCCGGAAACAGCATCTGCTTGCGGCGCAGGGTTTGCAGAGTCGGCGACAGATAGACGCCACCCGCCTGCATGTAGATCGCCTTCACGTCAGGATTCGCGGTGAGCAGGCTGTCGAGTGCGGTGGCCGCCACATCGCCCTTCCAGGCTGCCGGAATCTCCAGCAGCGTCAAGCCCGGAAAGCCCTTCAGACACGAGCGGAACGCTTCGGACCGGTCACGCCCGTTCACCGAGGCCAGGTCGCCCATGATCTGCACCACCTTGCCCGACTTCACATGCTCGCCGATGTACTTGCACGCCTTTTCACCGTAAGCGTGATTGTCGGCCCGCACCACCATCGCGACCTTGCCTTGCGTCGGCGCGACGTCGACGGCGACCACCGGGACGTTCTTCGCCGCCGCTGCATCGAGCGCGCGGCTGATCGCCGCCGAATCCAGCGGACCGACCACGATGCCCTTTGCACCGAGGTTCAGCAGGTTGTTCATGTCGGTGATCTGCTGAGCGGGATCGCCGTTCGAATTGACCGGCGCGAGGATATCGATGCCCATGTCTTTCGCGTACTTGGGCAGATAGTTGTTGTACGACTGCCAGAACGGCGACGTGAGAAGCGGCAGACCGAGACCGACCTTGCCGGTTTCGGCAGCTTGCGCGGCACTGCTGACGGCAACGCCGCCGACACACACTGCCGCGGCGGCGGCAAATAGCGAACTGCGAAACCAGCGGCGAGCCGTAAACGACCCCTTTGCGAACGACATGGTTGTCTCCTGTGTCGGTCCGGAGTTGCCTTGACGCTTACTCCGGCCCATGCAAGGTAAATGCGTTGTTGAACTGAGTGACCCGGTCATGCGGATGACGGGCACTGCGTCCTGCGCTTTCTTATCGTCTTATCGGTATTGATGAAAATTCACCAATGAACGTATTATTCATATACGGACTTTTCGAAGTCAAGCGATGTGCACTGCACCAAGCGTCCGTGTTTTCCCTGGACCGTCGCCATCTCGCTTCAGATTCGCCACGCACTTACACTCACGCGCCAGATAATGAGAGCACCTCACGGAACCTCGCCCACCATGGACGCAGAAGATAAAGACGATGCCGAGCGTTACCGCGCCCCCGCGCTGGACAAGGGTCTCGACATTCTCGAACTGCTCGCCGAGCAGAAAGAGGGACTGACGCGCGCCGAAATCACCAAGCTGCTGGGACGCAACGCGAGCGAGATTTACCGGATGCTCGAGCGGTTGGTCGCGCGGCAATACGTGGTGCGCTCGGCAGGCGGCGACCGTTATTCGTTGAGCCTGAAGCTGTATGCGCTCGCGCATCGTCATCCGCCGATGAACCGGCTGATTTCCGAAGCGCTGCCGCTGATGCAGCGCTTTGCCGATGCTGCCGAGCAATCCTGTCATCTGGCGGTCTACGACCGCGGCAATCTGCTGGTGATCGCACAGGTGGACGGACCGGGCACGTGGGGCATGTCGGTGCGGCTCGGTTCGCGGGTCGGCCTGATCGACACAGGCTCGGGCCGCGTGATGCTCGCGTTTCAAAGCATCGAGCAGCGCGCGCAGATGCTGGCCGAGCACACCAAGGTGAAGGGCGAAGTCACGATCGATCGCGATGCGCTGGAACAGGCCTGCGAGCGGATTCGCGCGGCGGGTTTTTCGCAGAAGGATAGCCAGCAGACGTTCGGCGTGACCGACGTCACATTTCCGGTCCAGGGGCCGTCTGGCCAGGCCATCGCGGCGCTGACCTGCCCGTACTTGCGACGCATCGACGAATACGTCGCACCCACACTGGAAGCGGCCACGGCCTTGCTGCGCGAGACCGTGCAGGCGTTATCGATGTTTCGGGAAGAAGCACTCTAGCGAGCCGCCGCAAAATCGTCCGCTTGCGCACATGGTTTAGAATGGCGACCCTCTCAAAAATGACGCCGCATGGGTCCCCTCATGCGCGCCCTCGATCAAGCAATGGCGAAACTTCTGACCGATTCCGAATTCCAGCGTTTTTCCGAACTTCAGCAGAAGCAGTCGAGCTTCACGATCACGCCTGAAGAAGCCGACGAACTGCGCGACATCGTCGCTCACGCGCAAAAGCGCCGCGACGATCGTGCCGCGGCGATGCAAAGCATCGAGACTTTCATCCAGCAATTCGACATCAGCCCGGACGAGCTGTTTTCGGCCGAACAGATCGGCGAAGCCGCGCGTACTTTCGGCCTGATTCCGGCTGCAAAGAAAGAGCGCGTGCTGCCGCCGTCGTTCACTTACAACGGCAAGCCTTATCAATGGACCGCGCGTCCGCTGCCGGACGACATTCGCATTCCGCTGTTCGACGCCTTCAAGGCGGGCGAGTCGGTGAAGTCGTTCATCGCGACGCTGAAGGACACGAACCGTTGCGCGGCGACGATCGCGCGTCTGGAACGCGAAACCGGCGCGGTTTACGCCGACGCGTTGCTCGAAGAGTTGTCGGTAACCCGCACGCAGGTGGACGAAGCCGCGGCGAAGCTGCCGGCTTGAAGTTCGTTACCCGCGGGGGCTGAACGCGGCACCGAGCCGCCGTTCAGCCCTGCGCGGGTTCATCCAGCGCCATCCTGAAGCCGACCACGCCCGGATCCTCTGTCGGCGTGATGGTGAAGCCACACGCTCTGGCCAGCGCGATCATCGGCGTATTCTCCCGCAACGCCTCGCCGACCAGCCAATGCGTGCCGCGCGCCCGCGCGTATTTGATGATCCGATCCATCAGCAATTGCCCGAGGTGCCGCCCCTTTTGGTCGGAGCGCACCGCAACGGCGAATTCCGCTGTCTCGTTGTCGGGATCGGCGACGGCACGTACGACGCCGAGCGTGCGCGTCGAACCGTCTTCGTTCGTCACTGTGGCAATCAGCGCCATTTCGCGGTCGTAGTCGATCTGCGTCATGCGGGCGAGTTGCGAATGGTCGAAACTGCCCACAGCTCCGAAAAACCGCAGGCGTAAATCTTCGGGCGTCATCGCTTCCACGAAATCGCGATGCGCCGCTTCGTCTTCCGGGCGGATCGGCCGCACCGTTACCCGCATGCCTTGCCAATCGAGCGTCTCTTCGAAGCGGCGCGGATAGGGCACGATCGCGAGCCGGCTGCGCTTCGGCGCGAGACTCAGGGTCGGCTCGACGACCACCACGTAGTCCTTGAAGACCCGCAGCGTCAGCGAGAGGCCGACGATCTCCTTGACGTCGCAGACCGCTTGCGAAAGCGCCGTCAAGGCGCTCAGTGCCGGCTCGGGATCGATCAGGCGCGCGTAGCGGGAGTGCGTGACCATATCGCGCGCCAGCATCGGATTGAACGGTGGCAGACCGTAGACGCTCATCGGCTCCGACACACCATCCACCGATGGCGCGGTGAAGCGGAAGACCGGGCCGAAGTTGTCGTCGTCATGAAGCTCGACGGCGATGTCGACGACCGGTTTGGCGGCCTGCGCCTCGACCCGCAGTCCAAAACGCCCAAGAAGGCGCGCCGCCGCTTCGCCGGTTAGTTGGTGCTTACCTGCGGCGAGTGCGGCGCGTGCTTGCGCCTGAGCGGCGTCGATCGCCTCGGGAATTTGTGCCGGCAAACCCTCCGGCGTTTGCATCAGCAACTCGCGGCCCATCCGGTAGTCGACCAGACGCGCAAACGCGCGAGCGAGCCGTTGCGGTGTGGTGTGGACCGGAATTCCCTGTGCATGCAGCGCGTCGCGCGTCGCCGCATCCACGCCGCCGAAAAAGCACGCCAGCAGCCCGCGATACGCGAAACGCTGATTCTCGATCAACGCCTGCGCAACCTCGCCGACCGGTGCGCCATGCGTCGACGCGTGCACCACGAATGCCGTGCCGCTGCTGCGATGCTCGGCGAGCAGTCTGAGCGCTGTGCCAAAGTGCTCCGGACGGGCATCGTCGCCGAGTTGCAGCGGGTTGCCCGCCACCGCGTATGGCAATGCCTCGGCTAACGCCGCGTCGGCTTCAGCGGGCCACGGTGCGAGCGTATCGCCGGCTGCGGCAAAGGCGTCGCAGGCGAGCGTGGCAAGGCCGCTATCGCTGGTGATCAGCGTGGCCGTGGCGCCCGCCGCGACGCGGCCGACGCCCAACGTTTCGATTTCATCGAGCAGATCGTCGAGCGAGTCCACCCGCACCATGCCCGCGCGGCGAAAAGCGGCGGTGTAGAGCCCGTCGGCAGGATCGGCACGGCCCGAGCGCAACGCCAGCACCGGCTTGTTGCGCGCTGCCGCCCGTGCAGCCGACATGAACTTGCGCGCCGCGCGCACCGTATCCAGTTCGAGCAGGATGGCGCGCGTGCCGGGATCGCTCGCGAGGTAGTCGAGGACATCGCCGGCATCTACGTCGGCTTCGCCACCCAGCGCCACCGCGTGCGAGAACCCAAGCCCGCGCGCATGCGCCCAGCCGAGCACGGCATTGGTCAGCGCATTCGACTGCGAGACCCACGCCACTCCACCCGCCTTCACCGTGCACGACGGCGCGCCGAGATGCGCGTGCAGCGCCGGCGACACCACGCCGAGGCTGCCCGGCCCAACGATGCGCAGCAGATGCGGCCGCGCCGCCGAGAGCGCATGCCGGAGCTGCAGGCGATCGCCGTCACCCCGCGCTTCGCCGACGATGATCGCCGCGCGCGTGCCCATCCCACCGAGCTTATGAACGATGCCAGGCCACGTATCCGGCGGCGTGCAGATCACTGCGACGGTAGGCGCCTCCGGTAGATCGCCGACGTCGCCAATCACACGATGACCGCCGAGCATCTCGTACTTCGGATTGACCGGCCAGAGCGGGCCGTTGAAGCCGCCTTCGAGCACGCGCGACCACACCATCGCGCCAGTGCTGCCCGGCCGCTCGGAGGCACCGATCACGGCAACGGATTTGGGTCGGAACAAGGCGTCCAGATTGCGAACAGTCACGGGTGCTCCGCCGATTGGCATGGGGCGCACCGACGGGACGGCGCGCATCTTCGTCAGGATAGGCGAAGTCGGACCTTGCGCGGAGGCTTCTTGACGACGCGGCCCCCTCTATCCGACCAGCATCAACCTACATTGGAGTTTTTTATCGCGATTAGGCAAAGCGGCGACCTTCGATGCGACAATTCTGAGGCCGCTATGAAAGCGGTTTGCCTTGAAAATCGCCGGTTCACCGTGACGCGGTGAACTAGGCAGCGCGTCGGAGACAACGCGCCGCCGGCGATGCAGCACAACCTGATTCCGCCCACGCCTGGGTCTGAGATTTGCCTCTGAATCCACGGCGTTTGCGCGGATGACCACAAGAAATAGAAGGTGAGTTATGCGGCGCTTGCCATCGCTGATCGCGTTGCGCTTCTTTGAAGAAACGGCGCGTCACATGAGTTTCAATCGCGCGGCGGTTGCCCTTTGCGTGACACAAGGCGCGGTGAGCCGGCAGATCAAGCTGCTCGAGGAATCGCTCGGCGAAAAACTGTTTGAGCGCGATCACAAAGGTATCCGCCTGACGCCGACGGGCCTGCAACTGCTGCCCTGCCTTTCCGACGCCTTCGATACGATCGAGCGTGGTTTCCGTCAGATCACCGCAGCGAAAGGCAAACGCCGCCTCGTGCTGGCGGTACCGCCCACATTTGCGACGCAGTGGTTCTCGCCGCGGCTTGGATCGCTGGCGGACGAAATGCCGGACGTCGAACTCTCCGTGCGCACCGCGCCCACCGCGGACTGTCATTGCAACATCCGCTTTGGACGTGAGGCGCTCCCCGATGCGCATTCCGAACTGTTGATGATCGAGCGTCACGTGCTGGTCGGCGCGCCGAGCCTGCTCGGTCAACCGCTCGACATCCTGCTCGAACACATGCCGGCGCTTCATGTCCTGCATAACGATACGCGACTCGAGTTGTGGCCCAACTGGCTCGCGAAGGCCGGCATGCCCGCGCGTTACGCGGAGAATGGCATCGAGTTTTCAACGCTCGAGCAGGCGATCCGCGCTGCGCGCAAAGGTGCGGGGCTGGCGATCGTCGATCGGAACATGATCGTCGAGGAACTGGCCGATGGAAGTCTCGCGCTGTTTTCCGATATCGAGGTGACGGGGCCGTTTGGGTATTGGCTCGACGTGGCGCAAGAGCATGCCGGGTTGGAGTACGTGCAGGCGTTTGCGGGGTGGATGCGGGAAGAGGTTTTGAAGATGGGGTGAGGCGTCTTGGGTTTCGGGACGAACAGATCGGAATATTCCTACAAATTGAGAATATTCCGATGTTTATTGAGATGTCGCCGGTTCAATATCGGAATTACCTGATCGGGCCAGGGAATTTTTAATCCCAGTCACCGTTCTCAATTTGCTTGAAGAGCAGAGCGGTTATGTGCCGAAAGAAGCAACTAAGGCACTTCACACACAAGACATCCAGCGCATTGCCTTTCAGCGAGACTCAATCCAAAGTGATTCCATTATGAATACGCTTTTCAGTATCTTTCCCGCGAAAACAAGCTTGAACCCTCGGCGACGGGCACGGTACATCGTGGCAATGGCCACATGTCTGCTGGGCATCGGTACGAGCCTCTCAGCCAGCGCGGCCTGTTCTTTCCAAGGCAGCAGCTACGCGTCAGCCAACATTGCCATGGGCAGCATAACCGTGCCTGCAAATGTGGCTGTTGGCACCGTCCTAGCCACGAAGACGGCCCCGTATGACACGCTCATTGCGCACCAAGCTGCTAACTGCGATATCAGCCGCACGCAAACCTCGTCTATCGTCATGTCGGGGAGCGGAAATGCCGGCATATATCCAACGAATATTCCCGGCATCGGCGTGCGCGTCTACGTATGGTCCAGTACGACCTACTACAACACACCGACTACGGCTACCCTGGCGCCGGTGTCATGGAGTTATACGCTTCCGAGCGCTGGTGCATACGGAACGGGCTATCTCCAAATGCGCATCGACCTGGTGGCAACCGGTCCGATCAACGTCAGCAGTGGTAATGCCCTGTCTTATAGCGCTGCCTCTTGGTTCACAATGACGGACGGTATAAATCAATTGTCGCTTTCAGGTATTGCGGTAAACGGAACCGTCACCGTGCGTTCCTGTAGCGTGACCACTTCCTCGGTTGACGTAACCTTACCGAAAGTCTTCGCCAAGGACTTGAGCACCACAGGTGCGACCTCAGGAGCGACGCCGATGAAAATCGGTCTCAGTTGCTCACAAGGAACCAATGTCAAGGTGACCTTAACTGACGCATCAGACGTGTCCAACCGTTCGACCACGCTGGGGCTTGCGCCAGGCTCATCGGCGACTGGCGTCGGCATGCAAATCCTGAACGGATCGACACCAGTTGCATACGGGCCCGACTCGTCCAGTGCGGCCAACGTCAATCAATGGTCAGCCGGTACCGCTGCGGGCGGCGCCATGAACGTACCACTGACCGTCCAGTACATCCGGACGCCGGGAACATTGGTTCCAGGCATTGTTAAAGGCACGGCGACATTCACCATGTCGTATCAGTGAAACAGGCGTAAACGAAATAGGCCCCGTCACTCGACGGGGCCTTGCATGATCTATCAGCGTCCGCGTGAAAGCGCGGACATATCCTGCCTACATCGCCTTCTTGAATGGCGCGCCCGAATGTTCGCGCAATTCGTTGAACACAATCTTCGGCCACGCCTTCTGTGCGACCTCGATCTCCGACACATGCGACGCCAGATACGTCGGCGCATCCGATGCATCCAAAGCGATCCGCGCCGCATACGAATCGGTGAAACGGCGCAATTCCGCCGCATCGTCGCAAGTCACCCAACGCGACATCCGGTAACGCGCAGGCGCCATCCGCACGTCGACTTTGTATTCCGTCGACAACCGGTGCGACACCACTTCGAACTGAAGCTGCCCGACCGCACCGAGAATCATCAAGCCGCCCACTTCCGGCCGGAACACCTGAATAGCACCTTCCTCACCGAGTTGCTTCAGCGCCTCGCCGAGTTGCTTGGCTCGCATCGGATCGACCACTTCAACAGTCTGGAAAATTTCCGGCGCGAAAAACGGCAAACCGACGAACTGCAATTGCTCACCTTCGGTCAGCGTATCGCCGAGACTCAGCGTCCCGTGATTCGGGATACCGATGATGTCGCCCGGATATGCCTCACTCACCGTCTCACGGCGCTGCGACAGGAACGTCACCACGTTGTTGGCGCGGAAGGTCTTGTTCGTGCGCGTGACCTTCACGGCCATGCCGCGTTCGAAATGCCCAGAACACACGCGGATGAATGCGACGCGGTCACGATGTGCCAGGTCCATGTTCGCCTGCACCTTGAAGACGACGCCGGTGAACTTCGGCTCGTCCGGCATCACCGGACGCTGCACCGTCATACGCATCGATGGCGGCGGCGCCAGATCGACCAGCGCGTCGAGAATTTCCTTCACGCCGAAGTTATTGATTGCCGAGCCGAACAGCACCGGCGATTGCTGACCCGATAGAAACTGCTCGCGATCGAAATCCGGCGAAGCCCCGGTGATCAGGTCGATCTCTTCTTTTGCCTTCACCCAGGCATGACCGAAGCGCCGTTCGCCTTCTTCGTCGCTGAGCGCATGCAGCGTTTCGACTTCGCCACCTGCCTTATCCTGCCCGGCGCGGAACAGGCGCACCTGGTCGCGCTGGATGTCGTAGACGCCCTGGAAGTCTTTGCCCATACCGATCGGCCACGTGAACGGCACGGCGGCGACGCCCAGATGCTGTTCAATCTCGTCGAGCAGTTCGAGCGGCTCGCGCACTTCGCGATCGAGCTTATTGATGAAGGTAACGATTGGCGTCTTGCGGCTGCGGCAGACTTCGAGCAGCTTCAGCGTCTGCGCTTCGACACCATTGGCGCCGTCGATCACCATCACGGCGGCGTCGACCGCCGTCAACACACGGTACGTATCTTCCGAGAAGTCTTCGTGGCCCGGGGTGTCGAGCAGGTTGATGACGGCATCGCCGTACTCGAACTGCATGACCGAACTGGCGACGGAAATGCCGCGCTGCTTTTCGATCTCCATCCAGTCCGAGGTCGCGTAGCGATTACTCTTGCGGCCCTTCACGGTACCGGCGATCTGAATCGCGCCCGAGAACAGCAGCAGCTTTTCAGTAAGCGTGGTTTTGCCCGCGTCCGGGTGGGAAATGACCGCGAACGTGCGGCGGCGTTTGAGTTCGGAGACTGACATCGGGTCTGGCGGTCACGGATAGGGGTTCGGGCGGTCTGCGGCGGCTGCGGGCTGCTCGTCGCAGTCGATCCGCCTCGCCTCGCGCCACGGCGCTTCGATAGCAAGACGAAAACCCGCGTCGCAAGGGGCGCAGGGCCGCTCGGGAAACGGGTCACGAACGAGCGTTCGAGAAAGCAGGACTCGCCGGCGCAGAACGGCGCAAGGAGCGAATGATACACGTCATGGGGACGGTCGTAAGAAAAGGCTATGCGAAATGCCGCCCGCCGCCGCAACCCGCCCATGTCGGGCAGTGCAAGGTTGCCGCCTTCATTGGTACGACATGGTGAGCGTCGCCAGAGCCTTGACGGATCCCGCCGAAACCGCGCCCGTGCGGATATAGCGCGCGCTTAACGGCACGTTGAGCGGCCCATTCACCGATGCGCCGATCAACCATTGCCCCGGATTTCCGCTTGCCGATGAATCCGCCCCGAACGTAACAGGCGATCCCGCGGTATTCAAGACCTGAATTCCGACGCCCTTGGCCGTGGAGTCCGACGCAAGCGCAAGCGTGGTCGTGCGGTTTGCCGGATTGACCGCGTCTGACAGCGTCATGTAGACGTTCGCACCGGCCGAACACATGAAACTCAGGGAGAATGACTGGGTGCCCGCCACGGCTCCGACGCCGGATGCCATTGAACTGGTGAGCACCGGCGGAAGCCCGACGGACTTTGCGGTCTCGGTCACAGTGCACGCCGGCGTGACAATCGTGCCGCTTGCGGCGCCGGTGTAAAAATTAGCCAGAGCCTGCTCTGCCTGTCCTGCCATCTGCCAACCCACCACAACCGTGGGTACGGTGGTCAACACCGTCCCGCCCGCTGGAATGGCGCCGGTTACAACCAGACTGGGATAAAAATCCCACCCCAGCCCGCCATTAGTGCCTAGCAGCATCGTGCAGACCGACTGGATGCCGTTATTGGCGAGCGTCCCGGGGTTGGTTGCCCCAGGGCATCGCGGATGAACCTGATATCGAATGCCAATACCCGGAATGTTCGTCTGATAGACGTCGTTGAAGCCCGCCGCCAACGCGCCGGACGTGTGCATGGTGTAGATGACTTGGTCGCCGGCTATCGCGCCAAAACAACCCGCAACGGTGAACAGGACCGGCAAGGTGGCGACAGTTGTGCCAACGGCGACAGAGGGGGGAACAATGACTCGGCCTGCGCTGATCGCGTTGCCGGTGTTGCTATAGCCGGCGCAGGACAACGTCGCATGTGCCGATGTCGCTGCGAAGAACATCGCCACGACCACAACGACCAGGCCGCAAACACGGCGCCACGCGGCAACAAACCGGCCACCCATTTTTTGATCATTTCGTTCGCACACAATACCGCCCTCTTTAATTGATTGCGCGCTGCGACGGCGCGCCCGCGTCCGCACTTCTCGCGCCCGCTTCACCCACGCAATGCCCTTCCACCGACATATAAGCCGCCCCCGCCTTCCCACTCGACTTCGGCAACACATAATCAATCCGGCACTGCTCCGACGCCGCTGCGCCCCACTTCACAAACAACGCTCCTTGATCCTGCAAGCCGCGCGCGAAAATCCGGCTGTCCTGTGCGACCACACCCACGGTGTGACCGGCGTCGTCGGTGACGTCAGCGCCAAACGGCAACGCCTTGCCGCCCAGCATCGGCGCACGAACCAGCGCCGCACGGCCGTTCACGGTCTTGTACTTCAGCATCACCACCGAACCCAGGCGCGGCACGGCTTGCTCCGAGGTCGATTCGAATTCGACGTCCGTCGAGGTGCCCTTCGGGTCGATGTCGACGGTATTCACCGCATACGGCGTCAGGTAAGGCACGACCGCATAGCCACGGCTGTCGAGCTTCACGCCCGCTGCGCTCGAAACAGCCGCGCCGGCCGCGCCCGGTGCGGACACGATGCCGAACGTATCGCCCACCGTCTGCGACAAGGTCACGCCGCCCGGATGCGCGACCACTGTTCCGCTCACGCCAGCCGAAACCTGGCTCGACCCCGAACCGGTGCTCGCAGAACCCATGATTTGTGCATACGGCGCGCGGTAGACAGCGCTCACGCCAGCGTTACCGGTGTTGCTGCCACTACTATGACCATACGTGCCGTACGCGTTGTACGAGTACTCGTTGTTGTCGCCCAGCGAACCGCTCAGGTTCGCTTGCATGTTGGTGCTGCCACCCGAGCTGTTCGACAGGTTGGTCGACAGCAATGGCGCATGCTGGCTATGGCCCAACGGAATCGTTGTGCTGACGAAATACTCGTTCGACAGCGCGCCGTTCGATGAGCGCGTACGTCCCGCCGTGATGCTGTATGTGCCGTACTTGAAACTGTTCGTATAGCCGGCTTGATAGAACGTGTCGTTGCCGTTGCGATTCCAGTATTGGCGCGACGACGCGGACAGAAACACCGTGCCCTTGTCCTTGAAATTCTGGTTGACCGTGAGCTGTAGGCGATTGCGTTCGCGAAACACCGTGTTGATGTCGCCGCCGTGCGAAGCCAGGTCGCGCACCGACGCAGCGTCAGCGAGGTTCAGGTAGCCCGAAGTCGAAAAACGGTACGCAGCGACCGCAATGTTGGTGTTGGTCGGGTCAATAAACTTGCTGTAACCGATCCGCAGACTCGTACCCTGCTGCGAACCTTGCTGCGGCACCTGAGTCTGCGCGCCGGTTATGTCGGCGGAAAATGCGCCGAACTTCGTGTTGAGTGCCGCGCCCGCGTTACCCGCCATATAGCCGTTCGCCGCGATACCGCCGCCATAGACGGTAACGAGGTTCGTGAGGCCACGTTGCAATGTGAACTGCGCAAAGTTCGGCTTTGTCTCGAGAAACTGATTGCGCAACTGGCCGGCCGTCACCGAGAAACGCGTGGTCCCCGCACGCAGCGACTGTGCAACCGACGCGTACGGCACGCTGAAACTCTTGGTACGGCCGTCCGCCTCGGTCACGATCACGTCGAGGTTACCGCCGTAGCCGGTCGCGTACAGATCCTTGATCTCAAACGGGCCAGGCGAAACGCTGGTTTCGTAGATCACTTGTCCATTCTGACGCACGGTCACACGAGCGTTCGACTCCGCCACGCCTCTCACCACCGGCGCATAGCCGCGCAGCGATTCGGGCAACATACGGTCGTCTGTGGCAATCTGCGCGCCGCGGAACGCGACGCTGTCGAACACGTCGCCGGTCGTATTGCTGTCACCCAGCGTGACCTGCGAACGCAGCTTCGTCACGTCGTGCTGCAAGTAGGTGGCGATGTTGTCGAATTGCGTGCCCTGCCCCGTTCCCGCGGACAACGACGACTGATGGCGTAGATGCCAGGAGCCGATATTCACGCCCGCGTTCAGGCCCAGATAGCTCTGTGTCGAATGTGCGCCCGAACCATCCGTACGATAAGTATTCGCGTTGTAGCTAACAAAACCGGCATTGACGCCTTGCTGCCACATTTCCGGCGGCACATAGCCCCGCGCCGCATTGCTCATGTACTTTTGCGGCACCGAGAGCGTCAGCTTCTGCTCCGAGAAATCAAAGTCGAGTGACGATTCAGGCACCACGGCGGTCAGATCGACGCATTCATTTTCGCTAACGGCATGTGAACCGGCGGTACCGGTCGAGTCGGCTTCGCGCTTCGATTCGCCGCCGCTCTTGCCTTCATGAACGTCGGCGGCGTCGCCAGTCTTTGCACCGGTATCCGCCACGACCTTCGCGAAGTCCACGCCGAGGTTGCGCAGCAGCTTGCGGCTGAGACACGCGCGCGCGCCATCGCCATTGGGCTGCGCTACAAAGCGCACTTCCTCGCGCGCCACGCGCGTGCCGTTGAGCCACACGTCGACCATGTAAACGCCCGGCGATACATTGTTGCCATGCGCGAAGCGCGCGACGTCGACGGGTTGGGACGCATCGGTTCTCAGGAACGTCGTGTCGAACATGACACCCGTGGTGGGTTGGTCCGGTTCGGCTGCCTTTGCAGTTACCGATTGAAACGCTCCCACCACCCCGAAAGCCATCAAAACGACGGCCGTGACCGGGTTCAGCCCAAACGGGCCATGCTGGGAGCCGGCGCGAACATGTGACTGATAGTGAGGTGAGAGTTTCATGATTCGATTGACTTCAATTTGGCAAACAGCAGGCGTGAGTCGCCCCTTGCCAGTTGCCGGAGCAACTCGCGCTGTCTGTGAAAACTGTTTGGAGAAGGTGGCGGCTGGGCGCCGCCTCGCGTCAGGCCTTCGT
Organism: Paraburkholderia sp. BGA-UO-ETr-F12; assembly: GCF_059567945.1. Taxonomy (NCBI): domain Bacteria; kingdom Pseudomonadati; phylum Pseudomonadota; class Betaproteobacteria; order Burkholderiales; family Burkholderiaceae; genus Paraburkholderia; species Paraburkholderia sp. BGA-UO-ETr-F12. The sequence continues at coordinate 47,748 of NZ_JCAQOZ010000051.1, read as the reverse complement.
CTTACTGACCGAGTTGCGCCTCGCCCGGCATCGCGCCGCCGTAGTCGCTAATCGCGGTGAAGTGAACAGTCGAGCCTGCACCAACCGCATTCATCTTCGCGATTGGAAATACCTCGGTGGCATGCGGAGCAACCATGCCGCCCGTTTCGTTCTTGAACGTGTGGCCGCTGCTGACGACGTCGATCTCGCTAAACGACACGTGATACGCCGTCGGATTCGAAACGCTGACCGCCTGTCCCTTGCCATCCGCGGACGGCACGACCTTCCAGCTCAACTGTGCGGGTGCCTCTTCCGGCTTGCCCGGCAGCTTCGACGGGCGCACGAAAACCTTGATACGGGTGCGGAATGCCAGTTGCAGCACGTTCTGTTCGCCGCTGTTGGCCGCCTTCGGCGGAATGTCCAGCACGTTGAGCCAGAACACCGATTCGCGATCCGTCGGCAATGCTTCTCCGCTGTACATCACGCGAAGTGTTTGCGACTTCCGCGGGTCCATCCGGAAAATCGGCGGCGTGATGACAAAAGGCACGTGAATATCGCCCGGCTTTGCATCGGCATTGCCTTCGTCCATCCACACCTGGACCAGCGACGGCTCGCGGCTGTCGTTATCCAGCTTGACTGTCACTTCGCGCTGGTCGAGCGGATACACCACACGCGTTCCGCCGATCGTCACGCTTGCATCTGCGCTGCCTGCCAGCAACGCACAGGCAAAACCGAGTCCTATCGCCATTCGACCGAGCACTTTCATGTCATTCACCTTTTTTGATCAATCTCGAAATAGAGCCGCAAAAAAGAGGCGCTCGCATATGCGAACGCCTCCGTTCGCCGTATTACTGGTACTGCATCGTGTACTGCACCGACGTGTTCACGGCACCTGCGGTGGCGCCGCCCTTCGAGTAGTACTGAGCGAAGTACTTCAGCGCCGCGCTACCGCTGGCGATCGTCGCACCGTTGTTGGTGAGGTCGTTGTTCGCGCCCGTGGTGATATTGATCGGCAGCATGTTCGCGTTCAGCAAACGCACTTGCACGTTGGTTGCACCGCCTGCCGCCTGGTTGTTCAGATAGCCGGAGGTTTGATCGACGTTCGGACCGTTTTCAAAACGTGCAACCGCCTTGGTCGCGGTACCCGTACAGCCGCTCAGGCTGAAGGCCAGGTCGGTCGGGCTCGACGTGCCGCCCACAGCACCTGCAGCAGCCAGCGAGTTGGCCGAAACCGCCGGCAGTACGATGGCCTTGTCGGCAGCCGTACCGGCCGCTGCGCCGTTGACCGAGCATGTGCTATCCGACACCGTGCCGGTAATCGTGATCGTGCCGTCAGCTGCGTGAGCGCCGATCGATGCGAGACCCAACAGGCTGCCTGCGACGACGAGCGTAGGGAGGAAAGACTTTTTCATTGTTACTGCTCCACTTGGTTAAAAGGTCGTGGTCAAATTCGACGACGAATCTGTGCTCATCACTCATTCGTCGCTCGCCTTCGCCGTTTCAATGTCTTTTGGCACCGCCAGTTATGGCTGTCCTTCAGTTGCGATTGAAATCATGTTCAGGGCGTAATTGAATGTTAGGGTTTTGCCTTACAGGTGTATCTCAGAGCATTCTTAATTTTTAAGATTGTTCTTCCGAACTTTTCGGGTTTATCTGACAAGTTCCTATTTATGAGACGCGAAGCAGTGCAATTCGCTGGGCACCAACGAAAAAAGCCCGAAGCGTCATTCAGACGCTTCGGGCTCTCCAGGAACCGGGATAATGCAGTGCCGCGCTATCCGCGCGCTGCCTCGTTCAAAGTCAAATGCCTGGTCTCCGGCGCCCACGCAATCGACACCATCATCCCGACGAACAAAACAAACGCCAGCGCCATCATGGTGGCGTGAAAACCAAGCTGTACGATCCCGAGCGGCAGCAGGAACGTGCCGACCGCGGATCCGAGCCGGCTACATGCAATGGCGAGCCCGACCCCACATGCGCGCACTTCGGTCGGAAAGCACTCCGGCGGAAACACGCCCACCAGATTAGAGAATGCAGACATCGTGAGCGTGAACAACGCAAACGCCACGATCACGCCAAGCGTCGCCGATTCCGGCAGCACACTCAACGCAATCAGTGACAAACACGTCACCGCGAACGAGCCGATCAGAAACACGCGCCGCGGCAACTTGATCGTCAGCCAGATGCCGATCAGTGCGCCAAGCACGAGAAAGCCGTTCAGCAGGAAATCCGCGCCCGAATCATTGTTCAAATGAATCGCCTTGAGGATGGTCGGCAGAAACGTGTAGATCGCGAAATACGGGATCACAAGGCAGACAAAGAACGCGCAATTGAAAATCGTCCGGCGAATCAGGTCCTTTTTGAACAGACGCATAAAGCCGCCAGGCATTTGCGTGTGGTCGTCATGCGCGCCGTCGAGTGTCACGTTCGCACCGAAATGCTTCAACACGATCGCCTTGGCTTCCTCGGCGCGTCCCTTGCCGTGCAGCCAGCGCGGCGACTCGGGGGTGCCCATGCGCAGAATCAGCACCAGCAAGGCCGGGAAGCCAGCCGATGCGAGCAGCCAGCGCCATGCGTCCGGAGAGGCATCCGCGTAATGCATGCCGAGTACGTTGGCCGCCACGTAGCCAATCGTCCACACCACGCTGAATGACCCCAGCAAGGTGCCGCGATGCTTGCGTGGCGAAAATTCAGCGAGAATCGCGTGCCCGACGGCAAAGTCGCCTCCCATCCCGAAACCGATCAGCACACGCAGCAAACACAACTCCAGAGGCGAGCGTACGTAGAACTGCGCGAAAGCCGCCAAGGTGATGATCAGGAAGCTCAGCAGAAAGATTTTCTGTCGTCCGAGACGATCCGACAGCCAGCCGAACACAAGACTGCCGAGAAAAATGCCCATCAGCGCGGAACTGCCGATCATGCCCATCCAGAAAGCGTCGAGCGGCATCTGCCGGTTCAGCGACGCGAGCGCATAGCCGATCGTCCCCAGCGCAAAGCCCTCGGTAAAATGCGCGCCAAAGGTCAAACCCGCGATCTTGATATGAAACGCGTTCAACGGAACGTCGTCGAGAGGAATAGCTGCGTGCGCCGAGGGTATCGCGGCGCGCGGCGGAGTGGCAACGAGACCGATGGCGGCCACCTGGGAATCCTGATTACTCACAGTGTCTCCTTCGTTATGTTGACGGCCATTACGCGGGCGACATGGCATCATTCACCCGCAATGGCCGCGCATGTCCGTCGCACAGGCTGCGCCACGCGCGGCGGACACATGAGCACCTGAGTCGGGGCTAGCCGCGCAGGCCGCCCATCATCATGTACTTCAGTTCGGTGTATTCGTCGAGACCGTACTTCGACCCTTCCCGCCCGAGGCCCGATTGCTTGACGCCGCCGAACGGCGCAACTTCGGTCGATAAGATGCCTTCGTTGATGCCGACCATGCCGCTTTCCAACGCCTCGCCGACCCGCCATGCACGCGCCAGATCACGTGTGTAGAAATAGGCGGAGAGGCCGAACGGCGTGTCGTTCGCAGCCGCGATCGCCTCTTCTTCGGTGTGGAAACGGAAACACGCCGCGACCGGCCCAAAGGTTTCTTCCGACGCGATCAGCATCGAGCCGGATGCATCCGCCAATACCGTCGGTTCGTAGAACGTGCCGCCGAGCTCATGCGGCTTGCCGCCGGTCAGCACCGTCGCGCCTTTCTGCAGCGCGTCGGCAACGTGCGCTTCCACCTTGCGCAGCGCCGCCTGATTGATCAGCGGACCTTGCTCGACATCGCCCTGTAACGCATTGCCGACGCGCATCTTGCGCACCGCCGCGGTCAACGCCTGCGTGAATGCGTCGTAAATGCCGTCTTGCACGTAAAAGCGATTCACGCAGACACAGGTTTGCCCGGTATTCCGGAATTTCGATGCCATCGCGCCTTGCACGGCCGCGTCGAGGTCAGCATCGTCGAATACGATGAACGGCGCGTTGCCACCCAACTCCAGCGACAGCTTCTTTAGCGTGTCCGCCGATTGCTTCGCCAGCAGTTTGCCGACGCGTGTCGAACCGGTGAACGACAATTTGCGCACCACCTCGGACGCCGTCAGCACGCCGCCGATTTCGATCGCATCGCCGGACACGATGTTGAACACCCCGGCCGGAATCCCGGCCTTCTCAGCGAGCACCGCCAATGCGAACGCCGACAACGGCGTCTCCTCGGACGGTTTGAGCACCATAGTGCAGCCCGCCGCGAGTGCCGGTCCGGCCTTGCGCGTAATCATGGCGAGCGGGAAATTCCACGGCGTAATCGCCGCGACCACGCCCACGGGTTCGCGCGTCACGATGATTTTCGCGTTGGGATTCGGACTCGGAATCACGTCGCCGTAACTGCGCTTTGCCTCCTCCGCGAACCATTCGAAGAAACTCGCGGCGTAGCCAACTTCGCCGCGCGCCTCCGCGAGCGGCTTGCCTTGCTCGAGCGTCAGCAGTTCGGCCAGTGCCTCGCGGTGTTCGAGCATCAACTCACCCCATCGCCTGACGCGGGCACCGCGCTCTTTCGCCGTGAGTTTCCGCCATGCAGGAAGCGCACGCTCGGCCGCTGCAATGGCCTGGGTGGTTTCCGCAGCGCCGCCCTTGGCCACTTGAGCGATGACCTCACCCGTCGCCGGATTCAGGACGGGATACCGCGTCGCACTTTCGTACCATTCGCCACCGATATAGTGGCCAGTCCGCAAAAACTCATTCATGCCGCTTTCTCCAAAGTTTCGACGAAGCTGCCTTGCGCAAGCCGTGGCTCACGCGCGATGCGTTTGCCGGCGGTGTAGTCGTTGATCAGATCGCACGGTGTGTAATTGCGCTCGAGTTCGAACAGTTCGTCGTCGGACAGCTTCGTGCTCAACGCGGCCAATGCGCTATCGAATTGGGCCGGCGTATCCGCGCCCACCAGCATGCTCGCCACGCCGCCGTGATTCAGCACCCAGGCTTGCGCGATCTGCGCAGCCGACACGCCACGCCGCACGGCCACCCGCGCCACCGAAGCGGCAATCTCACGCGAAGCCACATCGCCATACATTTGCGCAGTGAAGAAGTCAGTCTGGTTACGCGTCGAATTCGGCTCGCAGGTCAGCAGACCCCGCGCCAACGGACTGAACACCGACACGCCGACGCCCTGATCCTGGCAGTACGGAATCATTTCGCGCTCTTCCTCGCGATAGGCAAGGTTCAGTTGCAACTGCATGTTGATCGGCTTGTGCCAGCCGTTGCGCTCGCACACCTGCATGATTTTGGCGAACTGCCACGTGTACATCGTCGACACGCCGATATAGCGGGCCTTGCCGGCGCGGACGATATCGTTCAACGCGCCCATGGTTTCTTCGACCGGCGTATTCACGTCGAAGAAATGCAGCATGTAGATATCGACGTAATCCATGCCGAGCCGCGTAAGCGAAGCGTCGATACCATCCATGATGTGTTTGCGCGAATGACCACCGGCGTTCTGATACGTGCCCATGTCGTAGCCAACCTTGGTCGTCACGACAATTTCCTCGCGGCGTGCGATGCGCTTCAGAATCCGGCCCACCACTTCTTCACCGACACCGGTCGAATAGAAATCAGCGAGGTCGATAAAGTTGACACCGGCTTCGAGCGCGTGGCGCACGATCGGCTCGCTTTGCGCCTCGTCGAAAATCCACGGCTTCCATTGCGGCGTGCCCATATTCATCGTGCCGAGACACAGGCGCGAAACTTTGAGGCCCGATTGGCCGAGGCGAATGTATTCCATCGTGCTTATCTCCTTGCTGATCGCATCCAGTTGCGCCGTCGATTGCGCGGCACTCACGGCGCGCGAACCGCGTTGCGCGTGATTAACGTTGTTTGGGGGTGTAGAACGGATTCGATACGTCGCGCGCGGCGGCGAACACTTCATCACGATGCGGCAGCCCCTTCATCGCCGCGAGGATCGCGTTTTTGCACGCACGGTAGTTGTTGTCGAAGACGGCGTCGAGATTATCCGTGGCCGGATTGACCCAGTTCGCCGACACCACCACCCAATCGTTTTCCGCTTCGGGCGGCAGCGTGCCGTTCTCGAGCGACTCCGCTACCGCCTTCGCAATACCGGCTTGCGAAGCGCCCCACGTCGCGTTGCCGTGGAAGTCACTGCCGATCTGCGCCTTGTTCACATACAGCGTGAGCGGCTTGGTCGGCACGCCTGGCCTCGCGATCACGACGAACGGCGCGTGCCCCGCGGAAGGCGTCGCCAACGCGGTGGCGAAAGCCTGACCCGCAGGCCCGTTGCGCGGGCCGACGAGCACGTTGATGTGCGCGAGGTTGACGCCTGGGCCTTCGAATCCTTCGCCGATAAAGAGTTGCTTGTCTGTCGATACGCTCATGGTCTATCCGTCGGGGGTGAGTAGATGACCCATTGTGCTGTCGGGTCTTCGCGACCATGTATCGATGAGTTTTGATCCAGGGTATGAGGCGAACTCATCTCCGGGTTTGCCCGAGCACCCTGCATGGCGACGACGCGACGCACTGCGCCGCGCATCCGGACACGCGCAAAGGTGAGGGTTTTCGGGACTCGCGATTGCGAACCTCGAATGGGGATGAAAAGTGAAGACACCACGAGCCGCTCACGCACTCATGGCGTGAGATTCATTGGTCGGCCAACGTCAGGGGAAAAGGTAGTAGCGCAACCGGGCGACCCGCCACGCGATGCTTCGCATAGCCTGGGAAAGCCCGTCAGCAAAGGCTGGCGCGGGTTTCGAGGACGGCGGCCCGTTACGCCAGCCCGCAGAGATGAGCGCACCGCAAGGTGCGTCGTCCGACAAAACCAGGCTCACCGAAACAATCCGTCCTGACACGAGGCAGCGCGTGAAATCCGCGCTGCGCGTTGCAAGCTCCGGCGAAAGGTGAGCGTTTTCGGGACCCTCTCAGCGGTGCAAGAAAAACTTTGCGCAAGCTCACTTCAGAAAAATCAGGCGCGTTGCGCGCATGCGCGACGCTCGACATATCTTCAACCTTCGATCAGAAAGCGCTCGCGATTCTTGCCCACAAGCCAGCCAGGCGAACGGCCTCGGCCGGTCCACGTCTCGCCTGTTTTCGGATTGCGGTACTTGGCTACCGAAGCGGTTTTGCGTGCTGCCGCATGCTTCTTCGTAAAACCCAGCTCTTCCGCTGTCAGGTCGTAGTCGGCAATCTTCTGCTTGATGTCGGCGATCGCCTGCGCGATTTCTTTTTCGCGCGCCGCGGCGACTTCCTTATGGAGCTTTTCGAGTTGCGCGGTCAACTGCTTGTAGGTGGCCATGGCAGGTACTCCGATCGATTTGACGAGCCGCTGTGCGCGGACGCCCCAGAAGAAGTCCCCCGCCCCGAAGGAAGTCCCGTAGGGGATTGGAGGACACTATCAGACGAAAAAAGTGCCGGATAGAGAGACCCGCAAGGCGACTCTCGTCAGGCGGCCCGCATAAGGTGCGTTCGCGCCGGGTGGCACGGTTACCCGCGGTTCAGGATGGCCGGTTCAACTGCCGTGGCCAATGCACTCAATCGTCAATTGCATCGTACACGCGGCGTTCAAAATCGAGCGACATCGGGAAGGGTTCGACGGCCCGCCGCTGAATCAGCATGATACCGATCAGGTTTTCCACCGGATCGGCAAACCAACTGGTGCCATACGCGCCCGGCCAGCCGAACGAACCTGCCGAGCGGTAGCCGAGCGGCAACTGCTGCGCCGGATCGTCGACGATGGACAGACCGAGGCCAAAACCCTGACCCGCCCACATCACCTGGCCGAACGCCGGCACACGACGCTGGTCGCGGGTCAGAAAATTCGAGCGCATCAGATCGACCGAGCGATGCGACAGCAAACGTGTCGAGCCGACGCGCCCCCGCCCGAGCAATAGCTGCGCGAATTGCAGATAGTCCTGCGCGGTCGAGACAAGGCCACCGCCACCGCTCTGGAACCGGTCAGGATTTGCCCAGCGGCTTGCCGACGGATGATCTTCGATCACGCGCCGCTGCGTGCCCGGCGCGACGCCATAAGCCGTCGCCAAACGCGCGAGCTGCGCGTCGGGCACCCAGAACGCCGTGTCGCGCATGCCCAGCGGTTCGAAGATCCGCGTCCGGAAAAAGTCGCCGAGCCGCATGCCGCTGACTCGTTCGATCAGCACGCCGAGAATGTCGGTCGCGATGCCGTAGTGCCAGCGCGAGCCGGGTTGAAACATCAACGGCAAACTGGCTATACGTTTTAACCACGCGTTCGCGTCGCCGCGCGCTTCAATACCGTTGAAGGCCGCCGCGTAAGCCTCGGCCAACGGACCGGTGGCGGTGAAGTGATAGGGATAGCCGGCACGATGCGTGAGCAGATCGAGCACGGTAAGCGGCGTTCTGGCGGGGTCGGTTTCGTCGAGCGGGCCGGTAGGGTCGCGCAGCACGCGCGGCGCCGCCAGCTCAGGCAGCCACATGGAAACCGGTGTATCGAGTGCGAGGCGATCCTCTTCGACCAGCATCAGGATCGCCGCGCTCGTAACCGGCTTGGTCATCGAGGCGATACGAAACAGCGTATCGCGCTCCATGGACAATTGCGCCGCTTCGTCACGCAGGCCGAGCGGCTCGAAATAGCCGATCTCACCGCGCCGCCAGACCAGCGAAACGACGCCCGCCACCTCGTCGCGCTCCACATAGCCTTGCATGGCGTTCGTGAGCGCCGTCAGCCTGACGGTTGAAAGTCCTGCAGGTTGCATGCTCCTCCTGATCCCAAATGTTACGTTCCCTTATTTTTCAGGAAACGTTACCCGATCAGGCGGTACACGTCACCCTCCCTCCTGAGGGGGGTCACGCCTTTTTCCGCCCCTCCAATGCCGTCAGGGCTGCATCGAGCCGTTTGACGCGACTGGCCTGCGCCGGCACCAGGGCCGCCCCGGACACCAAAGCGATGCGGTTGCGCCAATAGGACAGTGGGATGCGGTCTTCTGCAGAGATATGTGAAATTACATGCTCAAGATGTTCGATATCTTTTTCGAGTTGATGATGATTCATTGTTTTCCCCGGAATTACGCATTGGACTCGTTTAAAAAGCATAAAGCATGCCGCAATTACATCATCCAGCCACTCAAACGGAAAAACTTTCTTGCGCCGTTAATCCGGCCTGCCGTAACTCGGCAAAATCTTCATATATGTTTTAACGCTGAGCCCGCCAGACGAGGATACTGCCCGGAATCTTCACGTTCCGTTAGGTGCCGCACCGACCCGGCTTAATGGAGAACCCGGAGCGCTTTATGATCGGCACGGACAATATAAGCAATGACTTGGGAGCAGTTCAATAAATACGCAACGCGCATGATAACCGTTTTCAGAAATGCGCATTGAAGCCAGGTATTGATAACGACCATATGCGTATTGGGCAACGTCAACTCGCCGCATGGCCGGATTTGGCCGCTAAAAGGGGTTTGCACTAAGAGGGGAGACGCCCGCCGTCACGCCTGCGCGGCGGGAATAAGGAAAGGAAATTGTCATTCCCGTTACGCCGGCTGTTGGCTGGCATAACGTTATTTTGCGCGACAGGCGTATATCAGACTGAGCGTGCCGTTATCGCTGGATTGGCGCACGATGTCGAAAGCACCGCCACAAGCCGCGTTTGCCTGCTGCGAGCAGGAGTCGGAGCCGACTGGACATTGGACCAGCGTAGTCGGTCGGCCGTCGGATAGAAACAGCGGCGCGCTGCTGCTGCAACCACCCAGAATAGCGATTGCGGGAAGCGCCAGCGCCGCACAGGCCCGGCGCGCGAAAAGGGAAAGGCTGTGTTTCATTTGAAACCCCGATCACGTCTTGTTTTTCGATCAAGCGATTGTGCCACGCGGCCATTGCGCTGCGTCATTCGATGACGCCGGACTTTGTCACACCTCGATACCGTATGCCGCAATCTTCTTATAGAGCGTCGCGCGGCCCATGCCGATCTGCATCGCCGTCTCGATCACGCGGCCACCGTTGGCGCGCAGGGCGTCGCTCAGATACCGCTTTTCGAATGCGGCCATGGCCTCGCTCCACGAAGTCGCGCCGGGCGCCACCGAAGCCGGGTCCGAAGCCTGCGTCTCGGGGACCATAGATACCTGCGGACGATGGCCACCATGTGACGGACCGATAAACGGCGCCAGCGCACGCGCATCGATTCGCTCGCTGTCCGACAGCATCACCGCCCTTTCCAACGTATTGCGCAGCTCGCGCACATTGCCGGGCCAGCCGTACGAACACAGCAGCTGCAATGCATCGTCCTGCAATTCAAAGTGACTGGCGCCGCGCGCCTGCGTCGACAGGTCCTCCAGCATGGCGTAGGCAAGCGCTTCGATATCGGACAAACGCTCCCGAAGCGCCGGCGCCTGGATTGTCAGCACGTTAAGCCGATAGAACAGGTCTGCGCGGAAACGCCCCGCTGCGACCAGCGCCGGCAAATCGGCAGAAGTCGCGGCGATGATCCGCACATCCGCGCGCACGATCCGGTTCGAGCCGAGCGGCTCGAACTCCTTGTCCTGCAGCACGCGCAACAGCTTGCCCTGCAAAGGCAGCGGCATGTCGCCGATTTCGTCGAGAAACAGCGTGCCGCCGTTCGCGAGCTCAAATTTGCCGACCCGCCCTTTCCGGTCCGCGCCGGTATAGGCGCCGGGCGCGGCGCCGAAGAATTCGACTTCGAGCAACGTGTCCGGAATCGCCGCCACGTTGACCGTCACGAGCGGCTGATTCGCCCGCGCCGACCCGCCGTGAATGGCATGCGCCAGCAATTCCTTACCGGTGCCGGTTTCGCCGAGCAACAGTACGGGCGACTCGAGTTGCGCGGCGCGGCGCGCCTGGCGCTTGACCTCGAGACTCGCCGCGCTCGTGCCGACAAAACTGCCGAACGTGTACTTCGCCCGCCTTGCCTGCGCGAGCGACTGACGCGTCGCGATCAACTCTTCCTGCACGCGGGAATAGTGGGAAAAGAGCGGCGTGAGCGCCTTCAGTTCGTCGAACAACGCGAAACCCACCGCGCCGACCGTTTCGCCGGCGTCGTCTTTCAACGGCAGCCGCGTCACCACCAGCGGCTCGCGATCCGTTTCGAGGATGTCGAGCAGAATCGGTTTGCCGGTATTCACGACCTCGCGCATCAGGCTGTTAGGAATCACTTCCTCGCAATCCCGGCCGATCGCCTGCTGCGGGTCCGAAAAACCGAAGCGCGCCGCGTAGCGCTTGTTGATCCAGACGACGCGTGCCTCGGCGTCGACGATGAATGTGCCTTCACTGAAATTTTCGAACGTCCGGAAGAGCGATTCCATCGCCCGGCGGAGTACGTCGCCGTATGTGGCAGGAAGACCTGCCCAGTCGTTCATCATGGTGTCGCTGTCTCCGGCTATCGTTTTAGTTATGTTTGTCTCATATTGTAGACAGCTTATCTCATCGACGAGATCGCCAGCAAGCTCACCCAATAAGGGTTTAACCTCGAATGGACTTATGTTCGGCTGATTTGCGTCCCGATTTAGAGACGTTTGGGTACAATCGGCCGCATCACGTTTCAAACTTCGCCTGTGAAATCAATGGACAGGCCGCTTCAGTGCAGGTGGCATGGAATCTGCATTTGCGGGCGCCGGGCCGTCGCTCTCATTGGGACGGCATACACGTAGAACAACCAAGCTTCGGAGACTCAATGTCCTTTGTTATCGTCCTCGCCGCGCTGGCGTTTCTGATGTTTGCCGCGTATCGCGGCTACAGCGTCATTCTATTCGCGCCGATCGCCGCTCTCGGCGCGGTGCTGCTCACCGATCCGGGCGCCGTCGCCCCGGTGTTCTCCGGCATCTTCATGGAGAAGATGGTCGGTTTCGTGAAGCTTTACTTCCCGGTGTTTCTGCTGGGCGCGGTGTTCGGCAAGGTGATCGAACTATCCGGTTTCTCGGAGTCGATCGTGGCCGCGGCCATCCGCTACATTGGCCGCTCGCGCGCCAACGCGGTGATCGTCGCGGTGTGCGCCTTGCTCACCTATGGCGGCGTCTCGCTGTTCGTGGTGGTGTTCGCCGTCTATCCGTTCGCGGCCGAGCTGTACCGCCAGAGCAATATTCCGAAACGCCTGATGCCCGGCGCGATTGCGCTCGGCGCGTTCTCGTTCACGATGGATTCGCTGCCGGGCACGCCGCAGATCCAGAACATCATCCCGACCACCTTCTTCAAGACGACGTCCTGGGCCGCGCCTACGCTTGGCGTAATCGGCTCGCTGTTCATCATCGTGGTCGGCCTCACCTACCTGGAATGGCGCCGCCGCGCGGCCATGGCGACCGGCGAAGGCTACGGCACGGATCTCGTCAACGAACCGGAACGTGTCGAATCGAAGCAACTGCCGCATCCGCTGCTCGCGGTCGCGCCGCTGGTGCTGGTCGGCGTGGCGAACTTCCTGCTGACCCGCTGGATTCCGAACTGGTACGGCGCGTCGTACACGATCGCGCCGGACATCCTGCCGGGCATCCATGCACCGGTTACCACGACGATCAAAAGCGTCGTCGCGATCTGGGCCGTTGAAGGCGCGCTGTTGCTCGGTATCGTGATGGTCGTGGTAACGGCGTTCGGCCGCGTGCGCGAGCGCTTTGCGATCGGCACCAAGGCTGCGGTGGCGGGCGCGTTGCTGGCTTCGTTGAATACCGCTTCGGAGTATGGTTTCGGCGGCGTGATCGCGGCCTTGCCGGGCTTCCTGGTAGTGAGCGACGCGCTGAAGAGCATTCCGAATCCGCTCGTCAATGCCGCCGTTTCGGTGAGCTCGCTGGCGGGCATCACGGGTTCGGCATCGGGCGGTATGAGCATCGCCCTCGCGGCCATGTCCGACACGTTCATCAAGGGCGCGGAAGCGGCGCATATCCCGATGGAAGTGTTGCACCGGGTCGTCGCCATGGCGAGCGGCGGCATGGACACGCTGCCGCATAACGGCGCCGTGATCACACTGCTGGCGGTGACGGGGCTCACGCACCGCCAGTCGTACCGCGATATCTTCGCCGTGACGGTAATCAAGACGCTGGCGGTTTTCTTCGTGATCGCGGTGTACTACATGACCGGGCTGGTGTGATCGGCTGAGAAGTCAGTGCATCGACGCTTCGTCCAATCCGAAGTGATCGCATATCGCCTCATGCAGCGAGATCGCGCGTTCGTCCATTTCGGTTGTCCAACGTTCGCCGTTCTCGCATAGCCGTTGCAGTTCGCGGCACTGCTGTGCGAATCGCTGCTCCTGCACCACCAGGAACCCGCCGGCCGCGCTATGCGCCCAGCCGCCCAAGGCTTCCCGGTCCTCCTCTTCGACGATCGCCAACAGCCTTGGCAGATCGTTTTGAAGATGCTCCTTGAGCATGGTCATGTAACGCGACTTGTCGTCCGCGCCGAGCGTGTTCGCCGGGGCGGCTGGGGTGGCCGGGCCGGCCGCAGCCGGGACTGCGGCCGCCGGCGCAACTCTTGTTGATGCCGCCGCGTGCAGCGCCGCCGCCAACTCGTCCAGCGACGCCGGTTTCGCGACATACCCGCTAAAGCCTCGCTCGCGCCAGCCTGCCTCCTGCTGACTGTCGGTTACCGCGCTAAATGCAAGCACCGGCACGTCCGCGTGCGCTTCACGCAGTGCCGCCAGCAAGCCGTATCCATCCATGACCGGCATGTGAATATCGGTCAGCACCACTTCGAAATTCCCTTGCTCGAATGCTGCCAGCGCCTGGCGTCCGTCGCCGGCAATCGTCGGCAGGCAGCCCAGCGCGTCGAGTTGCTCGACGATCAGGGTCTGGATCAGCGGATTGTCTTCGGCGACCAGCACCGTCAAGCCCTGCAAGGCCGGATTGGCTTCGGGAAGCGGCAATGCGGCGGGAGCCGGCGGCAGCGCCGCCGTTACCTCGGCAGCCCCCGTGACGGCCATATCCACCGCAGCCAGAATCGCCTTGTGGCTGAACTCCGTCACTTCGAGCACGCCGTCGCCACGCGCTACCGGACGATGAGGTCCGGTGCGGGTGATCCACACCACGCCTGCCGGATGCGCCGCACGCAACGACGCAATCGCGTCGAGATCGTATTCGCCGGTGACCACCATCACGTCCGGCCGGTTCACACGCAACCATGCTTGTGCGCTGCGCATCGATCCGACCGTGTGAACCGCCCACCCTACCCGATGCAGGCCGCTGTCGATGATCTTCCCCGACTCGCGTTCCTGCGACACCACCAGCGCATTGCCCCGGTGAACCGGTTCGACGGCCGGCTCGCGCAACTCATCCGGAGGCGGTGCGAGCGGGATCGAAACGCTGAACGCGCTGCCGACACCCAGCACGCTTTCGACCGAAATATGGCCGCCCATCAGCTCGCACAGCCGCGCGCAGATCGACAAGCCAAGGCCGGTGCCGCCATAGCGGCTCGACGTGCTCGCTTCGCCCTGCTCGAACGGATTGAAAATGCGCGCCACCAGCGTCTGGTCCATGCCGATGCCCGAATCGCAGACCCGGCAGATCAAAATCGGGCGGCCCTGGAGGTCGTCCTTCACTTCCGCACTCAACGTGATCTTGCCGCACGACGTGAACTTGAACGCATTGCTCAGCAGGTTGTTGACGATCTGCGCAATGCGCGTGCGATCGCCGCGCAAGACCTGGTTGAGCGTCGGCGACAGATGCGAATAGAAACGAATCGCACGCTCGCCTGTCATCGGCGCGTAGGAAAGCGCGATATTTTCCAGATCGTCGATTGGTCTGAACGACTCGCTCACGAGTTTCATCTCACCGGCGTCGATCTTCGAAAAGTCGAGAATATCGTTGACGATGCCGCGCAGCGCACCGGCGGCCACCTCCAGCGTGGCGAGCCGTTGCGTATGCGCTTCGAGACCCGGGGTCCGCGCGAACAGTTCGAGGTTGCCGAGCAGCGCGTTCAACGGCGTGCGGATTTCGTGGCTCATCGACGCGAAGAAATTCGACCGCGCCCGCATCATGCTCTCGGAGTGCTGCTGCGCGAGCCGTAGTTGCTGTTCAAGCGCCTGCTGCGCGGTCACGTCGAGAATCGCGCAGAACAGGACGTCCTCGCCGGCATAACGTGCGGCCGCGTAAGTGAATTGCAGAAACTGCGCGGGTGGCGCTTCGCTCTCGTCCGCCGACACTGGTGCCTGTGGCTGCGCCTGCGGTTGCGGTTGCGGTTGCGGTTGCGGTTGCGATTGCGGTTGCGCTGGTGGCTGCGATAAATGCGCAGCGGGCGGCGAGGATCGCGCCGGCGCGACAAAAGCGGCGACCTTTGCAAACGCCATCACGGAAGGCTTATCCGGCGCCTGCGCCGAGAACTCGCCGACGATATGCGGCGGCAAGCGGTTGCTACCCGGTTCAATATGCAGCAGCTCGCCGGCCAACGCATTGGCAGTGAGAATCGAAAAATCGCTTTGCCGAACAATGCATAGACCAATCGGCGTCGCGCTGACGAGAATGTGATTGATGGTTTCGCTTTCCAGCGCACGGGTAGTTTCGGCGTACGTCTTCTGTAACAGACGCAGCCCCCACAGACGCGCGGTTAGCGCGATGGATCCCAGTACGAGAAGGGCAAGACCGGCAAGTGTCCCCAGTTGCCAGCGCAGCGCCCAGACTAACGCCCGCCACGGCAGAAAGCCTACCATTGAGCCGAATTCCGGCGTGAGCGGCTCGGCCAGCACAGCGCCGTCGCGCGTGTAGCGATAACCGTCGGAGGGCATGTCGACAACGATGTCCCGAAGCATTTGCAACGTGCCCGGATCGACCGGCGGCGAGGACACAATCACACGGCGATCCGGCCTCATGAGCAGCAGCGTCCCTTCGGCCGCCGGACGGCTGAAATAGTCCGGCAATCCGCTGACCGGGATATTCGTCGTGATGAGCGCGACCGGTGTGTCGCCGTCATAGTAGGCGCTCACGGCGGCGATCACCGGTATGCCCTGCAACGGTTCACGATAGGGGCCGAGCCAGATAAGCTCGCCTTTGCCTGGCACGCGCTTGCCGGTTTGAGCCTGCAACTGGCGCTCGATCGAGTCGCGCAGCGTGCCGATGGCTTCCGGTTGCGGCAACAGCGCATCGGTGCCGGATGCGGCGCCTGGCGCGTCGACTGCCGGAAGCATGACCGCGTAGTCTTCGTTCAGTCCGACCAGCATGGCACGCTGGCGCAACGCGAAGGCCTGCTCGGTCGCCAGCGTCGACTCCCCGGTCTGATACAGACGCGAGAGTTTCACATTCAACTGCGGCCCCCAGGCCGCCCGGGTCGCATCGCCGACCAGCAGATCGATGTGCGCGCCGCCCATCTCCACGAGGCTGCGCGCCGCCCCCGTTTTCTCGACCGATTCCACCATGCCCTCGGGTAACGGCAACTTACCGTCGAACGTGTTGTAGTAGGCCAGGGTCAATTCTGCGCGCCGCAAAAAAGCCTGCTCGCGATGCAGCAGCGCGGTGATATCAGCGGCATTCTGCGTGGCGAAGGCGCGCCGGTAATCCAGTTGTTTGGCCGCGGCGAGAACCGCCAGCAGCAACGTGAATATCACCACGATCAGCATCAACGATCCGATCGTCGCGAGATACAGGCGCTGTTGACGCTTCGCGCTTTGCGCGAGCGAAGCAAACGCGTGGGCCAGTGACTCCTGAGTCCGGTCGAGGATCTTCTGCATCGGGTCGCTTGAATAGCGGGTTCGCGCAGGCAGACCACTGCGGGTGTCGGGGGCGACGAAATGCGTCTGCAGGCCTTGTCCGGCGCAGTGTAACGCTTTTGAAGGGGCCGTGAAACGCATCTGGCACCCGTTTCGCCGACGACGCAGCGCGCATGAAGACAACCTTGCGATAACGGCACAGCGAGCGATAAACCTGAGTGGTTTACTGGGAAAACCCTCAAGCTCGCGTGGTTAATGCCGTTATTCCTTGCTTGGATGTAAGGACCGCGCGGTCGCGCGTCCGCACCTGCAAGGAAAGCCATGCGCAACAATCAGCCCGTCACCGGGCAAGAGTACGAATTCCCTTCGTCACAGATGCTTGTTTCCGCGACCGATCTGACCGGCCGCATCCAGTATTGCAACCCGGCCTTCATCGCCGTCTCGGGCTACACGCGCGAAGAACTGATTGGCCAGCCGCACAATCTGATCCGCCATCCCGACATGCCACGCGAAGCCTTCGCCGACATGTGGGCGACGATCCGCGACGGCCGCCCGTGGACCGCGCTCGTCAAGAATCGCCGCAAGAACGGCGACCACTACTGGGTGCACGCGAACGTCACGCCAGTGGTCGAAAAAGGCACCGTGGTCGGCTATCTGAGCGTGCGTGTGAAACCAGAACGCGACGCGGTGCGCGCCGCCGAAGCGCTGTACACGCGCATCCGTACCGGTGCGTCGCGTGCGTTCAGGCTGCATCGCGGCGTGGTCGTGCGTACGGGTGTGTCCGGCCGTGTGCAATCGCTGATGCGCCTGCCGGTCGCGACGCGTGCGGCGGTCGGCTATGCGATCACGCCGCTGGCTTTGTTGCTGACCGGCCTCGCTGCATGGGGAGGCACGCCGCCCGCGCCGTTCTGGATGGCGTTCGGCGTCACAACCGCGTTCAGCCTGCTGTCATGGCGGATGCTGACACGGCAACTCGCGAGACCGATTCGCGACATGTCCGGTTTCGCAACCCGCCTCGCCGCCGGCGACCTGACCGCCGATCTGATGATCGCGCGTCACGACGATCTCGGCGACGTGCTGCAGGCGTTGAATCAGTTGAAGGCCAATCTTGCGGCGATCGTCTACGACGTGCGCGCGCAGATCACCGGCATGCTCGACAACGCGCGTGAAATCTCCAGCGGCAATGTCGACCTCGCGCGCCGCACCGAATTGCAGGCGGCGTCGCTCGAAGAGACGGCGGCCACCATGGAACAATTGACCACTACCGTGCAAGCCAACGCCGACGCCAGCGTGCGCGCGCTCGATCTGGCGAAAGACGCGCAAGCGGCGGCGGCCGTCGGCGGCAAGATCGCGGGTCAGGTCGAGCAGACCATGGCCGGTATCACGGCGGCATCGAAACGCATTGCGGACATCACCGGCGTGATCGACGGCATCGCGTTCCAGACCAACATTCTCGCGCTCAATGCCGCCGTCGAAGCGGCCCGCGCGGGCGAGGCGGGCCGCTCGTTCGCGGTCGTCGCGGGCGAAGTGCGGATGCTGGCGCAACGGTGCGCGGCGTCGTCGAAGGAAATCAAGACGGTCGTCGAGGCGAGCGCGACCGAAGTGGCGCTGGGCACGGAACTGGTTGCCCGCACCACCTCGCAGATGCGCGTGATCGACGAGGCAGTGAGCCGGGTGTCGTCGATCATCGTCGACGTGGCGAATGCGAGCAGCGAGCAGGCGGAGGGGATTCGCCAGGTCAACCAGGCGGTCTCGCATCTGGACGGCGCCACCCAGCAGAACGCCGCACTGGTCGAACAGGCGGCCGCCACGGCGCAGCGTCTGGCGGAGCAGGCCGACGTGCTGGACGAAGCAGTGCGCCTGTTCACGGTCGCCGATGCAACGCCCGCGCCGCGTGCCGTGCAACCGGCGCCCGCGCACCATGCGGCGCTGCATGTGACACTTAAGCCGGCGCCCGGATTCAGGCACGACACGACGCACGCAATGACGCCCGAAGCCCGGCAGGAAGAAGCGGCTTTAATCTGACGGATCGGCGTTACTCCCACCTCGACAGCAGGGAATTGGCGCAGCACGATGAAGGCGTCAGCGCTCAGTTGGTTGTAAGGACACGCTGACCCGAGTAACAACGGCGTTTAGCAGCCCGTCCCTCCATGGACGGGCTTTTTTTTGCACGTTGTTTCCGGCGCGGCGCCGGTCCTAGCCGAAGCGCGCGTCAGCACCATGACAGCCACGGAGAAGGGTTGCACCGCAGCAGGGCATGAAAAATGAAGCCGGCGCAGCGGGGAGTCGCGTTAAACTGGCTGTTCACGATCGGGCGGCCCGCGATCGGGCGGCCGTCACGGTCCGCGTTGCCCAGCAGGCCTCGCCAGCTATTGGCCAGCGCGGCGCCCGGCAGATAGATAGACGGAAGGGTAGATTCCCAGATGTGAGCGCGGCGCGACAGACGGCGCGCCAGCCTGCCTTTACAATGGTTCGATCAACAACGGAACAAGGACAAACTCGATGCGCACTACCGGGTCCTCCGGGTCAATGGCCCTGCTCACCGAATACGACGACGCAACGGCGCGCGAACTCCGCTCGCTGCGCCTCGAATCGACAGAAGACGGCAAAGGCATTCTTCTGATCGAGGTCGATGAGCGCAAGCCAGGCATTCACCGCGAAGTGCGCTACGAAATCACGCCTGCCGAACTGATTGCGGCCATTCGCGCGCACGGCGCGGAGTTGCCGGGCGAACAGCACAATCATCGCCCGTAAAGCTGTCGCGTTCGGCATTGCGCTTGTCACTTGCAATAAATGCCTCACGCGGCGTCTGCACCGTCAAGCCTGGTTTGTGTACTGCGGGGCGCCCTACGGGCGTCCGTAGCGCGTTATTCGCCGCTCGCTTGTGGCGTATGCTTTAATCATTTCAGCTTGTTCGATTTGCGCATTTAATCCGCATTTTTAATTCGCCAGGCCTGTTACGGCCCGGTTTTCAAGCGCCAGATAGCGGTCCGTTTGCCGAGCGTTTGCACGTCTTGAAAATGCGTCCATAATCTTTACATTCTCCCTTGCTTTTCCTACCAGCGCCGTGCTCGAAAGGGCTGCGGATGTAAGCCGATGCTACATGATCTCGTCGAGCAATATGGACCGGCGCTCGTCTTCGCGAACGTGCTGGCAGCCTCTCTCGGGCTGCCGGTGCCGGCGATGCCGTCGCTCGTGCTGTTCGGGGCGATGGCGGCCATGCACCCCGGCTCCGTGGGTACGCAGTTGATGCCGGTTCTCGTGTTGTCGATATTCGCCACACTGATCGGCGACAGCGCCTGGTATCTCGCCGGCCGTTTGTACGGCGGCAACACGCTAAAAGCGATCTGCCGTCTTTCCCTGTCGCGCGACACCTGTGTAAAAAAGACCGAACGCTTCTTCGGCCGTTGGGGCGTGCGCGTGCTGACCGTGGCGAAGTTCGTGCCGGGTCTGTCGATCGTATCGATTCCGATGGCCGGCGCGATGGGCGCGCGCTACCGCACGTTTCTCACTTATGACGGTATTGGCGCGGCCTTGTGGTCGGGCACCGGTTTGATCATCGGCGCGTTGTTCGCCAAGCAGATCGACATGCTGTTCAGCATGGCCGGACGGCTCGGCCGCACCGCCGCGCTGGTGGCCGTCGCGTTGCTGCTGCTGTATGCGGCCTACCGCTGGATCCGCCGGCGCCAACTGATCGCCAAGCTGGCGACCCAGCGAATGGAAGTCGACGAACTGGCGAAGCTGGTCGCGGCAGGCAAGACGCCGATCCTGTTCGACATCCGTTCGCAGGAAAAGCGCGCGCTCGACCCGTTCGTAATTCCCGGTTCGCAATTTGCCGACGAGCGGCAACTCGACGAGATCGTCGCGACGTACCCGCACGATCAGAAGGTGGTGATTTACTGTTCGTGCCCAAACGAAATATCCGCGGCATGGATGGCCAAACAGATGAACGAAGCCGGCTTCGCCGACGTGCTGCCGTTGCGCGGCGGCATGGAAGCCTGGCGCGATTCGGGCAGAGCGGTGGACGCGCTGCCCGGCATGCCACCGCCCGAGGTGGCGGTCGACGACGACATCGCGCCAAAGGCCGTGTAGCGCGGCAGCGCGTTCACATCGGCGCCCTCGCGCGCCCGCGCCGCTTCGCCCGTCGTGTCGATCAATCAGGATGAACACAGAAGGAGCGGTTCAATGCTGTCGACTCAAGAAGCAGAAGGGCAACAAGCCGTCGTCGCCGACGCGCCGTTTTCGTCGCTCTCGACGCGCATGCATCAGATGTTCCCCGAACTCACGTGCACGGAAATCGACCGTCTGCGCCGGTTCGGCGAAGTGGGCCACTGGGAAGCCGGTGAGTTGCTGTTCGAAACCGGCCATACCGGTCCCGGCATGTTCGTGGTGTTAAAAGGACACGTCAAAATCTATCAGCGCGACGGCATTGGGCGCGAGGTCGTGATTGCGGAACACGGCGCGGGGCACTTTCTCGCTGAAGTCGGTCAACTGTCCGGGCGGCCCGCACTTGTGAACGGCATGGCTGTCGACGCGGTCGACGCGCTGCTGATTCCGCCGGTCAAGCTGCGCGCGCTGATTGTCGCCGAGGCCGAACTCGGCGAGCGCATCATGCGCGCGCTGATCCTGCGGCGCGTGTCGCTGATCGAAAAAGGTGCGGGCGGTCCGATCCTGATCGGCAATAGCCGGGACTCGAGGCTTGTGATGTTGCAAGGCTTCCTGTCGCGCAACGGTCATCCTCACTCGGTCATCGACGAACGCGACGAAGACGCGCTGCGTCTGATCGAGCAATTCGCCGCGCAACAGGAAGACATGCCGCTGGTGATCTGCCCGGACGGCTCGGTGCTGCGTCACCCCAGCATGCCGGAACTCGCCACCTGCCTCGGCTTGCTGCCCGATCTCGACGATTCGCATGTGTACGACGTCGCGATTGTCGGCGCGGGACCGGCGGGCCTTGCTACGGCCGTGTACGCGGCCTCCGAAGGCCTGTCGGTCATCGTGCTCGACAGCCGCGCCCCGGGCGGCCAGGCCGGCGCCAGCTCTCGGATCGAAAACTATCTCGGCTTTCCGACCGGCATTTCCGGCCAGGCGCTGGCCGGCCGCGCCTTCGTGCAGGCGCAGAAATTCGGCGCGCACGTCGCGATTCCGGTCCACGTAAAAGCGCTGCATTGCGGAGAGTCGCCTTACCGGCTGGAGCTCAAGTGCGGCGGCCAGATCACCTCCCGCACGATTGTGATCGCGAGTGGCGCGGTCTATCGGCGGCCGGCGCTGGAAGGGCTCGACCGCTTCGATGGGCGCGGCGTCTATTATTGGGCGTCGCCGGTCGAGGCCAAGCTGTGCAAGCGCCAGGAGATCGTACTGGTGGGTGGCGGCAACTCGGCGGGCCAGGCGATCGTCTATCTGGCTACACACGCGGCCAAGGTTCACGTGCTGATCCGCCGCAGCGGCTTTGAAGCCACTATGTCGCGCTATCTGATCGACCGGATCCGCTCTCTTCCGAATGTATTCGTGCACCCGAACTCGGAAATTGGCCGGCTTGAAGCGGACGAAATCGGCCTCGCGTCCGTCGTCCTGAAGAAGCCGCTGCCTGACGGCACCGAAAGCTTCGATACGCGGCATCTGTTCCTTTTCACCGGCGCGGATCCGAATACCGACTGGCTGCGCACCTGCGGCGTGGCACTGGACGACAAGGGCTTCGTGCTAACCGGCACCAGCGTGGACGGTGCATCCGTGTGCGATCTCGCGACTACCGTCGATGGCGTCTATGCGATCGGCGACGCGCGCGCCGGCTCGACGAAACGCGTCGCGGCGGCGGTCGGCGAAGGCGCGGCGGTGGTTGCGCAGATCCATCAACTGCTGGCCGTGTCGGCGGGAGAAGCGGTCGCATTGGGGGCTTGAGACCCCCCGCTGGAATACGCGCAGACCCGGCGGGCCGCCTTGGGCGGGTCGCCGGGTAATCTGCTGTTACACACGCCTTCAACTGGTTGCACCTGCTTTGCTTTCTGTTCCGTAAGATTGTCGTCAGCTATTCGACAGTGAATGGCTGACTCTTTCGGAACAGGAGACAAGCATGATCCAACGCGCGATCGTTTTCGCCGCCTTCGGCCTTGCCGCCGCCTGCGTATCGACCTCCGCCCTAGCGCGGGTGGACGTCGGCGTGTTCGTCAACACGCCGGGCCCCGTGTACGCCCAGCCGCCCGTGGTTTATGCACCCCCACCTGTGTATGCGCCGCCGCCGGTGATTTATGCGCCGGTGCGGCCGGCGTACGGCTATGGGTATCGGGGCGATTACTACCGCGGGTATCGTGGGCACCATGACCATGGCCGCCACCGCGGCTGGGATCGGCACCATCGGTGAGACCAGCCATGTCCGGTCGGCCGCGTTGCCTTGCATCGCGCCATGCGCCGGTCGTGCCGCACGCCGATTCGTCTTGCGTAATCGCGCTACAGTAGCGGCTGCTGATCCTGGCCGGACCTCGCGTCCGTTCCCATCGCCGTCACGAGTGGCCCACACTCGTGACTCAACAAGTCCGTAATTCAGGCCGTGACCGACGCTCGCGTGAAGACTCTTCCTCTATCCGCCGCGCGCACCCTGCATCTGGCCGCGCAAGGTTTGCTGACACCGCCGCGCCGCAAAGCCGTCAAGGCTGACGTGCTCGACGCCATCCGGCGCATGGCGCAATTGCAGATCGACACGATTCACGTGGTCGCGCGCAGTCCGTATCTCGTGCTGTTCAGCCGGCTCGGCGCGTATCCGCAGCAGTGGCTCGACGAACATCTCGCCGAAGGCAACCTGTTCGAATACTGGTCGCATGAAGCCTGTTTCGTGCCGACCGAAGACTACGGCCTGCTGCGTCACCGCATGCTCGACCCGAGCGACATGGGTTGGAAGTACGCCGCCGAGTGGCACAAGAAGCATCGCAAGGACATCGATAAACTGCTGGCGCATATTCGTGCGACGGGCCCGGTGCGGTCAGCGGACTTCGTCCGCGAGGCAGGCAAGGGGAACGGCTGGTGGGACTGGAAGCCGGAGAAACGCCATCTGGAAGTGCTGTTCGCGATTGGGCAACTGATGGTGGCCGAGCGGCGCAATTTTCATCGCGTCTACGATCTGACCGAACGCGTATTACCGGATTGGGACGACGCGCGCGATCTGCCGCCGCGAGAAACCGTCACTGCACAAACGTTACGCCGTACCTGCCGCGCGCTCGGCGTCGTGCGTGCCGATTGGGTCGCGGATTATTACCGGCTGCCGCGCCGCCCCTATCGCGACGAACTGCGAGCGCTTGCCGACCAGGGAGAGTTGATTCCGGTGCAAGTGGAGGGCTGGAAGCAGGACACCTTCGTCCATCATGAATTCGCGCCGATGATCGACGACGCGGCGAGCGGCAGGCTCGCGTCAACCGTCACCACGGTGCTGTCACCGTTCGATCCGGTGGTATGGGACCGCAAGCGCGCCGCCGCGCTCTTCGACTTCGACTATGCGATCGAATGCTACACACCGGCGGCAAAGCGCAAATACGGCTACTTCGTGTTGCCGCTTTTGAGCCGGGGGCGCCTGGTCGGCCGCGTGGATGCGAAAGCGCATCGGACCCACGGCGTGTTCGAACTGAAATCGCTGCACATCGAACCCGGCGTGCGATTCAGCGCGAGGCTTGCGGGCGATCTGCGCCGGGCTCTGCAACGCTGTGCGGACTGGCACGGCACACCGCAACTGGAAATCGCCTCGGCGCCGCCGGAATGGCTTGACGCGTTAAGCGCGGACAGCAGGATGGACGCGTAATCGCGCGACACTCGCGCTCGACCATCCGCGGTCTTAATGCAGCGCCGCCCACGCGAGTGACAACGAAAACACGCCGAGCACGATCGACGCGCCACGCTGCATCTTTACCGGATTCAGCCAAGTGAGTTTGCCGCTGCCGAGCGCCGCACCGAACGCGATCCATACAAATGCGATCGGCACCAGCAGGCAGGCGAACATCAGCATCGCCACGGCATACGCGGGAACCTGCGCGAACGCGATGGCCGGAAAGATCGTGCCCGCGAACAACAGGCCTTTCGGGTTGAGTAGCGTCGCCACGAACAGCGTGCGCATCCCGCTCGCCCGCTGAGTCGAGTCAGGCAACGCCACCGCCGCGCGCCACATATCGACCGCGAGATACGCTATGTACACGCCGGCCGCCACACGTAGCAGCGACGGCAACCACGGCAACGCGCGCGCGGCTTGCGCGAGAAAATGTCCCCACACTGAAATCGACAGGAGATAGCCGGCCAGTTCGGCAGCGATCAGCGGCAACGAGCGCTGTATGCCCTGGCGCAACCCGCCCGCAGCGAGCAGCGTATTGGTTGGGCCCGGCGTAACCAGTACGACGATAATGCCGAGCGCCAGCAACGCGATTTCAGACGAGGAAAGCATAAAAAAGGCGCAATGTTATAAACAATGCGCCTTTTTATCACAGAGTGGAGCGCCGCCGACATGACGCGGCGCCTGCGATCCGAATCACACCGCCTTCAGCGTTCCAGCTTGGCGCGCAATTCGCGGGCGGCTTCCAGCAGCCCCTGATAACCCGAACGTGCGTGCTCCGGCAGGTCGGGATCGCCGACGAACGCGCCGAGCGTTTCGATCAGGCTATACAGAATGCCCTTCGCGGCACCCGAAGCAATGCTGCCTGACGACACCTGCTGATCCACGTGACTGAGCGCCGCATCGAGGTGTTCCAGATCGGGCCGGTCGCCCGGGGGAGGCTGAGGCGTTACGTCTTGCGTCATGATGAAACATCGCTCCGTTTAATGCATCGGTGAATAAAACCATCCTTTCACGTTGTTATATACCGATCGTGCCCCGCCGTCCATTCGTGATCGGACCCAGCACGATTCACATCAGCGATTCTTCGCGGCACGAACTTTATCTGCTCTTGACCCTCACGCGATAAGCACAGCGACGCGCGCCCAAAAGCACATGCTCCTCGCGCTCGATCGCGCCATCCTCACCGACGATCTCCGCGAACAGTTGCAACTCCGAGCGGCAAAAACCCTGGCAGGTGCGCGCCGCCGCGCAGATCGGACAGTGGTTCTCGAGCAGCAGCCAGTCGCGCCCGTCTTTTTGCAATTCGGCCATATAGCCGTCGGCGCTGCGCAACTCCGCGAGCCGGGTGAGCCGCGCCTTGAGACTCTTGATCGGCTTGAGCGCGGCGAGATAGTTCGCGCGCGCTTCCATTGCGCGCTGATCGATCAGTTTGTCGAGCCCGTCTTCGCCGAATAACTGGCGAATCGAACCGAGCAATTGCACAGTCAATTGCGAATGCGTGTCCGGAAAGCGCGCGTTGCCCGCTTCCGTCAAACCCCAGCTTTGACTCGGCCGCCCCGGCCCCGCCTGCGACGCCTGGCGCCCTTCGATCAGGCCTTGCGCCAGCAGCTTCTGGATCTGCTGTCGCGCAGCCTCGACGGTGATGCCGAGTTCGCTCGCAATCGAAGCCGTCGACAAAGGCCCCTGCGTCTTCAACAGATTCAGGATGCGATCCACCGGCGCAGACGTTGACACGGCCTGCGCGCCGACCGTCGAATTTTCCAAGCTTTCATTTGCATATCTCATCGGGGCACATTATTATCCAAGCCAATACTTGCATAATAAGCCAGCCACACACGGCTGTCCATGATATGAAAAATCTGCAATCGGATGTGCCGGCCTGGGGCGATCTGCTCAGCGGCAGTAACGGCTGGAAGGCACTGGGTCTCGCCGGCGGCGTCGCGCTGCATGCCACCAATGTGTATGTGGCGACCACGATCCTGCCTTCGGTCGTGCATGACATCGGCGGGCTCGAACTGTACGCGTGGAACACCACGCTGTTCGTGGTCGCGTCGATTCTCGGCTCGGTGTTGTCGGTGCGCCTGCTCGCGGTGCTCGGCGCACGCTCCGCGTACTTTTGCGCGCTGGCGGTATTCGCGTTGGGCACTGTGGTGTGCGCGATTGCACCGTCAATGCCCTGGATGCTCGCCGGCCGCACGCTGCAAGGTCTCGGCGGCGGCATTCTGCTCGCCCTCAGTTATGCGCTGATTCGCGTGGTGTTCGAAGAGCGCCTGTGGCCGCGAGCAATGGGGTTGGTCTCAGGCATGTGGGGCGTGGCGACCTTGTGCGGTCCGGCGGTCGGCGGCATCTTCGCGCAGCTCGGCGATTGGCGCCTGGCATTCTGGGTATTGCTGCCGGTTGTGCTGCTGCTCGCCGTGATCGTGCATCGCGAGGTCGACGACAACCGCACGCATGGCGACGCGGCGGCGCAGCCGATTCCGTTGCTGAAGGTCAGCCTGCTCGGCGCTTCGGTTCTGGTGATTTCCCTCGCCGCCCTGACCGAAGACATGCGTTGGAACGCGCTCGGCGTCATCGCCGGCCTAGGGCTCGTGTGGCTGCTCGCCAGACTCGAACGCAGCGGCGCCGCTCTGCGTCTGCTGCCGAGCGGCTCGTTCTCGATTCGTACGCGAATCGGCAGCATCTACGCCTCCATGAGTCTGCTCGGTATCGGCGTGACGAGTGAAATCTTCGTGCCGTATTTCCTGCAGACGATCCACGGACGTTCGCCGCTGGCCGCCGGTTATCTGACAGCGTTGATGGCGGCCGGCTGGTCGATCGGTTCGATGTTCAGCGCGGGCCGCTCCGCCACCGCCGCGCAGCGCCTGAGCCGCGCCGGTCCGCTGGTCGCGGCACTCGGACTCGCCGCCCTCGCGTGGCTGATGCCGATCGCCGGGTTGTTCGACGGCTCGGCTGGCACGCTCGCCTTGTGCGCGGCGCTCATGAGCGTCGGGCTGGGTGTCGGGATCGGCTGGCCGCATCTGCTCACCCGGGTATTTACCGCCGCGCAGCCAGGCGAAGAGAACCTCGCGTCACTCTCGATCACCACCATTCAACTGTTCGCGATGGCGTTCGGCTCGGCGCTCGCGGGCCTCGTCGCAAATGGCGCCGGTCTGACGACCCTCGCCCCGCTGCCTGGTGCGCAACACACCGCGCTCTGGCTGTTCGCGACGTTCGCGTTCGCGCCTCTACTCGCTGCCGGGCTGGTCCACCAACGCCCGCAAGCGCGCCTTACCGGAGAAGCATCGTGATAGATCGAGTCCAGGCCATGCGGATCTTCGTGCGCATCGTCGACGCCAGCAGTTTCACGCGCGCCGCCGAATCCCTCGAAATTCCGCGCGCCACCGCGACAACCACCGTGCAGGCGCTCGAGTCCCTGCTCGGCGTGCAATTGCTGGTACGCACGACGCGCAAGGTCACGGTGACCGCGGAAGGCGCCGCGTACTACGAACGCTGCGCGCAGATTCTCGCCGCGATTGAAGAAGTCGAATCGGGCCTGTTCAACCGTCCGGAGAATTTGCGCGGCCGCTTGCGCGTGGCGATGCCGGGGATGATCGCCGCGTCGATCGTGGTGCCCGCGCTGGCCTCGTTCCGTGCGCTGCATCCGCATGTCGAGCTGGCGCTCAGTGTGATTCAGCGTACCCTCGACCCCGTCAGCGAAAGCGTGGATTGCAGCATCGAACTGGGGGAGTTGCCCGACTCCCGACTGCTCGCGCGCCGCCTCGGGTTGCTCGAACGCGTAACCTGCGCGAGCCCGGCCTATCTGGCGCGCTTCGGCCAGCCGAGGCATCTCGACGACCTCTCGGGTCACGTCGCGGTGAACTGGCTGTCGACGCAAACCGGGCGGCGTGTGGATTTCGAGTTCAGCGTGGCAAGGCGGCCGAGCAAGGTGAAGGTCGACAGCTTCATTCATGTGAACGATGAACACACCTATCTCGCATGCGGTCTTGAAGGCCTGGGGCTGATTCAACCCGGGCGCGCCACCGTCGCGCCGTATCTGGCATCCGGACAGTTGCTCGAGGTCTTGCCGAAGTGCAAGCCCACAGCAATTCCCATCTCTGTGACGTATGTGAAAAGCCGGCAGATTTCGCCGCGCGTGCGGGCGTTTGTCGACTGGCTCGCCGAGATTTTTGAAAATGCGCCGGGGACGGTCAAGGCATCGCCACCGCTAGCCGAACCGCCGTTCTGGCCCGTACTCGATGCGCAGCAGGGGTGTTACGACGTCGATACGGCATCGCGTTAGGGCGCATTGGCGGCATAAGCAGCACCGGCAATGCTCGCCTCAACGCGCCTGCGCGACCTTCGCACCGCCGGTTTGGGGCGGCTCAACCCATCGTGGTTCCGAATCTCAACTGTGCTCTGACGCCGCCACTTGAGCAGCGGCCGCTTCCGCCGCAGCCAAGGCAGGCGACACGATCGCCGCCTGACCGGTCTGCCGGCGCGAGCGGCCTGAACTCAGATAGTCGGCGATCGAGTCCTGCGTGACTTCGCCGACGTAACGACCGTCGCCATCCAGCACCGGCATCCACGACGAGTTGAACTGATACATCTTCGACAGCACGATGCGCAGATGCTCGTCGGCGCTCACCGTTGCCTTGAACTCGCTCAGATGCTCGCCACACACACCCTGCCCTGCTCGCGCGGCACGGCGCGTCACGTAACCGAGCGCCTGCTGGTTGTCGTCGACGATGGTCAGGTAGCGGCTATCGCTGTCGTCCATCATCTGGAACGCGCGCGTAAGCGGCATATCGGCACGGGCAGTTTCCGGCTGCGTCGCGGCGTCACCGGCCTTGACCAGCAGCAGGCGTTTCAACGTGCTGTCCTGACCGACAAACGCGCCGACAAACTCATCGCGCGGGTGCGCGAGCAGCGTGTCCGGATGATCGTATTGCACCAGTTGCCCGCGGCGGAACACGGCGACGCGATCACCGAGCTTGATCGCTTCGTCGATATCGTGGCTCACCATGATCACCGTCTTGTTCAACTGACGCTGCATCTGGAAGAACTCGTTCTGGATCGACTCGCGATTGATCGGGTCGACCGCGCCGAACGGCTCGTCCATCAACAGCACCGGCGGATCGGCAGCCAGCGCGCGAATCACGCCGATCCGCTGCTGCTGCCCGCCCGACAGTTCGCGCGGATAGCGCTTCAGATACTGCTTCGGATCGAGTGCGACCATCGACATCAGCTCGGTTGCGCGCTCGCGGCAGCGCTTCTTGTCCCAGCCGAGCAGACGCGGGACGACCGTGATGTTCTCTTCGATCGTCATGTTCGGGAACAAGCCGATCTGCTGGATCACATAGCCGATGTGGCGGCGCAGTTCCACTTCGTTCAACGCCGAGGTGTCCTCGCCGTTAATCAGCACCCGGCCCGAGGTCGGCGCAATCAGACGGTTGATCATCTTCAACGTGGTGGTCTTGCCGCAGCCCGACGGTCCGAGAAACACGCAGATTTCTCCTTCGCCGACAGTGAGGCTCACCGAGTCGACGGCGCGTACCGGCTGGCCGTCTTTCTGCGTAAACGTCTTGGTCAGTTTGTCGAGTTCGATCATGTCTTTTGTACTCCCTTCGGTGTCAGCAAGCGTTGCAGCGCTTGCAGCAGCAAGTCGGCGACGATCGCGAGCACGCTCACGAGCACCGCGCCTACCAGTAGTTTCATCATGTTGCTCTGGCCGATCGCGCGGATAATCAGCGTGCCGAGGCCGCCCGCGCCGATCACCGCGGCAATCGTCATCACGCCGATGTTCATCACCACCGCTGTGCGCACGCCGCCGAGAATCACCGGCACCGCAAGCGGCAAATCGACGAGCCGCAAGCGTTGCCAATCCGTCATGCCGATGCCGATACCGGCTTCCTTGATGCCGGCGTCGACGTTGCGTAGCGCAAGGTAAGTGTTACGCATGATCGGCAACAGCGAGTAAAGGAACACGGCGGTGATCGCGGGTACCGCGCCGATGCCCTGGCCGAAGCGCGAGAACACCGGAATCATCAAGCCGAACAGCGCGATTGACGGCAAGGTCAGCACCACGGTTGCAACGCTCAGCAGCGGCGCGGCAAGCCACTCATGCCGATTGATCAGGATACCCAGGGGTACGCCGACGATAATCGCGCATCCCACCGCGATACCCACCAGCCAGATGTGCTGGACTGTCAGTTGCAGAAGTTCCGGCCAGTTGGCCGATAAGTAGTCGAATACAGTCATATCAAGGTCTCCGCTCAGGGCAGCTTGTGCGTGCGCAGGAACTCCGCTGCGACTTCACGCACCGGCTTGCCGTCGATGTCGACCTGCTTGTTCATCTCCAGCATGGCGTCGTTGTTCAGCGCGTCGGACAGCGCGTTCAACTGCGCGGCGAGTTGCGGGTTCTGGTCGAGGATCGGTTTGCGCACCACCGGCGTGGCGTTATACGCGGGGAAATAGTGGCGGTCGTCTTCGAGCGGCACGATGTTGAAGCCCTTCACGCGGCCGTCCGTCGTGTAGATCAGACCGATCGGCACCTGGTTGTTATGCAACGCCGTATAGACGAGGCCCGGATCCATCTGACGCGTTTCCGCGCGGCTGAACTGCATACCGTAGGCGGCTTCGAGCGGCTTCAAACCGTCCGGACGATTGGCGAACTCCGCATCCATCGCGAACACGTGCTTCTTCTTCGGCTCGGCGGCGATCTTCGCGGCGAGTTGCGAAATCGTGCGGATGCCGGTTTGCTGCGCTACCTGCTGCGGTAAACCAAGCGCGTAGGTGTTGTTCAACGGGGAGCAGTCGAGCCAGACGAGGCCACGTTTTGCATCGAGTGCTTTCACGCGCTCGTACATCGTCTTCGGATCGAGCTTCTCGGTGATCTTGTTGTACACAATCGCGGCCGTGCCGGTGTATTCCCACGTGATATCGACCTGGCCGTTCTCCTGCGCACTGCGCAACAGCGTGCTGCCG
The DNA here is from genome assembly GCF_059567945.1 of Paraburkholderia sp. BGA-UO-ETr-F12. Classification (NCBI taxonomy): domain Bacteria; kingdom Pseudomonadati; phylum Pseudomonadota; class Betaproteobacteria; order Burkholderiales; family Burkholderiaceae; genus Paraburkholderia; species Paraburkholderia sp. BGA-UO-ETr-F12. Next base: position 16,408 of record NZ_JCAQOZ010000051.1, on the reverse strand, counting down.
AGACCGGTGCGGGCGTCGACCGTGTAGCCCTTCGAGCGCAGATACTGCGAGGTGATTTCGGTCAGGACGTATTGCTCGGTGAAGTTCTTGCCGCCGAGTACCAGGGTGGCCGCACTTGCATGGAGGCTGGTAAAGAGCAGCGCACCGGCTGCGATCCAGCGGCAGCGTTTGAACAGATTCATCATGCCGTCACCCCGCGTCGTGCGAGCAGGTAGCGGCTGCCGGCCGAGACGACGCCGTCGAGCACCAGCGCGAGAATCGCGGTGGCCGCGGCACCAAGCAAAAGCTGCTGCTGATTGTTCAGATAGATGCCCGGGAAGATCAGCGTGCCGAGGCTGTCCGCGCCGATCAGATATGCGAGCGGTGCGCTGCCCACGTTGATCGCAAGCGCCGTGCGCACGCCGCCGATGATGATCGGCATCGCGTTGGGTAACTCCACGCGCAGCAGCGATTGCCAGCCGGTCATGCCGAGACCTCGGGCTGCTTCACGCAAGGCGGGCGACACGCTTTTCATGCCTTCGTAAGCGTTACGGGTGATCGGCAGCAACGACGCGAGAAACAGCGCAACCAACGCAGGTATATCGCCAATGCCGAAGATGCCGAGCGCGATCGCCAGCACTGCCAACGATGGGATCGTGTTGCCGATGTTGAAGATCTGCATGAAACGCTCGGCATGACGCGCGAACGACGGCCGGCTGAGCAGCACGCCACAGGGGATACCGATCAGCAGTGCAAGCGCCATCGAGTAACCGACCAGCAGCAGATGCCGTTTCGTGTAGTAGACGAGATCGGGTGCGTACTGGTGCAATGCGCCGGGGTCGATCGCGCGGCACAGCAGCGCGACGACAATGCCGATGGCGACAAGACTGCCGATCAGTCTGGCAGGACGTTGAATCATGAAGATGCGCCTCCTTGTTCGAGCGACGCGCGGAAATAGCCACGCCGCACAGGCGTCGTGACGACGCTGCGAATGGGAAGTTCGGGACGCGGCTAGTGCCGCGAATTGAACCGAGTGGTGCCGGGGAGTCTGTTTTTTCCTCGGCGCGAGGGCGGTGGTTTTGCTTTCGCCTTCGGTGGCTTGCCAGTCAGCGAAGACTGGTGCCAGATCCATCGATCATGCGGATAGCTACGCCAGGTAGCTTGTCCGCTTGGCGGGGCAGAGCCCCTAGGTGCTGGTTTTTGATCTGCAAGGCTGAATGCGATTTACTGCCAATGTGCACTCAACCCCTTCTAACTTTAGCTATGTAGCCGGGATTTCACGGTTAGGATGCTGGGATTATACGGATGTTGGACAGCTTCGTCTACCCATGTGGTTAATCCATAGCATTTACGGTGCTGCTTTCAAGGCGAACTGGGGGCACCTTTTCTCGTTCTGTTTGCGGTCTATCAACGTTGCCCCGTGCGGGGGGCCTGCCCTTTTTTCCCCGAAAAAGCTCACCGTCAGGGTCTTTCTTCGCTCCCGAAAACGCTCACCTTGAACCCTGCCGGTGCGTGCGGCACGCATTCATCACCCCGGCAGGCTCATGGTTCACTTGCCGCCAAACACCGGAGGCCGCCGCTCCGAAAACGCGGTCAGTCCCTCGCTGAAATCCGCGCTCTCGCAGGCCTGCAGGCGAAGCTCGGCAATCTGTTCCATCGCCTGCACAGGCATGGGTTGCAGGTCCTCAAGTATCCGCAGTTGCTCCTTCACCGCCTGGATCGCCAGCGGCGCTTTGCTCGCTATTCCCCGCGCCATTTCAAGCGCCGTTGCTTCCAGTTTGTCGCTGTCGACCAGGCGGTTGATTACGCCGAAGCGCTCGGCACGCGCTGCGTCGAGTGGCTGCGCGCTGAAGAACATCTCCTTCAGCACGTGAATCGGCACATTGTTGAAGAATCGCAGCAGGCCGCTCGTGGTGTAAGGCAAGCCAATGTTCGCCGGCGTCATCGCGAAGCGCGCGCTTCCATCGGCAACGACCAGGTCGCAACTCATCGCCAGATCGACCGCGCCGCCCCACGCGGAACCCGATACCATCGCGATCACCACGCCCGGGTACGCACGCACGCGGCGCAATACCTGCTCCAACGGCTTGCCGTACGCAATCGGATCGCGGTCGTGCATCAACTCGCCAAGATCGTGGCCCGCGCTCCAAACGTCCTGCCCGATGCCGCTGCCCAGTATCACGACCGGAATTCGCCGCGCAGCAAGCTCGCAGAGGTGCGAGTCGAGTGCCTGCAATAACTCCGCGCTGAGCGCATTCCTGCGCGTAGGATGGCTGAACGTTAAACGTGCGATCCGTTCATCCGCTATCTCAACTGTTACCGTGAACGGCAACGCGTTCGGTGTGTTCATTGTGTGACCTCTACAGCATGTTTCAAGATTTGCATCCTGCTCATTGGGTAATGCCAGCCTCGCGCTCCGTAGCCTTCTCCTTCGACAGATACTCGCCCTGTTGATGCACCGCTTGGGCGGCAAGCAATGCCTTGATCGAGACCTCGTCGAAGCCCGCTTCGCGCAATACATCGACAGTATGTTCGCCAAGACCCGGCGGCGCATGCCGGCTGATGTGAGGCGAAGCCTCACCCGTTATCGTCGAACCCGATACCGGCGTGACGACCTGGCGCAGCGCGCCGAGTGTCGGATGCTCGACCGTTTCCACCAATCGGCAGTGCTGCACCTGAGGGTCGGCGAATACTTCGTCTAACGTATTGATCGGGCCGGCCGGCAATCCCACGCCGATGAAAAGTTCGGTCCACTCCCTTTTGCTACGCGTCTTTAAACGCGTTTCCAGCGCCACCTTCAATTCGTCGCGATGCGCGACGCGGGCTTCGTTGGTCGCGAAGCGGGAGTCGTCCGGCAACGCGGGTAAATCCAGCAACTGGCACAAGCGCAGCCACATGTCCGACGTAATCGGCGCGATGTTGAGCGGGCCATCGGCGGTTTCGAACACGCCATAGGGCGCGATCACCGCATGCGCGTTGCCGGTGCGGCGTGGAATGTCGCCAAGGCTCAGGTAGCGCTGCCCATGCACGCTCAAAAGCCCCACCAGACTCGCAAGCAACGAGGTGCTCACATGCTGGCCGCGCCCGGTTCGCTCGCGCTCCAACAACGCGGACAGGATCGCCATCGCGAGCCACATGCCCGAACTCAGATCGCCGATCGCGGTGCCGGTACGCGTGGGGTCGCCATCGGCGAAACCGGTCAGGCTCATCAGGCCGGAATACCCTTGCGCGATCTGGTCGAAACCGGGCCAGCCGCTCATCGGACCATCCGCGCCAAATGCATTGATGCTGCCCATCACCAGCCGCGGATTGCGCGCGCTGAGCACGTCGTAACCGAGCCCCATGCTGTCGATGGTGCCAGGCTTGAAGTTCTCGATCACGACGTCGGCATCGTCGATCAGCCGATGAATCGCCGCCAGTCCCTCGGGGTTGCGAAAGTCGATGCACACGCCGCGCTTGTTACGATTGCAGGAGAGATAGTAGGTACTCACACCTCGGTCGAATGGCCCCCAGGTCCGGCTCATATCGCCGCCCGGACCCGGTTCGACCTTGATGACATCCGCGCCGAGATCGGCCAGCACCATCGAGCAGAACGGCCCCGACAGCGCACGGCTCAGTTCGACGACCTTGATTCCTTGTAACGCTTGCATTCAGTTCTCCAGCGAATTGATGACGGCTGCGAATAACCTGTGTGACGCGCTTGCGCGCTGCCCGCACTGCAACACCCAAAGACCGGAGCAGGCAGCGCGATCGATGCGCTCGGCGAGGCGCTATTCCGGCAACGTCTGATGACGGGTCTCGACAGCAAACGGCAAGATCAGCAGGCCGATCCCAAAGGCCACCGCGGTCCACGCAATCGGCAACCCGAGCGAGCCTTGCCAATGAATCGCGGCAGCCAGCAGGAAGTTCACACCGGCGCCGAGCAGGCGGCCCACCGACGCGTTGAAGGCAAACGCGGTGGCGCGTATCCGGGTCGGGTATTGCTCGGGCAGCCACAGCGAGAAAATCGCGAAATTGCCGCCGAAGAAGCCAAGAAACAGCAGCGACACCATGAACGGGTTGAGCCCGTTCGGCAGATAGAAGATCCAGCCGAAAGCAACCACGATCGACACCGCCATGCCGGCGAAGTACACCCCCAGCGCGACGCGGCGCCCAAGCCGCTCCGCCAGCCACGGTGCTGCCAGGCAGCCGAGGATCGTCCCGACCGACAACACCGCGGCGCCGATCGAAGCAAGATGCACCGCGCCGACGCGGTCGATGCCGGCGCGTGTCGCCAGCGTCACGACGGCGCTCGCTTCGTACACCGACCCGGCCCACAAGCCAATGATCGCGACGCCCACGAGACTCGCGCTCGTCAACGTGCGACGTAGATAGGCGGGTGCGAATATCTCCATCAGCGGCCGGCGTTTCGGCGCGGCTGCGGCGTTCGTCTGACCGACTCCATGCGTGGCCTTGCGCCACTGCCCTGGCTCTTTCACCCTGAGCACCGTGAAGATCGCCAGCAGCGCCGGAGCGAGACCGCACAGGAACATCGCGCGCCAGCCATACGTCGCGCCGACCGTGTAGTTCAACAAAGCAGCAAGGAAAAACCCCACGTAGTAACCGGTCTGCAAATAGCCCGCCCCCATCTTGCGGCGATCTTCCGGCCAACTCTCGGCAACATAAGTCCCCGCCAGCGCCCACTCGCCACCCACGCCGATACCGGCAATCAGTCGGAAGGCGGCCAATTCCCAGACGTTGTGCGCGAATGCCGCGGCGCCGGTGAACACTGAATAGATCAGAATGCTCGCGGCCAAAGTCTTGACACGGCCAAAACGGTCGGCGAGCGGCCCCCAGATGAACGATAGCCCCCAGCCGATCAGAAACAGCGCAAACAGGATCGAGCCGTACATGCCCAGATTGCCCGGCGTCGCGGCAATCCCGGAGTTGGGCAGCAACTCGGTGAGCGCCGGAATCAGCACCAGCGCGTAGATCACGGAATCCACGCCGTCCAGCACCCATCCCGAGTAAACCGCCCAGAATCCGCCGATCTGCTCGCGGGTGAGAGGCGTGCGCCCGGCCTTGAGCCCGGGCGCCGACGCGGTGATCGCTTTAGCCATTCTTGTCTCCTGTGTCGACCAGAGTTCGCGCTTTAGCGCGCTACCCGGGCCTCATGCAACATGGTTGCCGCCGACGGACGCCGGCCGTTTTGAAGCTGCGCCGGACAGCTCACGCTGGGCACGCTTCGGTTTTTGTGAGTCGAGTATAAGAACCCACTCGATAATCTAAAAATATGATATTTCTCTAGCTCAATCGGATTTTGTTATGGGATCAAGGAGCGAGCGACGAGCATGGACCTGCGGCAGCTACGGTATTTCGTCAAAGTGGTGGAGTTCGGCAATGTCACGCGCGCGAGCGAGGCCCTGCATATCGCCCAGCCCGCGATCAGCCAGCAGATGCGTAATCTGGAACGCAATCTGGGGATGCAGTTGCTCGAGCGCAGCGTGCAGGGCGTGGCGCCCACCGCGGCCGGGCAAACGCTGTACCGTCACGCGATCGAGTTGCTGCGCCAGGCCGACAGCACGCGCGAGTTGCTACGGCAGGACGCGGAGCTGCCGCAGGGCAAAGTGTCGGTTGCCATGCCGTCGAGCACGGCGCGGATGGTGGCGATCCCGCTTGCACGCACGATTCGCGACCGCTTCCCAGGCATCGCGCTGGAACTGCTCGAAGCGCCGAGCGCGGAACTCGGCAGTCTGATCGGCAGCGGCAGGGTGGAACTGGCTGTGGTGGTAGACGCAGTCGAAACGCGCGGGGTCGCCGCGCAGAAGCTGCTCACCGAGGTGCTCTATCTGATCGCGTGGCCGGAGTTTCAGATGCCACACGAGTCGGTGTCGATCGCCGAACTCGGGCGTATGCCTCTGATCCTGCCCAGCGCGCCGAATACGATTCGCAGCCGCGTCGAGTGGGCGCTGCGCGAGGCCGGGCTGCCGTGCGAGATTCTGTTCGAGGCTAGTTCCACCGCGCTGTTGTTCGCCGCGGTGATGGCAAAGTTAGGTGTGACGATCCTGCCGTGGACGGCCGCGCACGTTGAACTCGACGAGCACAAGCTCAAGCTTGCCAAGGTCGATCACCCGCTTTTCTCGCGCGAGCTGTCGCTCTGCTGGCACGACACGGCGTTGCTGAGCAATGCCGTGCAGAAGGTCAAGGCGACGATACTCGAACTGTTCGACAGCCTTGGCAAGCGGCCGGAGTGGGCCGCGGCGGATTAAGGCACGGCGCCGAAGCGCGGTGCGCTCAGGACGCGCTCACGCGCCGCACGAAGAGCCGCCGCGTGAGATCGAATGCCATCAGATTCCCGGCCACCACCAGCAGGAGCCCGAGCACCGCCAACGCGGACCATTGGTAGCCCTCGAATATCGTCGAGACGGCAAGCGCGACAATTGGAAACAGCACGGTGCAGTAAGCGGCCCGCTCCGGTCCCATGCGTCCAACCAGCATCAGGTACGCCGTAAAACCGATCACCGAGCCGAAGATCGCCAGATAGGCGAGCGCGCCGAGATAACGCACGTCAGGCTCGATAGAGAACGAGAAACCGGCCAGCACGCTTCCCACCGTCAGGATGCTCGCGCCGATCAGCATGGCCCAGCTATTGGTGGCGAACGGGTGCAAGCCCATCGATTGCATCCGGCTCGACAGCAGATTGCCGGCCGAAAAGCACAAGGTGCCAAGGAACGCGATAGCGAGCCCTAGCCACACCGCGTGGTCGCCCAGGTGCCCGGCCATCTGCTGGACGAACAGGCAGACGATGCCGACCAGCCCCAATGCCGCCCCCGCAATCGCCGACGGCTGCAAAGGACGGCCCATGAACAGCCGGCCGTTGATCGAGTTCAGCAGCGGCGCGGTAGAAAACACCACCGCGACGAGGCCGCTCGGCACCACCTGTTCCGCGTAGTAGAAGCACAGAAAGTTCAGGCAGAAGAGCGCCAGACCTTGCGCGGCAAGAAAGCGCCACGCGGCGCGCGGCGGCCAGATCGGCCGGCGCATGATGCGCAGCAGCGCGAATAGCACCAGTGCCGCAATCCAGAACCGCCACGCAATCGACACCGGCGGCGGTACCGAACCCAATTGCCATTTGATCGCGATCCACGTGGTGCCCCAGATCAGCACGGTGGCGGCATAGAGCAAAAAATTCATGACGAAGCCTGTGGCAGCAATAAGCGAGAGTCCCACTATGCTGCGGCGCCGGCAAAGGCAGTTGTCCAGGATTGCGCACTTTTTCGGGGTGATACACCGCCCGCGACCGCTCGCCGTATACTGGCCGCTCACCCTATCATCGAATGCAGCCCGCTCCTCTCCGTGAACACCACCCTGCCCGCCTCCGTGATCGAACCCACTGAAACGCCGTTCGGCCTTCAGTCGGTTTGTCACACGCTGCAGAGCGCCAACGCGAATCTCGAACGCTTCGCGTGGCTGGGCGACCGGCTTGCCATCGCGCTCTGGACACGCGAAACCGAGGAAGCCGAGACCATCTATGAGCGGCCCGGCCATCACACGCTGTCGTGCTATCTGGACGGCGGCTATCGCACCGAGCGGCAGAAGATGCCCGGGCGCTACGGCGCGCCGTCGCGGCTTTGCGCGTTGCCGGGCGACCATGAATCGCGCTGGTGGGTGCGCGGTCACATGCATTTCATGCATCTGTACTTCCTGCCTGAACACTTCACGCAGCGCGCCGTGCAGGAACTCGATCGCGAGCCGCGCGAACTGACGCTGGCCGATCGCACCTATTTCGAAGACGCCCGCATCGCGAGCCTGTGTCAATCGCTCGCCAACGAAGACTGGCAGGATCCCGACGGCCTGCTGCGGACGAATGAGGCCGCGCATCAGGTCTTGAGCCTGCTGCTGCGCGCACAAGGCGTGCGCCGCACGGACACGTCGCTGAAGGGCGGTTTGTCGGTTGCGACCCGGCGGCGCTTGCGCGATTACATCGAGAACCATCTCGCGCAAACGCTCACGCTCGGCGAGCTTGCCGGTGTGGCGGCACTATCCGAGTTCCATCTCGCGCGCATGTTCCGCACGTCGTTCGGACTTCCGCCCGCCGCCTGGATCGCGCAGCAACGGCTCGAACGCGCCCGCACGCTGCTGCGCACCACGAGGCTGCCGCTCGCACAAGTCGCCGAACAATGCGGCTATGCCAACGCCAGCCATTTCAGCCATCGCTTTCGTGAAAGCGTCGGCGTGGCGCCGGCGGCATATCGACAGGTTGTCGGCGCCGCCTAGTGGTTCACCGCCCTCACTGCAAAGCCATTGCCAGCACACGCGCAACATGGATCGCGTCGACGCCCGCCCCGTCGTGAATCTGATGCCGGCAACTCGTGCCGTCCGCGACCATCACCGTATTGCCGTCGATCTTGCGCACCGCCGGCAGTAGCGAGAGTTCCGCCATTGCCTGCGATGTCGCGTAATGCTCGGCTTCGTAGCCGAAGCTGCCCGCCATTCCGCAGCACGACGATTCCACCGTCGACACCTTCAGGTCAGGAATCCACTTCAGCACGGTTTGCACGGGTGTGAACGCATCGAAAGCCTTTTGGTGGCAGTGACCATGTACGAGCGCCTGCTCCTTTGCCAACGGCTTCAATGCGAGTCGCAAGCGTCCGGCCTTTTCCTCGCGCACCAGAAACTCTTCGAACAGAAACGCCTGTTTCGAAAGCCGTTGTGCTTCTTCGCCGAAACCGTAGTGCAGAAACTCGTCGCGCAACGACAGCAGACACGACGGCTCCAATCCGACAATCGGCACGCCGCGCTCGACAAAAGGTTTGAACAGATCGAGCATGCGTCGTGCTTCCTGCTTCGCTTCATCGACCAGACCGGCCGCGAGGAAGGTCCGGCCGCAGCACACCGGCCGCTCGCCGTGGCTCGTATTGAAGTGCACCGTGTAGCCGGCGGCTTCCAGCACCTGTTGCGCGGCGCGTGCGTTCTCGGGCTCCATGTTGTTGTTGAACGTATCGACGAAGAGCAGCACTTCTTTCAGCGCGCCGCCTCGAGGCGGCTTCGCCGCCAACGCGCTCGCCAGAAACGATTTCCTGAAACGCGGCAGCGTGCGTTCCGGCGCAAAACCTACCGCCCGCTTGAACCATGCCGACAACACCGGCACGTTATCGGCCAACGCCATCAATCCAGGCACCCGGCTCGCCGTTGCGGCATAGCGCGGCATGAAGGCCACCAGCCTGTCGCGCAGACGCAGTCCATGCCGTTTGACGCGCGCCGCCCGCGCCTCGATCTTGAACTTCGCCATATCGACGCCCGTCGGGCAATCGCGCTTGCAGCCCTTGCACGAGACGCACAGATCGAGCGTGTCCTTCACATCGTCGCTGGCAAGTCCTGCTTCGCCGAGTTGCCCGGAGATCGCCAGACGCAACGTGTTCGCACGTCCTCGCGTCACGTGCTGCTCATCCTTCGTCACGCGATAACTCGGGCACATGGTGCCCGCGTCGAACTTGCGGCAATGGCCGTTGTTGTTGCACATCTCGACGGCCTTCGCGAGACCGCCCGACAAATCATTGCCGCTGCCCGGCAAGGTCTCCTGCCCCGTCAGCGGATCGCGTTCGACGTTCCAGGCGGACCAGTCGAGCGCGGTCTCGATCGGACGCGCGGCGTAGCCCGGCGCGAAGCGAAAATTGCGCGCATCGTCCATCTTAGGCGGACGCACGATCTTGTCGGGATTGAAACGATTGTCCGGATCGAACAGCGCCTTGATCTCGGTGAACGCCTGGTTCAGACGCGGCCCGTATTGCCATGCGACCCATTCGCCGCGGCACAAACCGTCGCCGTGCTCACCCGAATATGCGCCCTTGTATTCACGCACCAGGGCGGCCGCTTCTTCGGCGATCGCGCGCATCTTGAGCGCCCCGTCGCGCCGCATGTCGAGAATCGGCCGCACGTGCAGCGTGCCGACGCTCGCATGCGCGTACCACGTGCCTTCTGTCCCGTGCCGATGGAACACCTCGGTCAGGCGGCTCGTATATTCCGCCAGATGTTCGAGCGGAACCGCGCAGTCTTCGATGAAGGAGACCGGCTTGCCGTCGCCCTTCATGCTCATCATGATGTTCAGCCCAGCCTTGCGGACTTCCCACAGCGCTTTCTGTTCGTTCGCGGCAGGCATCTCGACAACCGAATCGGGCAAGCCCAGATCGGCCATCAGTTCGGTGAGTTGCTTGAGCGACGCAAGCTGCTGATCCGCGTTCTCGCCCGCGAATTCCACCAGCAGGATCGCTTGCGGCTCGCCGACCAGCGCCTTCTCGATCACCGGCCGGAAAGCGGGATTGCTCATCGCCAGATCGATCATCGTGCGATCGACCAGCTCCACGGCCACCGGCTTCAGCTTGACGATGTGCTGCGTGAGGTCCATCGCTTGCCAGAAGGTCGGGAAATTCACCACGCCCAGCGTTTTATGCTGAGGCAGCGGTGCGAGCTTCAGCGTCAATTGCCGGCTGAACGCCAGCGTGCCTTCCGAACCGATCAGCAGATGCGCGAGATTGGCGATACCGTCGTCGGTATAAGCGCGCGGGTTCTGGCAATCGAACAGGTCGATGTTGTAGCCGGATACGCGCCGCAGCACCTTCGGGATGCGCTCGACGATTTCATCATGCTCGCGCTCGGCAATCCGCTTCACGCCTTCCACGATCTGCTGCAGGCGCGCGCCTTGCGGCGCCTGCAGCAATGACGCGAAATGTGCTTCACTGCCGTCGGCGAGAATCGCGTCGATCGCCTCGACGTTGTGCACCATGTTGCCGTATTCGATCGAACGCGAACCGCACGAGTTGTTGCCGGCCATGCCGCCGATCGTGCATTGCGCCGCCGTCGAGACGTCGACGGGAAACCATAGACCGTGCGGTTTCAGCCATGCGTTCAGGTGGTCCAGCACGACGCCCGGCTCTACCGTCACGGTACGCGCGTCGGCATCGAACGCGACGATGTTGTTCAACCATTTGCTGGTATCGATAACCAGCGCTTCACCGACCGTCTGGCCACATTGGCTGGTACCCGCGCCGCGCGCGAGCAGCGGCACTTTCTCGCTACGCGCAATCTCCAACGCGATCCGCAGGTCGTCCTGATCGCGCGGCACCACCACGCCGATCGGCGTGATCTGGTAGATCGACGCGTCGGTCGAATAACGGCCGCGGCTCGCCGCATCGAATAACACGTCGCCGCGCAAGGACTTGCGCAGATGCTGTGCGAGCGGCGTCGTCAGGCGCGCGGCGGACGGCACGAGATGGATCGGCTTGACGAGCAAAGCGGAGGTGGGGTTCGTCATATCGTCGGCCTGGAAGAAAACGGACTAGTACAGTGTCAGGCTGATCGGCGCGAGCCCTTCAATGCGCCCGCTGGCCGTGCCCGCGCTCTGCGGGAAAAACATTCCGGTATACGAACCGGTCGTGACGATCATCTCCGGCGTGATCGCAATGCCGCGCGACGTCGCGTGATTGACAAGCCATGTCAGAAGGCGTCGCGGATCGCCGGCCGGATTGGCGGGCGTCGTCTCGACCACGTCGAGGCCTTCAAAGCTGAACCGCAACGACGGGGACAAAAACGGAAAATCCTCGCGATACGGCGTGAATTCGCCGACGATCAGCGCGCCGTGATTCTGCAAGTCAGCAAGCTGGGCGAGCCTGTCGACGTCGGGCCAGTTGGCATAACGGCTCGCCACGATCTCGATGGTCGTGCCGATCGAGCCGATACCGCCCAGCACGTCGGCTTCGCTATAAGACGTGGCTGATGGCTCGAAACGGCGGCCGAAGCGGAATGCGATCTCCAGTTCGAGTCCCAGTGGCGTGAAGGTTTTGCGCGACAAGCGTGCGCCGTCGGCGTGCAGATCGCTCGCCGGCAGCGGTGCGCCCTGGATCGGGCCGCTGTCGGACTTCGCGCCGATCTTCCAGCCGCCGATCGGCGCATCCAGCGCGCGCAGAATGTCGTGCTGGATCGCGTAGGCGGCGGCGCCGTCTGCTGGAATCTGCTCCGCCGGCAACGCATCGAGCGTCAGGTGATGGCGGCGCGCGTCGGCGAGACGTTGACTCAGTGATGTTGTCATTGCTTTCAAGGCGAAAAGAAGGAACGGTGCTGCCTGCTTATGCGCCCACGCCGGTAGTCGCATGCGCTTTGTCGGCCGCATTGAGGTCAAACTTGCTTTCCGGCTGCATGCGGAACGCGAGCACCACGCCGAGCGCCATCAACAGCATGCTGCCGACGAACGGCAACTCCCAGCTGCCGAAGTAGTCGATCAGGAATCCGCCAACCACCGGCGAGACGATCGCGGCAAAAGCCGAGCCGGTGTTCATCATGCCGCTCGCGGTGCCTGAGTATTCCGGCGCGATATCCATCGGAATCGCCCACATGGGACCAATCGTCATTTCGGCGAAGAAGAAGCCCGACGCAAGGCACGCCATCGACACATACAGGTGATGCGTGAACATCAGCGGAATCAGCGAGAGAAGACAAAAGAACATGCACACCGACACCATCCAGCTGCGCGCACGCTTCAGGCTGCGGGTACGTGTGAAGATCCAGTCGGTCACAATGCCGCCGAGCGTATCGCCGAGCACGCCGGCAAAGAACACGACCGAGGCGAAGATCGCCGACTTTTGCAGTTGCAGGTGATAGCTGTGCAGGAAGTACTGCGGAATCCAGCTAAGGAACAGCCACAAGGTCCAGCCATAGCAGAAGTACACGATCGTGACCGGCCACATGCGGCGAAACAGTTTGCCCCACGGCACGCCGGCCGCTTTCGGTTTCGGCGCGGGCAAGACTTCGAGTTCCTCAGCCGTGATGCGCGGATGATCTTTCGGATGTTCGGTGAACGTGAACGCCCACACCGCGACCCACAGCAAGCTGAACACGCCGCAGATATAGAACGATTCGCGCCAGCCCCATGTGGCCATCACCAGCACGATCAAGCCCGGTGCCACCGCATTGCCGATACGCGACGCCGCGTGAGTGATGCCCTGCGCAAACCCGCGTTTTTCTTTCGCGACCCAACGCGCCATGGCCGAGGTCGCGGCGGGAAACGTGGCGCCTTCGCCGAAACCGAGCAGCACGCGTGCGGCCAGCAACGAGACCAGGCCGCCCGCGAGACCGGTCAGCAGCGTCGCGACACCCCAGATGGCGCCGCAGAAGATCAGCGTGCGTTTCGCGCCGAAGCGGTCGCTGACCCAGCCACCGATGATCTGAAAAATCAGATACGGGTAAGCGAAAGCGGAAAACACGAGGCCCACCTCAGTATGGGACAGGCCAAATTCCTTGCCAAAACCTGCCGCCGCGGTGCTGACGTTGACGCGGTCAAGGTAGGTGATGAAGTACATGATGCAGAGCATCACTATAACGATACTGGTCGCACTGCTCACACGAAACCGCTTCATCGTCTCTCTCCATTGCAGTCTGTCGACGGCGCGCCTGGAATGGCGCGCTGCATCGTCGCCCGTCAGCGACCTGCGCCGCGGGAACATCGCCTGTTGTTCATGAGCCGCGTTCTATGCGCGGCTTCGTGAGGGAAGTGCTCCCGCCCTCCCCTGCTGCGAGAAGCGCCTGAGTGCTCAGGTGCTCAGGTGCTTAAGGTGCTTACGCTGCGGCTTTCAGTCCCGAGGCCTGAGTCGGCTGGCTCAACCACTCCATAGCGGCAGGCAAGCCGCTTTCCTTGAGCGGTACGCCCGCGAGCCGCAGACCCATTTCGCAACCGGCCAGTGTTGCCAGCAGCATCAGGTCGTTGCAGTCGCCCAGATGGCCGATGCGGAACATGCGGCCTTTCATCTTGCCGAGACCGGTACCGAGCGACATGTCGAAGCGTTCGTAGATGACCTTGCGCACCGCGTCGGCATCGATGCCATCCGGCATCATCACGCCGGTCAGCACCGGGCTATACACGGCGGGGTCCGCGCACTGAATCTCCAGACCCCACGCGCGAACCGCGCGGCGGGTGGCTTCGGCGAGACGCTCATGACGGGCGAACACGTTATCGAGCCCTTCGCCGAGAATCATCTCCAGCGCCTCGTTGAGCCCGTACAGCAGGTTCGTGTTCGGCGTGTACGGCCAGTAGCCGGTCTTGTTCATCTCGACGATGTCGGTCCAGTCCCAGAAGCTGCGCGGCAATCTGGCCTGCTTGCTGGCGGCCACCGCCTTCGGCGAGATCGCGTTGAAGCTGATGCCCGGCGGCAGCATCAAACCCTTTTGCGAGCCCGACACGGTGACGTCGACGCCCCATTCGTCATGGCGATAGTCGGCGCAGGCGAGACCCGAGATCGTGTCGACCAGCAGCAGCGCCGGATGGCCGGCGGCGTCGATTGCGCGGCGCACGGCGGCGATATCCGAGGTGACGCCCGTGGAGGTTTCGTTATGGACGACGCACACTGCCTTGATCGCGTGTTGCGTGTCGGCGCGCAGGCGCTCTTCGATCATGTTCGGTTGCACACCACGACGCCAGCCTTCGATGCCAGGCAGACCGAGGAACTCCGGTTTCAGCCCGAGGCTTTCCGCCATCTTTTTCCACAGCGTGGCGAAGTGACCGGTCTCGAACATCAACACGTTGTCGCCGGGGCTGAGCGTATTCGACAGCGCCGCTTCCCAAGCGCCCGTACCGGAAGCCGGATAGATCACCACCGGGTGTTGCGTCTTGAAGATTTTCTTGATGCCTTCGAGCACCTTCAGACCAAGTTCGCCGAACTCGGGGCCGCGATGATCGATGGTCGGGTAGCTCATCGCACGGAGAATGCGATCGGGCACCGGGCTCGGACCCGGGATCTGCAGGAAGTGACGGCCAGCGGGGTGAAAGTCTAACTTGAGCATTGGGCTCCTCCGATTGAATTTTGCATGCAAAAAACTATATCAGACGATCCGTGACGGATCCAAGGCGAAAATTGCCTGTCGATACCGGTGTTTACCCGCGCTATTAACTAATCTGGATGCTTCCGCTAAAATCCTGCCTAACACGATGTTGAGGATTTTTGTATGCAAAATTCGGATTTCGATGCGGGTGTGGCCGCGTCCCCGCTGATGCCGAAGGTTGAGCGTCAGCGCTTGCACGACACGGTGGTGGAGCACATTCGCCGTTTTATCGTCGAGGGGGTGCTGGAGCCGGGCAAGAAACTGAACGAGCGCGAGTTATGCGAGACGCTGGGGATTTCGCGCACGCCGTTGCGGGAGGCGTTGAAGGTGCTCGCCGCCGAAGGGCTGATCGAGATTTCGCCGAACCGCGGTGCGTCGGTGTCGAAGATGTCGGAAGCGGAGTTGCGCGAGACCTTTGAGTTGATGAGTGGTCTGGAGGCTTTTTCCGGCGAACTGGCGGCGGAGCGGATGACGGCTGCGGAGCTTGCTGAGATCAAGGCGCTGCACTACGCGATGCTGGCTTGCCGGACGCAGAACGATCTGGCTGGGTACTACAGCCGCAACCAGGCGATTCACGACAAGATCAATGAAGCGGCGAGGAATTCAGCACTGCGGCAGACTTATGTTGCTGTGAATCGGCGCTTGCAGGCGTTGCGGTTTCGGTCGAATTTTCAGATCCCTAAGTGGGATAGCGCGATTCATGATCATGATGAGATGTTGAAGGCGCTTGAAGCGCGGGATGGGAAGAAGTTGAGCGCGATTCTTCGGCAGCATTTGCTGGATAAGAGGGATGCGGTTTTGCAGGTGCAATCGAGGGAGGAGGTGGCGGCTTCGGTGTTGAAGGCTTGAGCCTGCCCGGCGGGTTTGTTGTTGATCTGGATTTTTGGGCGTTGCCCCGCTGGGTTCGTGGTCTGTTTGGCGTTGCTCTCGTTGGTCTTTTGGCCTTTCCTTGAATTGTTAGTGGTCTATTAGCGTTGCCCCTGTGCGGGGCAGCACCTACTTTTCTTTGCCTGCGGTGTGTGTCAAGGTAGTTGTCGTCTGAACCGTTACGCTGCCTGCTTGTATCTGTGAGCCGATGCCAGGGTGCGCTCCGGATTCAGATGGACTTTGTCTGCCAGGTGCCAGTTGCGGATGGCGCCCGACCATCGGGCAGGATTTTGCATGCGTGCGCTCTGGTATAGCGCACGCCGTCTAGCCAGAAGGTCGTTGGCTTCACCTCGGTGCCGTTGTCCCGGGCTGACATATTTCAATGCGCTGTGACAGTGCTCCTCGTTGAACCACTGCACGAAGCGCTGCACCCATTCCCGGGCTGCCTCCAGCGTATCGAACGGTTTCTCAGGCCATAACGGACAGTACTTCGCCGTACGGAACAGCGACTCAGCAAAGGCGTTGTCGTTACTGACGCGTGGCCGGCTGAACGATGGCTCGACCCCCAGATCAATCATGGCCGCGCGCATCGTGGGGGTGTCAGAATTTCCGTGTTTAAGGCGTTTGGAGAATTACACGGGTGATCTGATGAAGCGATCCTGATAGAGGATAGCGAATTGGTTCATGGCCGTCTTCCAGTCGTGAGCTGCATGTC